>JBDTPP010000127.1:0-8373 GCA_039932615.1 Pseudoxanthomonas sp.
GCGGTGTGCACGAACAGCTTGTCCTTGTAGGCACGCGCGTGCAGGCCGATGTCGCTGACGGTAAAGAACGCGGTCTCGAAATCGCCGGAGAACTTGCCGGTGCGTTTCATCACCGCGAAGTAGAGGCCGGGCTGCTGCAGCTCCTTGATGTCCTGGGTGGGCAGGTAAGTCAGCAGACGCTCGTTGGGCTTGCCGCCCAGCAGGAAGCGGTTGACGTAGACCGGTTCGGCCAGGTCACCGAGCGGCGTGTTGTCGCCGTACTCGCTGTCCAGGTCCCAGCTGCCGCGGCGGCCGCCGCGCTGGTACTCGGAAAAGAACCGGGGAAGGTTTTTTTCGGTGACGCGAAGGAACTCGACGTCCACTTCCTTTACGTTGATCGACACCACCGGCAGACCACGGCTTTCACGTGCCGGGAGCACGCTGCCTTGTGAAGCAAAGCCCACCGCGGGGTCGAGCTCACCGGTGTGGATCTTTTCCTTCAGCTCCTGGCCCAGGCGGTTGCCATCGGCGGCCAGCAGGTCCGCCCGCACCAGCACTTCATAGTCCTTCGCTGCCTCCACGTAAGGGAAGCGCAGGATCAGGCCCTTTTCGTCCAGTACCCAACTGCCCTTGACCGCAGCGCCCTTGTCGTCTGTGACGGCCAGCAGTTCATCGAAATTCTGCGAGCCCACCAACGGGCGGCTGAATTCCAGGGCAATGGCAAGGTCGCCGTCATGCTGGTCCGGGTAGATGCTGGCCAGGGCAAAGCCCTTGACCTCCTGTTTCTGCGCCTTGATCGGTTCGCCGCTAGGCGCGGGCAACTGCCCGGTCTCATTGCGCTTGCAGGCGCCCAGCACCAGCAAGACCAGCAATGAAATGAAAAACGCGCGCATCCACTGGATACGCGCGCTTGCCTTGGCCTGCGATTCCGATTCCATAGTGCAACTCCCTGCCATGATTGTGTCGGCAGTATAGAACGCAACTGATCGGGCTTTGGGGTCAGCCGGTTCGCATTTTCGCGAACCAGTCATCAGGCATCGGGCTGTAACGCCGGTACGTTCGAAACCTCGGTCGCCGCTTCTTCATCATCATCCAGCGATGCATCCAGCCGCTCCACCGCCTGCAAGGTTTCATCCTTGGCCAGCTTGATCAGGGTCACGCCCTGGGTGTTGCGGCCTACCTGGGAGATCTCGGAAGCGCGCGTGCGGACCAGGGTGCCGGCGTCGGAAATCAGCAGTACTTCATGCTGTTCCGACAACTGGACTGCACCGACCAGTTGACCGTTGCGGGCCGAAGTCTGCAAGGCAATCACGCCCTGGGTGCCGCGGCCCTTGCGCGGGTAGTCCTCGACGGGGGTGCGTTTGCCATAACCGCGCTCGCTGGCGGTCAGTATGTCGCCGTCGCCTTCGACCACGATCAGGCTGCGCACGTTTTCGCCCTTGGTCAGGCGAATGCCGCGCACGCCAGTGGTGTTGCGGCCGGTGCTGCGGATCGAGCTCTCGGCAAACCGTACCGCCTTGCCGTTGGACGCGAACAACATGACGTCGTGAGTGCCGTCGGTCAGGGCTACGCCGACCAGTGCGTCGCCTTCGTCCAGGTTGATCGCGATCTTGCCGCGCGCCAGGCGGTAGGCAAACTCGGTGAGCGGGGTTTTCTTGACCGTGCCGTCCTGGGTGGCGAACAGTACATATTGGCCTTCCGCGTATTCGCGCACTGGCAGCACTGCCTGCACGCGCTCGCCGGCTTCCAGGGGAATCCAGTTGATGATCGGACGCCCACGGGCATTGGAACCGGCTTCGGGCAACTGGTAGACCGACAGCCAGAACACCCGCCCGCTACTGGTGAAGGTCAGCAAGGTGTCGTGGGTGTTGACCAGCCACAGGTGGTCGATGAAATCCTCTTCCTTGGTCGCCACCGCACTGCGGCCACGGCCGCCGCGGCGCTGCGCGCGATAGGCGCTGGCCGGCTGGCGCTTGGCGTAACCGGCATGGGACAGGGTCACCACGACGTCCTCGGGCTCGATCAGGTCGAGGATGTCGAGGTCTTCTTCGCTGTGGCGGATTTCGCTGCGGCGCGCGTCCCCGAACTCTTCCTTGATGTTCAGCAATTCGGTGCGGATGACTTCCAGCAATACATCCGGGTTTTCCAGGATGCGGATCAGGCCGGCGATAATTTCCAGCAGTTCCCGGTATTCCTCGGCCAGCTTTTCCTGCTCCAGGCCGGTCAGGCGATGCAGGCGCATCTCCAGGATCTGCGTCGCCTGCACTTCGGTCAACTGGTAGTGGCCATCGATGAAACCCACGCCCGCAGGCAGGTCTTCCGGACGCGAGGTGTCGGCACCGCTGGCGGCGAGCAGCGCGCCGACCAGGCCAGGTTCCCAGGTCTTTGCCAGCATGCGCTCGCGAGCTTCCTGCGGGCTGGCCGAGGTCTTGATCAGCTCGATCATCTCGTCGATGTTGGCCAGCGCTACGGTCAGACCTTCGAGGATATGGGCGCGATTGCGGGCCTTGCGCAGTTCAAAGATGGTCCGGCGGGTGACCACTTCGCGGCGATGGCGCACGAAGGCTTCCAGCATCTGCTTCAGGTTCAGCGTCTGCGGGCGGCCATCGACCAGCGCCACCATGTTGATGCCGAACACCGACTCCATCTGGGTCTGCTGGTACAGGTTGTTCAGGACCACGTCGGCGGAGTCGCCACGCTTGATCTCGATGTAGATGCGCATGCCGTCCTTGTCGGACTCGTCGCGCAGCTCGCTGATGCCTTCCAGCTTCTTTTCCTTGACCAGCTCGGCGATCTTCTCGATCAGCCGGGCCTTGTTTACCTGGTACGGAATCTCGGTGACGATGATCGATTCGCGACCGTTGTCATCGTTGACCTCGATATCGGCCTTGGCGCGCATGCGTACCCGGCCACGCCCGGTGCGGTAGCCGGCGACGATGCCGCTGGTGCCGTTGATGATGCCGGCAGTGGGGAAGTCCGGGCCCGGGATGTAATGCATCAGGCCATCGACGTCGATCTCGGGGTCGTTGATCAGCGCGATCAGGCCGTCGATGACCTCGGTCAGGTTATGTGGCGGGATGTTGGTGGCCATGCCCACGGCGATCCCGGCGGAACCGTTGACCAGCAGGTTCGGGAACCGGGTCGGCATCACCGTCGGTTCGTATTCCTTCTCGTCATAGTTGAGCTGGAAATCAACGGTTTCCTTGTCGATATCCGCCATCAGCTGGTCGGTCAGGCGCGCCATGCGCGCTTCTGTGTAACGCATGGCCGCAGCGGAATCGCCATCGACCGAACCGAAGTTGCCCTGTCCATCCACCAGCAGGTAGCGCAGCGAGAAAGGCTGGGCCATGCGCACCAGCGTGTCGTACACCGACTGGTCGCCGTGCGGATGGTATTTACCGATTACGTCACCGACGATGCGCGCCGACTTGAAGTGGGCCTTGTTGCTGTGCGCACCAAGTTCGTTCATCGCGAAAAGGACGCGACGATGCACGGGTTTAAGGCCATCACGGACATCGGGAAGCGCGCGTCCCACGATCACGCTCATGGCGTAATCCAGGTAGCTGCGGCGCATCTCGTCTTCGAGGTTGACCGGGATGATTTCCTTGGCGAATTCTGCCATTCGGGTTCCGTCTTCTGGTTATTGCTTCGGCCAAAGCCCGGGCTGCCGAAGCAGGTTCGACGGGCCGGGAATCGAGGGGATTTTCAACCTCGGAATGATACCACGAACGGGCATCGCACGGGCGCCCTGAAGCCTTCCGAAATCAAGCACTTGGCGGCCAAATAATGCATCGTGGCGCCGAGCCAGCCCATCGCCTTTGGATTTGCAGATCCAGGCTTGCCTGGATGGTTTTCACATTGAGGCCAGGCCTCCGCACAAGTCCGGACCTGCAAGGGCCATGTCAGCCGAATGCTGCCCGCATTGAGGCCGTATCGGGGGCTTGGATCACGCCCTTCTCGGTGACGATGGCATCGATCAGTTCGCCGGGGGTGACATCGAATACCGGATTCCACGCATGGATTCCTTCTGCGACGGTGCGCACCCCGCCGACGCCGAGCATTTCGTCGGGGTCGCGCTCCTCGATCTCGATCAGGTCGCCGCTCGCCCTGTCCATGTCCACGGTGGAAGAAGGCGCCACCACCATGAATTTCACCCCGTGATGGCGCGCGGCAATCGCCAACTGGTAAGTGCCGATCTTGTTGGCGGTATCGCCATTGGCACAAATGCGATCGGCGCCGACCACCACCCAGTGCACCGCACCGGTCTTCATCAGGTGCGCGGCCGCGGAATCGACGATCAGGGTCGCGTCGATGCCGTCCTGCTGCAGTTCCCAGACGGTCAGGCGCGCACCTTGCTGCCAGGGCCGGGTTTCGTCAGCGAATACGCGCGCGATGCGCTCCTGGGCCACGCCCGCGCGGATCACGCCCAATGCGGTACCGAAACCTGCGGTGGCCAACGAGCCCGTGTTGCAATGGGTCAGCACGCCACTGCCCGCTTCGATCAAGGCGGCACCGAGTTCGCCCATATGCCGGTTGGCCGCCAGGTCTTCCTCTGCTATGGCCTGCGCTTCCCGTTCCAGCACTTGTCGCCAGTCGGCACCCGCAGGTTGTAGCGCGCGGCGCATACGCGCCAGCGCCCACGCAAGGTTCACCGCAGTGGGCCGCGCAGCGTTGAGACGCTGCAACGCTGGCTCCAGCTTCAACGCGGCTTCGGGGCCGTCGGCCGCTTCTATCGCGCGTGCCGCCAGCACCACACCCCAGGCCGAGGCGATGCCAATGGCGGGTGCGCCTCGAACCGCAAGGGAATGGATAGCCGCAGCGACTTCGTCGCTGGTCCGGGAACTCAGATGTTCGACCTGGAAAGGCAACTTGCGCTGGTCGAGCAGATCCAGGGTTTCGCCAGTCCAGAGGATCGGACGGATGCGGTCGTAACGGGCGTAATCGATCTTGTTGTCCATGGCCGAAGTTTACCTGCAGGAGCGGGCCTTGCCCGCGATGCTCTTGCGCGGTCGGGTCGAAAGGCATCACGCCCGAGGGACATTCCTACCGCACGCTGAATTCGGCGCGGCAGCCTTGATCCACCCAGATACCGCCCGCATCCCAGTCCCAGTTGCGGCCGCGCACGCAGCGCGTCTTCGAAACCTGGCGAAACAGGTCCACTCCAGCCTTGACCGCGATATCGCATCGCTGGCGCTGCTTGCCGCTGGATTCGCAGGAAACTCTCGTGGCAGGCGCATCTTCGGCACCTGCCTGATCAGGTAAGTCCTCTTCACCTCCAGTCCTGAATTCCGCGCGGCAACCGCGGGCTACCCAGATGCCCTTGTCGTCATGTCCCCAATCCAGGTCTTCAACGCAATCTGATGTGGACAATTGCCGCGCCAGCCGCACGCCCTTGCGCGTGTCCGCCGTGCAGTGCTCGATCCGGTTGGCCTGCGATTCGCATCGCACCAGGGGACCTTGCCGTGGCGATTGATCTGCCAGCTTGCCAGTCACGAACTCACCCCCGCAGCGATGGGAAACCCAGACACCATGACGATCGTAGTCCCAGTTGCGTCCCTGCATGCAAGGGATGGAGGAAAGTTGCTTGACCAGCGTGATCCCGTCCCTGGTATCCACCTTGCAGTAGTGCTGCTGACTACTGTCGGTTTCGCAGCGGAAACGCATTCTCTCGGCTACGCCGGTTGCAGGCGGCTCGCCAGATGCACAGGCCGAATAGGCCACCAGCAACGAAGCAGCTAATCCATTGAGAACATTTTTCATGCCACCCCCGTACTTTCACCTGCAGGATCACACTATCCCTGTTAAGGGATCGGCAAGTGACGGAAAACTGCGGCTCAGGCTTCCCTGAATTCATAGGCCAGCACGTCGGCAATGCGCTCGCTGCCCATCATCGCCATCAGCAGGCGGTCCACACCCAGCGCAACCCCCGCACAGGCCGGCATTCCCTGCGCCAGTGCGTCCAGCAATCGCTCATCAAGCGAAGGCAATGACGCGATCCTGGATTCGCGCAGCCGCAGGTCGCGCTCGAAACGCTGGCGCTGTTCGGCCGCATCGGTCAGTTCGTGATAGCCGTTGGCCAGTTCATGGTGGCCCAGGTACAACTCGAAGCGTTCGGCCAGAGGCGGCTCACCGGGCCGGATCGTGGCCAGCGCGCATTGGCTGGCCGGCCAGTCGCGGACCACGGTGATGCGATCCGCCGGAAACGTGGGCTGCAGGAGATGGGTGATGAGCAGGTCCAGCCAGTCGTCGCGGCTCAAGCCGTCGCCATTGATGGCATGGCCCGACAGGGGTGCGCGAAGTTCGATTTCCGTGGCAGTGAAAGGATCGATCCCGAGGCCCTGCAGGAACAGTTCGCGGTAGGTGCAGCAGAGCACCGCGGCTTCGCGTCGGATCAGGCCCAGCGCGCGTTGCACCAGGGCCACGGTTTCCTCTATCAACTGCAGGTGGTCCCAGCCCACCCGATACCACTCGAGCATGGTGAATTCGGGATTGTGGCGGCCGCCGGCCTCGCCATTGCGGAACACGCGACCCAGTTCATAGCAATCGCCGACGCCGGCAGCCAGCAGGCGCTTGAGCGGGAACTCGGGCGAGGTCCGCATCCACCGCGTCCGTGAGCCGGCATCGCTGTGACCGGTGAAGGTGGTGGTGAAGCTCTCGATGTTGGGCTCGGTATTGCCAGCCTCGGACAGGATCGGCGTTTCCACTTCCAGTACGTCGCGTTCGGCGAAATACAGGCGGAACAGTGCGTTGACCGCGGCGCGCAGGCGCAGGGCTTCCATACGCATGGCTACAGCCGCCGCTTGTCGTAGTAGCGACGTAAGTCGCGAATGGGTTTCGTGCGCGGCGCATGTTCGCGACTTACGTCGCTCCTACGCTCCAAAGCCGGGATTACGCTCATGCGTGCTTGGCCAGAAAGGCCAACAATCGCGCCTCATCCCATATCTCGGTACCTAGCTCCTCAGCCTTGGCCAACTTGGAACCCGCCGCCTCGCCTGCCACCACCAGGCTGGTTTTTTTCGACACGCTGCCAGCGAGTTTTGCGCCCAGCGCCTCGAGTTTTTCGCCTGCTTCATCGCGGCTCATCGACGCCAGTCCGCCGGTCAGGACCACGGTCTTGCCATCCAGTGGGCCAGCGATGGTTTCTTCGGTCACCGGAGCGGCCGCGAGCAGGCGCTCAATGGCGGCGGCACCCTTCAGCAGGAGACTCATGTTCTCCGGAATTTCCAGCCATGCGGCCAGGCTGTTGGCCGACTCCAATGGCAGGCCCGCGCTGCAGAAGCTATGCACGGTCTCGTCCACCAGCATTTCCGCACTGGCGAACGCGTTGCCGAGCTGGTCGGCGCGGATGCGGGTGATCTTCGGGATTTCCAGGTCGACCAGCAAAGTCGCCAGGTTCAGGCCTTCACGCAATTTCGCGGACGGTGCATGCGTGTCCGTCACCCTCACCCCACGCGCCAGCAAGTCGTCGATCACCTGCTGGTTGCCGGGCTGGTCGAGGAAATGGCCGAGGGAGCGCGCGACTTCGCCACCGACATCCGGCACCCGCTTGAACAACGGCCACGGCAGATGACGGATCAGCTCCAGATTCCCAAACCACACGGCCAGCGCCTTGGCCGTGCTCTCGCCGACATGCTGGATACCAAGTGCAAACAGGAAACGCTCGAGTGTGGTGGCGCGACTGCGGTCAATGGCTTCGATCAGGTTTTCGGCCCACTTGCTGGCGACCTTGCCGGCTTTCACCGTTTCGGGAGTGGTTCCATCGCGCTCATCCGCGCGGCGTTTCATTTCCAGCAAGTCGTCAAGCTTCAGTTTGTACAGGTCCGCAACGGTTTGCAGGTAGTCCAGATCAGACAGGTCCTCGATGAAGCGGTCACCCAGGCCTTCGATATCCATTGCACGACGCGAGGCGAAATGGCGGATAGCTTCCTTGCGTTGCGCGGGGCATGAAAGCTCGCCGGAGCAGCGCCAGACGGCTTCGCCTTCCTCACGCACGATTTCTGAGCCACAGACAGGGCAATGGCCCGGCATGACCCACGGCACAGCGTCGGCCGGACGTTGCTCCAGCATCACGCTGACCACTTCCGGAATTACATCGCCGGCGCGGCGCACGATCACGCTGTCGCCCACGCGCACGTCCAGGCGCGCGATCTGGTCGGCGTTGTGCAGCGTGGCATTGGTGACGACCACGCCGGCGACCTGGACTGGTTTCAACCGCGCCACAGGGGTCGCCGCGCCGGTGCGGCCGATCTGTATTTCGATCGCTTCGACCGTGGTCGATTGTTCCTGCGCCGGGAATTTGTGCGCGATCGCCCAGCGCGGCGCTCGCGAAACAAAGCCCATTTCGCGCTGTCCGGCGTTGTCGTCGAGCTTGTAGACCACGCCGTCGATGTCGAA
>JBDTPP010000128.1:0-8343 GCA_039932615.1 Pseudoxanthomonas sp.
CGTCCCAGTAGATTTCCGATTGCGTGCCGAAGCGGTTGTCCGGCAGTTCCTTCAGCGAGACGAAGAACGCCGCCTGTTGCGAACCCGGCTGGCCGCCGAACTTGAAACGCTCCCAGCTCTGCTTGATCAGCGGGCTGACGATGCCGTCGCCGGCGAAGATCGACTGCGAGTTGAGGTCGTCGGAGCGCCATTCATAGCCACCGGCCTCGGCGGCGAAGCCG
The DNA here is from genome assembly GCA_039932615.1 of Pseudoxanthomonas sp. Classification (GTDB taxonomy): domain Bacteria; phylum Pseudomonadota; class Gammaproteobacteria; order Xanthomonadales; family Xanthomonadaceae; genus Pseudoxanthomonas_A. The sequence continues at coordinate 222 of JBDTPP010000128.1, forward strand.
GTGATCTTGCCGTCCTGGAACAACAGCAGCCCGTAGCCTTCGGGCACGATGATCTTCGAGCCATTGGTGATGATGTTGGAGGAACCGTGCGTGTTGGAACCGCGCCCGGCATTGGTCCCGCGCGGCACCGCGGCGAACAGCGCGGCCGTCGACGGCAGGCCGTCCGGCACCGTGTAGAAGTCCTTCCACTGGTCGCCGAGCATGCCACCGACCGCACCCACCACTGCCTGCACAAGACCCATGACTTCTTCTCCGTGATTCGTGGCCGGGCAACGTACCCGCCATACCCAACGCACTATACCTTCCACGACCGATAATCAGGTGTCAGCGCATAGGTTGGCGCCAGTGCGTAGGCTGGGTTGGTTGCAGCAACCCAGCGCCTTGCTCGAATTGCATGGCGCCGGTCCCGGTCGGCGCCGCCCCATCGGCGGCATATCTGCCTTGTTCCACCCAATGACAAAAACTGGAATGTGGCCAGTCGATTGCACGGTTCGCATGGCCATGTTTGACGGGGTTGTAGTGGACGTAGTCCAAGCAGCCATCGAAGTCGGCTTCATCGCGAACCAGGTGTTCCCAGTAGCGTCTTTGCCAGAGACCTCGCTCGCGTTTGGCAATGCGGGAGGGACATCGGCGTTCACCCGCAGGAATCGCCCTGGAGAATGCCGCCTTGATCCGGCTCCAGCGGACCGCGAATGCCGCATCACCGGGCGGGAGGGTCCACAGGCAATGCAGGTGATCAGGGAGTGCACGATCGCATCCAGCCGGAACGGGCGCGACTTGCGCACCATGCGGAATGCGTTGCGCAGCACGGCGACATGATCGGTCAGGAGGCTGGTCTTCCGTTCGGCAATTGCGACCGTGAAGAAGTAGGTGCCACCCGGCACCCGGACGCGTCGATAGTTGGGCATGCGCGAAGCAAGCGTTCAATCGAACGGCGCCAACATCAGGCAACCACCCGCCGTCCCGTCAGGCCAATCCCAAGGCAGGGTCGGCCTCGGCCCACCATCGCGAGGAGCTATGGGTGTAATGCCCTGAACGAAGAAGAGCGGTGGGCTTAAGCCCACCCTACGGCCTACTCCAGCGACAGCACCACCAGCGACTTTGCGGGAAGGGTCAGCTTGAGTCGTCCATCGGCGAGTGAGGCGCCGTTGAACACGGTCGGTTGCAGGGTGTCGGGTGCGTCGAAGGTGTTGTGTGTGTCCATCGCCGGCGCGCCCAGCAGTCGCCCGGCCACGCGGTTTCCTTTCCAGCCTTCCAGCGCGATGTCAATCGCCATGGGCGTGCCCGGATCCAGATTGACCAGGGCGACGTGCAGCGTGCCGTCGCTGCCGCGCGCGGCGCTGCCGTCGACCGCATGCAGGCTGCCGTACGCGGGCGACTTCAGGCTGAGCGGCAACGAGGTCGCGCCCTGGAACGGGCGGTACATCGCGAACACATGGTAGGTGGGCGTGAGCACCATCTTCGCGCCGTCGGTGAGGATCATCGCCTGCAGCACGTTGACCATCTGCGCGATGCTGGTCATGCGCACGCGCCGCGCGTGGCGATGGAAGATGTTGAGGTTGACCGCGGCGACCAGGCCATCACGCAGGCTGTTCTGCTGCTGCAGCCAGCCGCCGGGTGAGCCGGGCGTGGGGTCGTACCACGTGCCCCATTCGTCGACCGCCAGGATCTTTTCAACCTTCGGGTCGAACTCGTCCATGATCGCGCTGTGCTGCTCGATCATGGGTTCGATCCTGTAGGTCTGTTCGAAGGTCGCCAGCCACTGCGCTTCGTCGAAGCCGGTCGCCGGGCCCTTGGTCGTCCAGTCGCCGGTGGGCAAGGTGTAGTAATGCATTGAATAGGCATCCAGCTGCTTGCCGGCTACGTCCATCACCGTGCGCGTCCACTCTTCGCTGGTCGCATCCGGGCCGGCGGCAATGAATTTCGTGCCGCCGTCCGGCGCCAGGAAACCCACGTACTGGCGGTAAAGATCGGCGAACCACGCGGGGCGCATGTGTCCGCCGCAGCCGTTGGGCTCGTTGCCGATGCCCAGGTAGTCGATTTTCCACGGCGCTTCGCGTCCGTTGCGGCGGCGCTCGCGTGCAAGGGTGGAGCCCGTCGGCGAGGTGACGTATTCGACCCACTGCGCTGCTTCGCGTGGGGTGCCGGTGGCCAGGTTGATGTTGAGGTAGGTCTTGGCGCCGAGCAGTTCGGCGAACTCGAAGAATTCGTGGGTGCCGAAGGCGTTGTGTTCCTCCTTGTTGCCCCACCAGCGGTTGATGGTGACCGGGCGTTGCCCGCGCGGGCCGATGCCGTCGCGCCAGTGGTAGATGTCGGCGTAGCAGCCGCCGGGCCAGCGCACCAGCGGCACCTTCAAGTCCTTGAGTGCGCGCAACACGTCGTTGCGGTAGCCGCGCGTGTTGGAAATCGGTGAGTCGGGCCCGACCCACACGCCGCCGTCGATACCGGTTCCCAGTTGCTCCATGAACTGTCCGTAGACCTCCGGCTGGATCACCGGTCCAGGCGGGCCGTCGAACTGCACGCTGCCGGTCACAGCACCGGCGTGGGCATTCTGGATCGAGGCAGCGAGCAGCAGGCATGCGCTGGCGAATTGGAAAACGCAGCGGGTCAGCATGGGCGGCATCCATCGGCTGGCGAGTCGGTGTGCAGTGTCGCATGCTCGCGAAACATGCCGGATGGATGTCCGGCGTTCACAGGATGGGGTGAACATGGCGAGCGGCGCAGAGGGCAGGCAACAGTATGCGAACGAAGCGGTATGTCTGTGGCTTGGCCAGCAGGCTGGGTTGGCTGCACCAACCCGGCATCGCCAGGCATCCGCCGAATGGCGCTGGGTTGTCGTAGCTGACCAACCTGCTGCCCTTAAGCCCACCCTACGATCTTTCCGTAGAACCGCCGCGAAGCCGGCCCAGCGCCTGCCACTGCGCCAAGCCAATTACAACGTAGGGTGGGCCTGGGCCCACCATCGCCCCGCGCCGGTCCGCATTGGTACGTACCGGAGAGCGGTGGGCTTAAGCCCACCCTACGGGGCTACGGGGCGTTGATGGAGCCAACCCCGCCTACGAAGCATTTTTAGTCGCCGTTCTGGAGAGAGATGTGCCGGATTTCGCCATTGAGGAATCGTATCTCTGCGGCGAGACGCAATGGACTTCCGGCCGGCTGCTCGCAGTGCAGACTGGAGAGCGTGGCCATCGGGGAGAACTGCCGCAACGCAATGCGAAGTTGCCTGCTTAGCTGGTCGGCGCTTGCGGGATCATCCGGGATATCAATCTGCAGGTGATCGCGCATGCATTGTTCCACCTCGCCTAGGATGGCCTCTACCGCCAGCCATGCGCCAGGCGGCGTGCGCACGCTGAAACCGTCGGGCAGTGTTGTGTAATAGAGCATTTCCGCGCCATCGGCGACGGCGATTATCTTGAGGGAGCCTTGCAGCGGTCGATCGGTCGGGCCACTGCACAATTCAATTTCCAATGGCACATCGCCACGGCGTCGATACACCACCAGTGGCGGCTCTTCGCCCGCTCCACTTGCAGATGCGCAACCGGCCATGCGCTCAAAGTGGCACGCGGCGAAGTTCCAGCACCGCGTCTATGTCGTTGTCGTTGTCCAGGTATTGAAGGGTCAGTTCCGCCGTTTCTTCGGGACCCAGTTTGATCGTTGCCGATTTCGACAGGCTTTTACTGCCCTTGTCGACGACCTTACATTCGATCGAATCGCCGACGCGGGCTATTGAAAGCCCCCATTGCCCGTAGTCGTCGTCGGTGTTTGCGTTCTGCAGGATCTTGATTATCGGTGCGAACGGGACCGCAAAGAACAAGCCGATATCCTGGGCGGCAACGCCACCGGGCCCACTCGGTTTCTGGAAGTCGGGAACCTTCGCATCGTCATAGGCTTTCTTGATCGCAGGCGTCGTGTTATCCGACTCAATCATGTTCAGTCGCATTACGCCCGGCGATGCGCCCACCTCCATATCGAAAAGCAACTCGTTGACCTCGTGGCGGCCACTACCATCGGTGCCATTGCCATTGGTCAAGCTGGGCGCCACCTGCGAGGTGCCATGCGGTCCGTTCTCGTTGATGTTGTCAGCACCGAAATTTGTACTGAAGGCGGTCGTTGATTCCTTTTTTCCGGCCGAGGCCAGGTACCCGATGTACAGGTCGACACCATGCCCCCCGAGCCCGTCATCTTCCTTGCGCACGATGTAACGCAACAGCGTCACCCGCAACTGATCGGTATAGACCGGCCCTGGTTCGGGCCTAGGTACCGCAACATCGACTTTCTTTTTCCCCGCGAGCTTCTCCTGCTCCATGAGCTTCTCTTGCTCGATGAGCTTCATTTGCTCCGCGACTTTTTTGGACATCTCGTCCAGTCCATGCTCCGGTTTTTCCGGAAGGTTCGCTTTCTCGTCCAAGGGCATTGCGGGACCGTTGCTTGCTACCCCTTTCACTATCCCGGTGCGGCGACGGTCGACCATGGCGATACCTCGTAAGATCCGTGTACTGCAGTCAACGCCCCTGCATCCGGCAAACGGACAGGAAAGCGCATACCGCTTGTCGGCAAGTCCGAGAGGTGTGACCGCATCGGTGCAGTACGCGGCGTTAGGTCTTGCATCACCTGGCCAGCGAACCCGTATGGATACCCTCACCCTCCGTATCCACCGCCCGTGGACTGATTCGTTCGATGACCTAGAGGGTCGTACGCGACTGCATCGCGAGCGGGCCTTGATGCTGCACGCCATGGCCGACCAGCTGAAGCTACCGGTGCTGGATTGGGGCGATACCGACAACCAGTATCCGCGGGAGGTTGTGGAAATCGTGTTGCAGATTGCGAGCGCGGTGATCGCCACCCAGATATCCGAATTCCTGACGCGCTGGTGGAAGGAGCGCAAAGTTCGAAATGTGGAGATCGTGACGCCTGCCGGATCTTCCTACAGCCTGTCAGACCTGACCAATGAGGAGTTCGAACAGCTTTCCTTCCACCTTTGGCAGAGCCGGCAGAGGCAAACGGACCCACCGTCGCGCGCTTAGTCAGGTGCAGGGTTGATGCACAACGTCGGGCCAATCCACCTCGGAGAGTACTCATGCGTCCTCACGCAACCCTGAAAGCAATCGCTTGCATCCTTGCGCTATCGGTCCCCGGCGTGGCGCTCTGCCAGAAGAGCGAAGCCTCGCTTGTTGGGGAGTTTGGCACCCTCGGAGGCACCATTTATGAGTGCCCGGCCGGATCGGCATTGGTGGGTCTCACCCAGTCACGCACCGACAGGCTCATGGGAATTTCGTTCACTTGCGTGACCTTGAAGAAAGCAATGGGTGCGTTCTGGGAGGATCCAGAGGCCGCCTTTTTGGATCCTTCCGGACTCAAGGGAGCAGGTACGCGTCCGCCCTCGGGTGTGTCGGGAAATACCACCTGTCCCTACGACTACTTTCTAGTCGGGTTGAGCGGCGAGCTTGCCGACTACCAGGAAGATCCCAGGAATGGCTGGGCGCAGGTAGACGCCCCGCGGATGCGAATTGTTGATTTGCAGCCGGTATGCCGCGGCCCGGAAGGCACCCTCTTCTTTTTCCCGAAAGGGCGTCTTACTGCCGCGACCCCCCTGAGGTCACAATACGATGCGCATTGGAACGCCACAAAAGGATGCCCAGCGCAGTATGCGGCCGTTGGCGTTCACTATAGCCATCGCGATTCGAACGACGTCGCGGGATTCGCTGGAATCTCATTGATCTGCGACCGCGTTTCCCATGCTTTACGACCCGGAATTGACGTTGTGCCATAGGGTCCACGAAAAAAAGCAAAAAAAGCTAAAGGGGTCAGAGTGGAGCGCCCCGATAAGCAGCTTTCGCCGCGCTCCGCTGTCAGGAAGCGCCGGGTTCAAACGGTAATGTTCTCTAACCCCTTTTTCGCTGCGCCAGGTCATTGCGACCGGCAGGTGACGCTGCTCTTTTCCGAGTATCCACATGGCTAGGCAGGCCGGACCTGGCCCAACGCAACCTCCCACGTGCGGGGTCACCATGACCGGCGCGCGCGATGGCTGGCGTTGGCTGGTAGGGACTGCCCTAGATCTGGAGATGGACCATGGCGCGATCTGCACGCTGCAACCCCATGCTGGATGGCGCAGGCCATTTCGCCCTTTTCCTTGGAATGCTGCTCATGTCCGGATGCCGCGACAGCGGCACCGACGTTCCGCCAGCAAGCGCGCCGCCCACGGCCACGACGAACCCCCCCGCACCCGACGACGGCGGGCCGTCCCACCTGACCAGCGGACCGTCCGGGCGCGACTACGCGCACCCCTGGGTGGTGCGCGTCACCGGCAATCTCACCTGCCATGGCACCGTGATCCACCCACGCTGGGTGTTGACCGCTGCGCATTGCGTCACGACCGGAACGACGGCCAGCAACGGCGTGCGAAAGATCCTGCGCGTCGAATACAGCCGCATCGATCCCGCAGGCACTTCGCAAACGGACAAGCGGGAGTTCGCCAACGGCGGCGCGTCGCAGGTCATCCTGCATCCTGATTTCCGGCTGGGATCCGAGGAACACGACATCGCCCTGGTCCGGCTTCCCACGCCGTTCGTGATCGGGCCCGGCCTGCAGACGGCCGCGATTCCTGCAGGCCCGCGCACCAGCGCGGTGGTGGGAACGGTCGCCACCTACAACCGCAGCGGCCTGCAGCCCGGCCAGTTGGGCCTGTTCCGCGGATCCATTCCCGTAGGCGCCGGCCCCAGCTTCACCGTGCTGCGAACCAATCCCGCCGACGCGCTCGACGAGGGCGATAGCGGCTCGGGCATCGTGTCGCAGGAGAACGAACGGGCGGTCGTACGCGGCGTGGCTTCGCTGGGCGGTGCCAACCGTGATCCCTCGTTCACCGACGTCGCCGCGCATGCCGCGTGGATCCTCGGCCAGCTGGGAACGTCGCCCGACCTGCTTGCCGGGTTCACGCGCGTGGCGCGACGCGGGAAGGCTGCCGACGGCGTGATGACGCTGGACTGCCCCAATACCTACGGCGCGATGTCCGGCCCGATGTACGCCGACGGCGCGGCCTTGGGCGCGAGTTGCACCGCAGGGCAGATGCAACGGGTCGAGTGCACCGCGACGCGCGCGCTGGATGGCGGGGTGGTGGCCAGGCCTTTCGGTATCACCGAATTCAGCATGCGCACCAGTTGCTTGCCGAACGCGCCGGTCGTGCAGCAGCTTGCGCACGGACAGAACCAGGCGGTGTTCAACGGCCCGGCGGCCCAGAGCCCGGACCCCGTCGGGATCTGCATCCGCGAGTTCACCTGCCGCGTTGGCCCGGTCAGTCCTGTGCTGACCCAGTAACCCAGCAATCGGGGCCAGCAATCGGGGACGGAGGTGGTTAAGCGGAGTATTCCTACAGCTAAATGTTGACATTGGCGATTCACGGAGATCCGGCGGGTCTACAAGCTGGACGCTCATCCCTGCCGGAAGATCTCCCTTGCCTCGTCGAGCTCGCCTTGTGCTCCCCAACCAGCCTCTCCATGTCACCCAGCGCGGAGTCAATCGCGCGGCAATTTTCATCGACGATGAAGATCGGCATCACTACCGTCGGTTATTGCGCGAGGCCTGCGCTGAACACGGCGTCGCCCTCCATGCGTTCGTTCTGATGGATAACCACGTTCATCTGCTCCTGACACCCCGGACCGTTGCCGCGCTGGCGCTGGCCATGCGGGTCAGTGGGCAGAGCTACGTCCAGGCATTCAATGCACGACATCGCCGCAGCGGTACGTTGTGGCAAGGCCGATACAATTCATGCCTGGTCGACTCGGACCGCTATCTGCTAACGGTCTGTCGTTACATCGAACTGAATCCGGTACGGGCAGCGATGGTCGCCCAGCCGCAGGACTATCGCTGGTCCAGCGTGCACACGCATCTGGGGACCGCTTGTGATCCGCTGATCACGCCTCACCCCCTGTACCTCGCTTTGGGTTCCACCATGGGCATGAGGGCCGAGGCCTACCGGCAATGGCTGGAGGCCGGTGTAAGCCAGGAGGAACTGGTCGACATTCGACGCTACATTGCCCAACAACGCGCCTATGGCGACCACCGGTTTCAAGCGATGGTGGAGAAGACACTTAACCGAACCGCCGTTTACCGGCCAGGTGGCAGACCG
>JBDTPP010000129.1:0-8190 GCA_039932615.1 Pseudoxanthomonas sp.
GGCGGTGAGATCGATCAGGCCGACTTTTTCGCGCGCGGCCAGGTCGCGCGTTGCCTGCGCATACAGACCGTGCGTATCCAGCAACTGGGTATTGTCGAACTTGCGCCGCGCCACCGGGGTGACCAGGATCGGGGTGGCGCCATGTTCACGCGCCAGCGCCACATAGCGCATCAGCCACTGCGGGAAATCGTGCAGCGGTTCGTTGTAGCGGGTCGGGTCCTCGATCTTCTCGTCGTTGTGGCCGAACTGGATCAGCAGCACGTCGCCCTTGCGCAGGTCTTTGGCGATGCCGTCCAGCCAGCCCTGTTCTATGAAACTGCGCGAGCTGCGGCCGCTTTGCGCGTGGTTGCGCACTTCCCAACTACGGTCGAGAAAGCTCGGCAGCACCTGGGCCCAGCCAGTGCGCGGCGCGCGTTCGGCGCCATAGGCGCTGGCGGTGGAATCGCCGGCAATGAAGACGCGGTGCGCGGGTTCGGCGGCGGCAGCGGACCCCGCCAGCATGAAGAAGGTCATCAGGAAAATTCGCTTCACCATGTCATTGCACCTATGCCATTGCAGGATTGCAACACCGCTCGACCATGGGAGCACCCCCTGGGCGCGAGCTCTCCGTCCCGCATCCAGGATCCCATCGAAGAGCTCGCGCCCAAGGGGCGCTCCTACGATGGTTCTAGCGCGCCAGCCAGCCGCCATCCACCGGCAGCACCGCGCCATGCACGTAGTCGGAGGCCGCCGACGACAGGAACACCGCGGCGCCGCCCAGGTCCGCGGGCTTGCCCCAGTGTCCGGCCGGGATGCGTTCCAGGATCGATTGGTTGCGCGCCTCGTCGTTGCGCAAGGCCTCGGTATTGTTGGTGGCGAAATAGCCGGGGGCGATTGCGTTGACGTTGATGCCCTTGGCCGCCCACTCGTTGGCAAGCAGGCGGGTGATGCCAAGCACGCCGGACTTGCTGGCGGTGTAGGAGGGCACGCGGATGCCGCCCTGGAAAGACAGCATCGAAGCGATGTTGATGATCTTGCCGCCACGTTCGTTGGCCACCCACCAGCGCGCCACGGCCTGTGCCAGGAAGAACACCGATTTCAGGTTCACGTCCATCACCGCATCCCAGTCTTCCTCGCTGAAATCAAGCGAGTCGTTGCGACGGATGGTGCCGGCGTTGTTGACCAGGATGTCGATGGCGCCGAATTCGGCCACGGCGCGTTGCACTATGTCGCCTACCGGAGCAATGCTGTCGAGTGACGCTTCCACCCAGAGCAGACGGCGGCCTGTGCCGCGTACGGCGGTCTCGGTCTCGGTCGGGGCACTGCGACCCACCGCCACGATGTCGGCGCCGGCTTGCGCCAGTGCGACCGCGATGCCTTGGCCGAGGCCGGTGTTGGCGCCGGTGACCAGCGCGACGCGACCGCTCAGATCGAAGGGATTGGCCATGTCCGCATTCACTTCAGCTGGCAGATGTCGAGGACGTTCATGTCGGTGTAGTCCAGGTTCTCGCCGCCCATCGCCCAGATGAAGCAGTAGTTGCTGGTGCCCGATCCCATGTGGATCGACCACGGCGGCGACACCACTGCTTCGCCATCGGCAACCACGATGTGGCGCTGCGCGTCGGGTTCGCCCATGAAGTGATAGATGCGGTCGTTGTCGCCCACGTCGAAGTAGAAATAGACCTCGCTGCGGCGGTCGTGCAGGTGCGGGGGCATGGTGTTCCAGACGCTGCCGGTCTTGAGCACGGTCAGGCCCAGCAGCAGCTGCGAGGACTGACAGGTGGCCGGCACGATGTACTGGTAGATGGTGCGTTCGTTGCTGGTCTCCAGCGAGCCACGTTCCAGCGCCACCGCATCCTTGAGTGCCAGCGCCTTGGTCTCGAAGCGCGCGTGCGCCGGCGTGGAAGTCAGGTAGTAGCGGGCCGGGTTGGCGGCATCGTCGGATTCGAACGACACCTCGGCGCTGCCCATGGCCACGTAAAGGCCGTCCTTCGGCCCCAGCACATAGGTGGTGCCGTCGACGTTGACCTTGCCGGCGCCAGCGCCGACGTTGATCACGCCCAGTTCGCGCCGTTCCAGAAAAGGGTGGCCGGCGGCCGAGGCGGGCTCGGTCTGCTTCGGCAGTGCAACGGGTCCGGTCACCGGAGCGGCACCACCGATCACGAAGCGTTCGTTGTGCGAATAGTTGAGTTGCACGCTGTCGGCCACGAACAGCCCGCTGACCAGGTAACGGTCGCGCAGTTGGTCGTTGCTGGCCCCGGCCATCATGTCGGGGTGGGTGGCGTGGTAGGTCTTGCAGTACATGGCAGGCTCCGTGCAGGAATCGGCGGGCACCAGGTCCCGCGGAAGAAGTCCAGCGGAAACAGGTCGCTCCGCCAGAGGCGGGAAGCAGGCAGTCTAGCCCTTTGGGTAACCGGTGTCATTTCGCGCTGCGGCAAAGCGGCCGTAGGAGCGCCCCAGGGGCTCAAGCTACTGTGGGAGCGGCCTGAGCCACGAAACGGATACCGGCCGGAGAGCTCGCGCCCATGGGCCGTTCCTGCGGTTCACACCGACGTTCACACCCACGGTTCAGCCTGGCGGCTGGCAGGAATCGCGGATCACCAGGTGCGGACGCACGCTGGCCGAGGAAATGACCGCAGAGGCATCGGCCTGGACCAGCATCGAGGCGGCCAGGCGGCCGGTATCGCGGGTGGGGCGGCGCACGCTGGTCAACGAGGGCCACAGGCGCGAAGCCAGTGAGCTGTCATCGAAGCCGACCACCGACAATTGTTGCGGGATGTTGATCCCCGAGCGCAGCGCGACCTTGTACACGCCGGCGGCCATTTCGTCGTTGCCGGTGAAGATGGCGGTCGGGCGCTGCTTGCCGGCCAGGAGTTTTTCCGCGGCGGCGACGCCCGATTCAAAGGTGTAGCCGGCTTCGATGATGCGCGACCGGGGCGGTTCGGCGCCGTGGCGTGCCAGTGCTTCGACAAAACCGGAAGTGCGTTCCAGCGCGGAGCGGTAGTTGTTGGGGCCGGTGATCAGGGCGATGTCGCGATGGCCAAGCATGTGCAGGTAATCGGCGGCTTCGGCGGCGCCGTCGCGGTCGTGGGTCACGACCATACGCGACATGTCGTCCATCGCCACCGGGGCGATGCGCACGTAGCGGCAGCCGATTTCCAGCAGCGTATCGGCCAGGGCCTGGTCCTCGGAGACGCGCGGCACCAGCATCACTCCATGCAGCTTCTGCTGCTGGACGAAGCGGCGCACGCCATCGATGTAGTTGGGGTTGCGGCTGTCGCAGGGATGCACGACCAGCTCGAAACCCGAATCGCGCATCGCATCCAGTGCGCCGTATTGCATGTTGACGATGTATTGCGCGGTCGGGTTGTCGTAGACCATGCCGATCAGGAACGACTTGCGGAAGGCCAGGCCGCGCGCCATCGGGTCCGGCGAATAGCCGACCTGGCGCATCAGCGCTTCCACTTTCTCGCGCGTGTCCTTCCGCACCAACGGCGAGTGGTTGATGATCCGCGACACGGTCTTCTTGGAAACGCCGGACAGCCGCGCGATATCGTTGATCGTCGATGCCTTGCCCGGGGCGGAGGGTGGAATGGGCGTTTCGGGCTTCTTGCGCGCGGGCATGGACGTCAGTGTCTGGGTGGGAAGTACGGGATGGATTCTAGCTTGCGCATCGCCAGTGCAGCGCGCTGTGCGGCCAGCTCGCGTTGCAGGCGCGCGGGGCAGGCGTCAGGCCCGGAGCAATGCGGGCAGCCACAGCGACAGTTGGGGGAAGAACGCGACCAGCAGCAGTACCGCCAACGCGGCCAGCCAGAACGGCCAGATACTCTTCATGCTTTCGGCCACGGTGATCTTGCCGATGGCGGTGCCGATGAACAGCACCGATCCCACCGGCGGAGTGACCAGGCCGATGCCACCGGTCAGTATCAGGATCAGGCCGAACTGGATCGGGTCGATGCCGTAGGCCTTGGCCACCGGCAGGAAGATCGGCGTGCAGATCAGGATCAACGGAGCCAGGTCCATGAAAGTGCCCAGCAGTAGCAAGACCACGATGATCAGCAGCAGGACCATGTACTTGTTGTGGGCGATCGACTGCAGCGCCTGCACCGCGGCGGTGGGGACTTCCAGGTAGGCCAGCAGCCAGCCGAATGCGGCCGCGGTGGCGATCACGAACAGGATCACGCCAGTGGTCCGCGCCGCATGGGTGACCGTAGCGAAGAATTCGCGCAGGCCCAGTTGCCGGTACAGCGCGCTGGTCACCAGCAGCGCATAGACCACGGCAATGGCCGCACTTTCCACGGCGGTGAAGACGCCGGCGCGGATGCCGATGAAGATCAACGCCACCAGGCCCAGGCCGGGCAACGCGGATACCGTCCGCAGCATCACCACACGCAGGCCGGGGAAGGGCTCCACGCCGTAGCCGCGACGGCGCGCCACGATCCAGCCGGTGAGCATCAGCACCACCGTCATCAACAGCGCCGGGACGATGCCGGCGGCGAACAGGTCGGCGATGGACAGGCCGCCGCCGGCCGCGGCGGAATACAGGATGAGGTTGTGCGAAGGCGGCACCAGCAGCGCTACCAGCGCCGCAGTGATGCTCACGTTGACGGCGAAGTCACGATCGTAGCCGCGTTTGATCATCTGCGGGATCATGGTTCCGCCGATCGCCGAGACATCGGCGATGGCCGAACCCGACACGCCGCCGAAGAACAGCGAGGACAGGATGCTGACCTGGCCGAGGCCGCCGCGCAGGCGCCCGACCAGTGACGAGGCCAGGCTGATCAGGCGTTCGGAGATGCCGCCGCGCATCATGATCTCGCCGGCAAAGATGAAAAGCGGAATTGCAATCAGCGCGGCCGTGCCGGTACCGGCCGAGATCTGCTGGACCAGGACGATCGCCGGCAGGTCCAGGTACCACAAGGTTGCCAGCGAGGCGGCGGCCAGCGCGTAGGCGACCGGCACGCCGATCAGCAGCAATACGGCAAACAGCGAAAACAGGATGGCGATGCCCATGGGTCAGCGGCTTCCTTCGCTTGAGGGGTCGGTGCCGGTGAGCGCATCGATCAGTTGCTCCAGCGCGAACACAACCATCAGCGCGCCGCCGATCGTCAGCGGCAGATAGTTGATGCTTTGCGGGATTTCGGCGCCGGCAGCGTGGATATCCAGTCCGTCCACCAGCAGGATCCAGCCCCAGTAGGCCATGGTTGCGCCGATCGCCACGATCACCACCGCCGGCACCACTTGCAGCAGGCGATGTACCGCGGGGCCCACTGCGTCAGCGAACAGACTGAAGCTGAAGTGACGCCGGGTATGCACGCCCGCGGCGGCGCCCAGGCTCATGGCGGTGCTCAGCAGCAGCAGGGTGACCGGTTCGGTCCAGCTGGGCGAATCGTTGAGCACGTAGCGGGCGATCACCTGCCAGCCCTGCACGATCACCAGGCCCACCAAGGCGGCGGCGGCAATGCTGATGGCGATGCCGGAGAGCAGGCCGATGGCGCGACGCGGCAGGCTGTGGGAAGAGGGGCTTGGCGGGGCTTCGGACATCGCGGTGCGCTCAGGCGAGGTCGCGGATGCGACGGTAGAGGGAATCGAGGTCGGGATGGCGCAGGTATTCGTCCAGCAGCGGCTGCGCCGCGCGCCGGAATGCCGGCATGTCGACGGCGTTGAAATGCACGCCATGGGCGAGGATCGCCTTGCGCGCGGCGTTCTCCGATTCGTCCCACAGTTCGCGCATGACCTTGACCGACTGGCGGGCCGTGTCGATCAGCAACTGGCGGTCGCCGGGCTTCATCGCCTCCAGGCTGCGCCGCGATACCAGCAACACATCGGGGGCGTAGGAATGCTCGCTCTGCGACCAGTATTTCGCCGCTTCGAAGTGGCGGCTGGAATGGAAGCTGCGCAGGTTGTTTTCTGCACCGTCGATCATGTGCGTCTCCATGCCGGAGAACACTTCGCCCAGCGACAGCGGCGTCGGGTTGGCGCCGAACAGGCGCAGCATGCTGATGAAGATGTCGGAAGCGGGCACGCGGATCTTCAGGCCGTGCAGGTCCGCTGGCTCGATGATCGGCCGGCGTGCGTTGTAGAAGCAGCGCGCGCCGGAATCGTAGATCGCCAGCCCGACCAGTTCGCGGCGTTCGAAACTGCGCAGCACCGCATCGCCCACGCCTTCGTCCATGGCCCGGCGCATGTGCGCGACCGAATCGAAGACGTACGGCAGGCACAGGGCCTGGGTCAGCGGGAAGGCATTGTTCAGCGCACCGGCATACACCCGGGTCATGTCGATGGCGCCATAACGTGCCATGTCGATCGACTCGGCTTCGCGGCCCAGTTGGCCGGAATGATAGAGGCGGATACGCAGTCGCCCGCCGGTCTCGCGTTGCAGCGTCTCGCCTATCCAGCGCACCGCCTGCACCGTGGGGTAGTCGCTGACATGCACATCGGTTGCAGTGAGCACGCCATTGGCAACGTTCGCATGCGCCGGCAGCAAAGCCAGCGGCGCCGCGCACGCGGCAGCGACACCCGCACCGATGAAACGGCGTCGGCTGATCATGCGTCAGTCTCCGCCTGCATCTGCGAAGGCGCCGCCGGCAGGGCGAGACAGTTGAGGTCGCCGAAACCACTGAAGCTGATCCGGCCGTGTTGCCCGGCGACGATATCGTGGATGCCGGTTGCGTTACCGGTGGCGATCAGCTCGCCGGCCTTCAAGGGGCGTCCACGCCGGGCCGAGCGCGACAGGGCGAAGGCGAAGGCCGCACGCAGGCCGCCGGGAAGCGTCATCGCGCCTCCTGTGCCGACCTGCTGGCCTTCGATGAAGGTTGTGCAGATCAACTGATCCTCGGGTATCGATCTCCAGTCCGGTATTTCCCGGCCCAGGACCAGACCGTTGTTGTTGCCGAAATCGGAAACCACCACCCGCGGCCCCAGCACGTTGATCGTTGCCAGCGGACTGCTGGCGATCTCGATGCCGATATGCAGCGTCGCGGGCAGCGATGCGGCCTCCTCGGTCGTCCATTCGGTCTTGTCCGCCGGCGCATCGGCCAGCAACTGCAGCACGTATTCGGCTTCGATCGCGGCGAAACCGCCGGCGAACACCGGGATCTGCACCTCGCCGTCGACGTCAGGCAGCAGGCCGCGGGCGAAGATCGGGCCAAGCAGGCGTTCGTCGCCGGAAGCATCGCGCCGCTCGGCGACGATATAGCCCACCTTCCAGCCCACCAGGCGGTCCGGCCAGCGCGCGATGGCCAGGTCCTGGACCTGGTAGGCGGTGACCAGGTCTGCCGGGATATCACCGGGGAACCCGGCCAGTGAGGTTCCCTGCAGACGCGCCCGTACGAAACCGGCGGCGATTGCCGGGAGGTCCGACGATCCGGCGAGTGTTTCCTCAACGCTTTCGCGGGTGCCCAATCGGCCTCTCCAATAGTCTGGTTTGCTGCACTGCCGATGGACAGCAGGGGTCGATGGCTTGTATATGGTAAACCGGTGTCATTTACAATACGCAGTGCCGCAAACCGCACCGCATGTCCCACCATCCACTCCTGGGAGGGAGCCAATGCAATCCATTCGCCTGTTGTGCGCGGCCAAACTTCGCCAACCGATCCTTGCAGGCCTTGTCTTCCTGCTATGCGGCCTGGGCCCGACCGCGAGCGCCGCGGAAACCACACCGCCCCTGGCTTTCCCCGGTGCGCAAGGCTGGGCCGCGCATACCGCGGGCGGACGCGGCGGCAAGATCCTCCGCGTCACCACCCTGGCCGCAGACGGCCCCGGCTCGTTCGCCGAAGCGGTCACCAGCACGGGGCCGCGGATCGTGGTGTTCGAAGTTGGCGGGGTGATCGACCTCGGCGTGAAAACCCTGAACATCCGCGAACCGTTCCTGACCATTGCCGGGCAGACCGCACCGCAGCCGGGCATCACCCTGATCCGCGGCGGCCTGGACATCTTTGCCCATGACGTCATCGTCCAGCACCTGCGCGTGCGCCCGGGCGATGCCGGCCAGCCGAAGATGAGCGGCGGCGATTTCGACGCCATCAGCACGGTCGGCGCGCATGACGTGATCGTCGACCACTGCTCGCTGACCTGGGCCACCGACGAGAACCTGTCGGCCTCCGGCACGCGCTTCGCCGGCGATACACCCGAACAATGGCGTGAAGGCACCTCGTACCGGATCACCTTCAGCAACAACCTCATCGCCGAGGGCCTGGCCCACGCCAACCA
>JBDTPP010000130.1:0-8133 GCA_039932615.1 Pseudoxanthomonas sp.
TCGATGGACAGGTCGTTGGAAAACATGCCGCGGAGTTTCTTGAAGAACATCGGGGAAGTAGTCCTGCTGTGCCGAAGCGGCGGAGTGTCCGCGCGGAGGGGGAATTCGGGGGTTCGCTAGACTAACAACCACCCCGGGGTGCGGCAAGCTGAAATCCCCGGAAATAGCGGGAATTCTCGCCTGCGTCGCTGCCAAGTGTGAAGTCGGCCGCGTTGCGGCACGCGAAGTGAAGCGGCGGGCTTTGCAGCCCACCGAAGTCGCGCCTCCGGAGCTGCAAAGGGAAAAGTCGGCCGCTTTGTGGCCTGCAAGTTAAAACAACAGGCTTTTCTTCACTCTTCTCAAGCAGCGCAGCTACCGACTTTACAGCCCGCCACGCGGGCGGGTTGATCAGCCCGCAAAGCACGCGACCTATCAGCCCGCTAGGCGGGCGACTTCACCTTTCCACCCCTTGCCGCTAACCTACGCACCTTGCGGCAACGGGCCGCCACCCGTGAGCACGACCGATGTCCGCACTGATCTGTGGTTCCCTTGCCTACGACACCATCATGGTGTTCCCGGACCAGTTCAAGAACCATATCCTGCCGGACAAGGTGCACATCCTGAACGTGTCGTTCCTGGTGCCGCGCATGCGCCGCGAGTTCGGTGGTTGCGCCGGCAATATCGCCTACAACCTCAAATTGCTGGGCGGCGAGCCCATCCCGATGGCCACCGTGGGCCAGGATTTCGGACCTTACCGCGAGTGGTTCACCGAACACGGCATCGACATGAGCCAGGTCAAGGTCATCGACGAGCTGTTCACCCCGCAGGCCTTCATCACCACCGACCTGGACAACAACCAGATCACCGCCTTCCACCCCGGCGCGATGATGCGTTCGTACGAAAACCACGTGAAGGATGTGCCCGGCGTCACCTTCGGCATCGTCAGTCCCGACGGCCGCGATGGCATGTTGCAGAACGCGACCGAGTTCGCCGAGGCCGGCATCCCCTTCATCTTCGATCCAGGCCAGGCCATGCCGCTGTTCAACGGCGCCGAGCTGCGCCACTTCATCGAGCAGGCGGACTACGTGACCGTCAACGATTACGAATCCAACCTGCTGCAGGAGCGCACCGGCTGGAGCGAGAGCGAGATCATGCAGCGGGTCAAGGCCTACATCACCACGCGCGGTCCGCATGGTTCGCAGATCCATACGGCGGAAAAGAGCTACGACATCCCGCCGGCGCATGAGCGCAGGGTCACCGACCCCACCGGTTGTGGCGATGCGTTCCGTGCCGGCCTGATCTTCGGCATCGAGAAAGGCTACGACTGGCTGACCATCGGCCGCATGGGCAACCTGATGGGCGCACTGAAGGTCGAGCACCCCGGCACCCAGAACCAGCGCTTCGACTACGACGAGTTCAACGAACAGTTCAAGCAGCAGTTCGGCTACTCGCTGTAGTCATGTAGGAGCGGCTTCCAGCCGCGAGCTCTTGATCTGCTTTCAGCTTGGTCAAGGCAGGAGCTCGCGGCTGGAAGCCGCTCCTACCACGGCAAGTCACATCACATCGGCCAGCCACAGGAATTCGGGTTCGGCCAGGCGTTCGAACTCGGCGTAGGCCATGCGCACGGCGTCGGTATGCGAGCCGGCGTTGAACACGATCTCTGGTTGCCTGGCCAGGCGCGAGTCGACATACACCGGCATGCCGTAGAGATGGCCGAACGGCGGCATCGCGCCGAGCTCGCAATCGGGGAATGCGTCGCGGACCTCGCTTTCTTCGGCCAGTTCGACCGTCGCCCCGCCCAGCGCACGCGACAGGCGCAGCAGGTCGACGCGGTAGGCGGCAGGCATCACCACCATGGCCAGTTGCCCATCGACCCGCAGGATCACCGGCTTGGCGAATCGCTGGTGGTCGACGTGCGCCGCCTCGGCAGTTTCGTGCGCCGTCAGCGCACGGATGTGGGAGAGCGTGGCGTAAGGCGCGTTGCGCTCGGCGAGGAAGTTGTTCAGGCGTGGGGAAAACATCTCAGCCTCCACTGGCGCGCGGCCGCTTTCCGATCCGGTGTCGCGCCTCAGTTAGCCAGGCGCGGTGATCCGGCACCGCGCCGCTTGCAGCCTTCCGCGTGTTGCTCCGCGCCGAAAGCCATCGACGCGAGCTTACACCCGGGTAGCGAGCGCAGGCCGTCACGATCCATGACGGCGGACAGGCGGTCGCCATATCTGGGCATGCTGTAGGAGCGGCGCAAGCCGCGAAGA
The DNA here is from genome assembly GCA_039932615.1 of Pseudoxanthomonas sp. Taxonomy (GTDB): domain Bacteria; phylum Pseudomonadota; class Gammaproteobacteria; order Xanthomonadales; family Xanthomonadaceae; genus Pseudoxanthomonas_A. The sequence continues at coordinate 2,232 of JBDTPP010000130.1, forward strand.
CGGCTAGATCCCGTTCTTGGGCATCGCAAGTGCGTCCTAACAATTCACTCAAGCCGACACCGCTTCGCGGCCCCGCTTAATTCAGCCGCTAGACGATCACATGCCAACAAAGCCGCTTGACCGACTAATATTTGCCCAAGGTGGACTGTGCTTCTTCTGCAGCTGACCCCTGCCAAAAGATGAGGCAAGTGTCGAACACCTGGTTGCATCATCGCGCGCCGGAAGCAACAGTGATGACAACTGCGTCGCTTGCTGCAAGGCCCTAAATGCACTTCCTGGCAGCATGTCGTTGAAAGAGAAAATTCGTGTCGTACTCAACCAGAATGGCAATTTTCTATGCCCGAATGGCACAGGAAGCAACATTTCAGGAACACCGCCCACCCCAGCGCGAAATGTCGTCCCGGCCGCATCGCCAAAAATCGACAACTATGCTGTCGTTCTCGCTGACCCGAAGAAGCGCGGCACATCACGCCCTAGAAAAGTAGAAACCCTGAAGAGCACTATTCGTGCAACAGTCAAGAACGCGAAGGCACTCTTACTGATGCATAACTGGAGACCCTTTATAAGCATCTGCAAATCAACGGCAAGATCATTGCTGACGGCACAAAGGTCAGCTACTCACTGTGAGCGTCTAAAAATTAATTCAACCCGAACCCGTTCGGCCCGGCTTAACCCAGGCGCCAGACCACTACTCGACTCCGCAAGTGCACAGACAGCCGCTAAACAGCGGCCGCGTTCCGTTTATCCGTACCCATCTTGACTGTGCTTACGGCGAAATATCTTGAAGCTGCCTGATTGGCTGCGCTTAACTGGAGAAAATCGATGAAGTTCAAAAAATTGTTCGTTGGTGTTGCGTTGTTCGCAACTGCGTTCACCGCATGGGCAGCATCGGATTGCCCCATGGGTTGCTGCTGATAGCCTGCTCCAGACCGTAGTGCCCCGGCGGGACCGGGGCATTTTTTTACTTGAACGCGCCGCAATCCTGCCCTGCCCGGATCAATCCCAGCCCGGCATTTGCGACCCATCCAGCCCGCCGGTCTCGAACACCGCCGTGCGCGTGCCGCCGGCCTTCACCGGGAATTCGATCGACGCCTCTTTGGTCTTGCGCAGCAGCTTCCATAGCGCCTTCTGGTCGGTGATGAACATGGCGATGGCCTCATCCGTATCGGGACGCCAGGCATCCATCGATTTCGCCACACCATCGGCGGTCACCTTGACTTTGCAACCACCGGGGCAGCGAAAATCGCTGGCCTGCAGCACCAGGTAGGCGCTGCGCTTCCACTTGGGGTGGTCACGGAACACCAGCTGCACCGGTTTCGCGCCGCTGCCATCCAGATCGACCGGATCCTTGCTGTAGATCATCGCCGAGCGCTGGATGCCACCGCCGTCCGCGACCTGGGCGTAGTTCCACAGGCCCTGCAGGCGCCTTTCCTCGCGTGCAGCTTCGCCCTTGGCCTTAACGTCCTCGTAGCCGGCCTTCATTTTTTCCGCCGCCTGGGAATCGGGATACTGCGACAGCAGCGCAGCGCCATGCACGCGCGCCATTTCCCAGTTCTGAGCGGTGACCGCATTGTCGTACTCGCGTGCGACCGCAACCGCGGCCTCTTCCTGGGCAGCCGCTTGCGCGGCCACGGCAGCGCGTTGCTCGGCTTCGCGGTCCCCGCATGCAGCCAGTGCCAACATGCAGCAAACCAGCAGGATCGTTTTCTTCATCGTGGCTCTCCCTTGTCTATCAATAGTTGCACCGCAGCGGCCACGTCGTCCGGCCGTTCCATGATCGACATGTGCCCGCAGCCATCCAGCACCACCTTCAACGCCTGCGGGATCCGCGCACCGTACAGGTCGATCGCGCTGGGATCGATCACCTGGTCCTGGCGGCACCACAGCAGCAATGCGGGTTGCGCGATGCGCGATGCGGCCTCGCCTGGCAGGAACCGCTGGTCGCCGCGGCCAATGCTGTCGAGCACCGCTTGTTCGAAAGGAGCCTGCTGCTTGCGCCACGCGATCACCGCGCGCGAGGCCGGCCATGGAATAACAGGTTTCGCGGCATCAACATGGAAGACCGTGTCGACGTAGCGCTTGAGCGAGATCTCATCGGTGACCGCGAACGGATTCCGCCCCGCCAATACTTCCTCGCCGAAGCGGTTGTCCTTGAAACGCACGCCAGCGGCATCGAACAGGCCGACGCGTGCGACAACTTGCGGATGATTGGCTGCGGTCATGGCAACGATGCCGCCACCCATCGAATGGCCCAGCAACACGACCTCGCTGCCTGGCTTGCGCGCGACCTGCTCGATGAAGGCAGCAACGCGTTCGCTCTGGGCCACGAAACCGTAATCAGCACCGTTGATGCGTTCGCTGTCGCCCCAGCCCGGCAGGTCGGGAATCAGCAGCCGGTAGCGTCCGCGCAATTTTGCGGCGAGCGGATACCAGTTTTCCTTGCTGCCGGTAAAGCCGTGGATCATCACCAGGGTCGGCGCATCGGCATGGTCGGCTTCACTTACCGCATATACCCAGCGGTGCCCAGCCACCTGCGCGTGTCCCAACGACAGGCCGGCACTCCAGCGTTGCCGCGCAAACTCCGCATGCATCAGCGCCAGCGGATCGCGCCACAGCCACGTGGCCATCGCGCAAGCGAAAACGGCCGCCAGCAAGGCGACCGTTTTCAACATGTGATGCGACAGCAGGCGACGCGATGGACGCATTGCTTACTTTCCGCCTTCCGCCTTGGCCAACACCGCTTCGACCGAGCCGGTGGTGATCGGGTTGGAACCCGGCCGCGCCTTGGCAAAGGTTTCCTTGGCGAAACTCAGCCCTTCAGGTGTCTTCACCAGCTCCTCGTAGATCGGCATGATCAGCTTGCGCCGACCCACCCGCTCCAGGAATGCGGCGATCGCGGGCTGCGCCTCGGCGTACCCGCTACGCACCGCCAGCGGATACCAGCGCATTGCGATCTCGCCGTTGGGGGTGCCGGTGAAGTGGTACGCGTCATCCAGCTGCTTGAGCTGCTCGGGCTTCAGGGTCTGGCCCATTCCCGCGATGAAATGCACCCACTGCTGCGTATTCCATTCGGTGGTGACCTGCTCGGTTGGCAGCAGGTTGCTGCCCAGCCAGGCGATGCGCGCCGTATCCACGCTGGAGAAACCGCGCGACTGCGCCCTCATGGCCGTCGCTGGAATACCCGGCTGGTTGAGCCATGCATCCAGTTCCGCCGCGGTCACCGCATTGGGATTCTTGGGCAGCAGGTTCTTTTTCAGGTAGGCGACGAACTGGTCGGTGTTGGCGCTTTGGAAGGCATGGTCGTTGAACCAGCCGCGCAGGAACGGATCGAACACCTCGCGGCCGAAGCGCTGTTCAAGGAACTGCAGGAACCATGCGCCCTTGACGTAGGCGACGTTGCTCAGCGCGTCGTCCGGATCGCGCTCGGTCAATGCCGGCAACGCCAGCGCCTGGTCGGCCGGGCTCATGTCCTTCACCTCGGCGAGCAGGTCGGCCTGGTCGGTCTGGCGCTCCATTTCCGCTGCTTCCACGCCATACAGCGCTTCGGTGATGCGCGCCTGCACGTAGGTGGTGAAGCCCTCGTTCAACCAGATGTCCTTCCAGCTGGCATTGGTCACCAGGTTGCCGGACCAGCTGTGCGCCAGCTCATGCGCCACCAGCGAGACCAGCGATTTGTCGCCGACGATCACGGTGGGCGTGGCGAAGGTCAGGCGCGGGTTTTCCATGCCGCCGAACGGGAACGAAGGCGGCAGCACCAGGATGTCGTAGCGTCCCCACCGGTACGGTCCGTACAGCGCCTCGGTGGTGGTGATCATCTTCTCGGTGTCTTCGAATTCCTTGGCCGCCTTGTCGACCATGGTCGGCTCGGCCCACACGCCGCTGCGCGCGGAGATCGGCTTGAACACCAGGTCACCCGCGGCAATCGCCAGCAGGTAGGACGGAATTGGGTTGGGCATGCTGAAGGTGTAGTCGCCGGTGCGCTTGGCGGCCGGATCGTTGTCGGCGCTCATCAGCACCATCACGTCCGGACGGCTGGTTACGTGGGCGGTGTAGGTGAAGCGCACGCTGGGCGTGTCCTGCAACGGCACCCAGCTACGCGCGTGGATGGCCTGGGACTGGCTGAACATGAAGGGCAGTTGCCTGCCCTCGGTCATCGACGGCTCCAGCCACTGCAGGCCAGAGGCCTCGGGCGAGGTATGGTAGGAGACCTGCACATTGGCGTTGCGGGCCGGCGTTTCGATGGTCAGCTTGCTGCCGTAGATCTTGTCGTTGGCGGCCAGCGCATATTTCAACGGCGTCCAGTTGCCCTTGCCGTCGTCGCCTTCGACCTTGGTGATGGTCAGCGCGCGCGTATCCAGCAGCAACTGCGTGGCGGACTTGTCCTTCCAGTCGAGCTTGTAGATGGCGGTGCCGCTGATTTCCTTCTTGTCGAAATCGAGGGCCAGGTCCAGGGCCAGGTCGCTGATGACGACCTTGCCGGGTTCGGCATAGGAGCTCTCGTCATGACTGCGATCGGCAGTCTTGGCCGTGGTCGCCGGCTTGGCGGGTGTGGCCGCGGGGGCCGCGGCATCACGGGAACAACCGGCCACCAGCACGGCGGCGCAGGACAGCAACAGGAAAGCTGAACGCATTGTTGGGATATCCGGATCGGGGGATGCGGCAAGTTTACCTGCCTATTCGGCTGCCCGCCCCGTAGCGGGCGACCTGAGGTTCACCTGTTCCGCCTGTGCTCCATGACTGGCGGCACTGCGCGCAGGCGACCAGGTCAATCGCATCGACCGTCTGACCTCTGTCAGTCGTAGCGTTCGCTGTGGGCACAATTGCAGGGGCCAGTCCCAGCGAAGGAGACGTCGACTTCTCTGATCGGATGGAAACTGCATCATTGCCAAGGCGCACAGACCAGCAAACCGCTGCCCATACCTGCTGCTACACGGACGGGCCTTCCAGTTCAAGCTTTCGCCCGCCTGAAAACTTGGCCCGGTACATGGCCTTGTCGGCCTTGCGGTACAGGTCAAAAGCGGTCTGGCCTGCCTCCCAGCCCGAAACACCCGCGCTCAAGTAGACCGGCGGGTCGTTGCCATGCAACACACCCGCTTCCAGGTCGAGTCGCAATGCTTCCATGCGCGCACAAGCCACACCGATCGCGTCATGCACCGCAACCAGGAATTCGTCACCACCCCAACGTCCCACCCAATCGCCCGGCCGCAGCCACTGCCCCACGCCATCAACCAGTGTGATGAGTGCCCTGTCCCCGGCCTGGTGCCCAAGACGATCATTTATCTGTTTCAGGTTGTCCATGTCCAAGACGAACAAGGTCAATGGCTTGTGCGTGCCCGCCGCAAGCGCTACCGAGGCCGCAAGTGATTGCTCGCACCCCCGTCGGTTGAGCGTGCCGGTCAGCGAATCGGTAAGCACGTGCTTTTCCAGTTCGCGCAATCCCTCGTCGACATGCTGCACGCTGCGGTTGATGCCGCGCATGAGCCTGGCGACTTCGTCGCTGCCCTCGACGGGCAGGTTTGGCAGGCGCTGGGCTTCGTTGTATTCGTCGAGTGCATCCGCAGCCTGGCGCAGCGGAGCCAGCAAGAGGCGCTGTACCCACAGCGTGCATGCCGTGCCAAGCAAGGTCGCGCCAAGCACGATGCCAAGCAGCAAGAGCATCTCATCCAAGGGCAAATGATTCGTCAGCACCAGCCATATCGCCAGGACGATCAGGGGCACATGGATCCCGACAAAAGCCACCGCCATCATCCGGGCACTGAAGGAGCGCGGGAAAATCCTTGCAAGGCCGGACTGTATCGACATGGTGCTCACTTCAATCGCTAGCCTGCACAGTAGCGAAGATGGCGTGAGGAGCCTCTGGACACATCTAGACCTTGTAGCCGGTATGCACCGCGACGATGCC
>JBDTPP010000131.1:0-8082 GCA_039932615.1 Pseudoxanthomonas sp.
GGAGTGAGGAGTGAGGAGTGAGGAGTGAGGAGTGAGGAGTGAGGAGTGAGGAGTGGATGAACAGGGGAGATGGAATTTTCGGGGTGCCGTCCCCGCACCAGACACGATGCGGTTATTCGCGGCGTGAAGCCCGCGTTCCGGGCTGCGCCGGCATGACGACTTCTTTCGTCGCGCCCAGGCCAAGGAAATCGAACAACTTCGGATCCGCCAATTGCGACGGTTCCACCCGCGCAAGGGCTCTGGCGATCTGATCGATGCGACCAGGCGTTTCGGCTTCCCATGCGGCCATCATCCGTTGCACCTGACGGCGCTGCAGGTTGTCCTGCGATCCGCACAGGTCGCAGGGGATGATCGGGAAAGCCATGACCCGCGCATGTTCGGCGATATCGGCTTCGCTCACGTAGGCAAGCGGGCGGATCACTACATGCCTGCCGTCGTCGCTGAGCAGCTTGGGTGGCATGCCGCTGAGCTTGGCGTGGAAGAACAGGTTGAGGAAGAACGTCGCCACCATGTCGTCGCGGTGGTGTCCCAGGGCGATCCTGGTGAAACCGTTGGCCTCGGCATGCGCGTACAGGGCGCCGCGGCGCAGCCGTGAACACAGCGAGCACATGGTGCGGCCTTCCGGAATCACCCGGCTGACCACCGAATAGGTGTCCTGTTCAATGATCTGGAACGGGACGCCGAGCCGGCGCAGGTAGTCGGGCAGCACGCGGGCGTCGTAGCCGGGCTGCTTCTGGTCCAGATGCACCGCGACCAGCTCGAAATCCACCGGCGCCTTCTTCTGCAGCTGCAGCAGGATATCCAGCAGGGTGTAACTGTCCTTGCCACCCGACAGGCAGACCATGACCTTGTCGCCAGCGCCGATCATGCCGTAGTCGGCGATGGCCTGACCGACCTGATGGCGCAGGTGCGGGGCACGTTTCGCATCCACGCCGGAGGCATGGCGGGGAAACGGATCGCGCAGGGCGGCAGGCGGGGGCAGGACGGCATTCATCGAGCGGACCATTGTAGCGGCCACGCCCGCGGTGACGGCTGCGATCCCTGCGGTGTACGCTGGTGGCGTGGAATCCTTGAGCCTTTCCGAAATCAGCCATCGCGTGTCCGAGCTCAGGCTTGAACACCGCAACCTCGATGCCGAAATCGACCGTCTGATCACCGATATCCAGACCGATGAGTTGTCGATCAAACGCTTGAAGAAGCGCAAGCTGTGGCTGAAAGACTGTATCTCTCGACTGGAAAGTGCACTGATTCCCGACGAACCCGCCTAGCGATGCGGTGTTCTGCCCCTTCCTTGCGCAGCAGCGGGTGCGGGCAGGGATGCGCTTTATCCTGAGTCACAGTGCCTGCAAGCAGCCCGAGCCCTGCCCACGACGCGCACCAGCAGACGACGCGCACCAGTAGACAAGATCAGACGGCACGCGCCCCACCAGCAGGCAGCGCGTAGGGGTTGCTTATTGACCTAGCGCGTCACTCTGCATTTCTGCAGCGGTCGCTGGCGCCCGACATCCGGCAGCTGGCGGATGACATGCGGCTTGCCCGACACGCCTCAAGTTGGCCCGATGCTTGCGTAATCCTGACAAGGAAGCCTGGTCTTTGCGGACGACAGTCCGCCGGCGGGTTTCCTGCACAGGGGAAAACAGGTGAATGACAACGTTGCATCCGTGCCCAGGCTGGCTGTGTCCGATTCCGGATGCCGCGGGTTGCCGCGGGTGATGGTGGCCCAAGACCAGGCGCTGCGGGTCAGGCGGATCCTGCCTGGCGAATCCCTGGGCGACGTGCAGCGCCTGCGCCGCGAGGTCTATTTCCACGAACAGGGCCAGCAGCGCGAGGACAACCGGCGCATCGTCGATGGCCTGGATGGCAGTGGCACGGTGATCGTGGTCGAAAGCGGCGCGCAGGCCGTGGGTACGTTGCGCATCCACGATTTCGACGCGCTGGCCGTGCAGGTGGAATACGGCCGTCTGTTCCAGATAGACGACTTCGCCCGCGCCTGGCCGCTGTCGCAGGTCGCTATCGGCACGCGGCTGGCGGTGCAGTCCGAGCAGCGGATCAAGGGCGTGGTAGATCAACTTATCGGGGAAACCTACCGCTACGGCCTGGAACAGGGAATCCGCTTCGGCCTGGCTGCCTGCGCGCCCTCGCTGCATGGCCTGTTTGAATACTATGGCTTCCGCGAATACCTGCCGCCGGCGATCCTGCCCAACGGCGACGCGGTGCTGCGCATGCTGCTGGTGCTGGAAGATGCGGCGCACCTGCGCGAATGCGATTCGCCGTTGCAGCACCTGGTCCGCGACCCCGCCGTTGCGGCAGCCCCGTTGTCGTGGATGCGACGGACGTTCAAGCAGGCCGGTTGAGAGGTTGTTGCGGTAGCGCCGCGCCGCTCATTCGTTCAAGACCATGTGTTGGTGTGGCCGTAGTCTCGCCGCACGCGCCGTGCTGCCTCCCAGCGGATGGATCATTCCGAGGGCGGCGCAATCTCCGGCCTGGCTGCTTCCGGGCTGACCCGTTCGATGGTGTGGCGCAGTTCGCGACCCAGGATGACCTTGGCGTCCTTGGCCCAGGCATCCAGGCGCTCGTCGAACACCAGCTTGCTGTTTTCGTCGGTCCACACCAGTTTCAACTCACGCAGTTTCTGGATGAAACCGCGGAATAGAGTTTTGTCGAAGAACTCCGGCGCGGCCGGCGCGTACAGCAGGCTCAGACGCTGGGCAGCCTGCTGGCAAAGGCTTTCCAGCTCGGCCGTGCCAAGCACGCCGGAGCCGTTCTTCACCAGTACCGAGATCGCGATGTAATAGCGCTCGAACGCCTGCTGCAGCGAATGCCCGATCGCGCGCAGCCGGAACACCTCGTCGGTCTGGCCGGCATTGCGCGACAGGATCCCGCCATCGTCTTCGTTGACCTGTTCCAGCAGGCCTTCGCGCACGAAGACGTCGATGGTGTGGTCGATGCGCTCGGCGAATTCGTCCTCGCTCCACGGCAGGAACAGTTCCTCCTGCAGGAACGGATACAGCGTGCGGCCCAGCTTGATCACCCGCTGCCGGACCATGCGCCGGTTGTTCTGGAAGCAGCAGGCGATCCACGCCGCCGCGGTGAACAGGTGCAGCACGTTGTTGCGGTAGTAGCTCAACAGCACCGCGGTGTCTTCGCTGACCACGTCCAGCACGTCGCCCAGCGGATGCTGGATGCGCCGCAGGACGTTGATGTCCACGCCGTGGGCGATGATCCGCTCGGGCGAATGCGGGGTCACGGTGACCCGGTCCGAATACGGCATGTCCGCCAGCAGGGTCTTGCACAGCTCGATCTGCGAGATGAGATCGGCCTCGCCCATCGCGTGCTTGGGCGTGGACAGCAGCGCCAGCGCCAGCAGGTTGATCGGATTGACGTCGGCGGCGCGGTTGATGTTGACCTGGATCTGTTGGGCCAGGGCGTCGATGGTGGTGGACAGCCAGGCCGGTTTCTCGTCCTCGGTCAGCACTTCGCCCTGCCACTCCGGTCCGTGCTCGGCCAGCACGTCGTTGAGCAGGATCGGTTCGCCGAAGTTGACCACCACCTGGCCGTAGTTCTGCCGCAGCACCTTGGGGATGCTCCACAGCAACGCCCAGATCGATTCCTTTTCCTTGGGCTTGCCGGTGAGTTCGTCGAGGTAGCTGGTGCCCTCCATCAGCTTCTCGTAGCCGATGTATACCGGCTGGAAAAGTACCGGCCGGGTCGGCTGGCGCAGGTAGGCACGCACGGTCATCGTCAGGGTGCCAGCCTTCGGTGGCAGCAGGCGCCCGGTGCGCGAGCGCCCGCCTTCGATGAAGTATTCGATCGAATAACCGCCCGAGACCAATTGCGCCATGTATTCGCGAAACACCGCCGAGTACAGCGCATTGCCGCGGAAGCTGCGGCGGGCGAAGAACGCGCCACCCTTGCGCAGCAGGCTGCCGATCACCGGCAGGTTGAGGTTGATCCCGGCGAAGATGTGCGGCGGCACGATGCCGCGTTCGTACAGCAGGTACGACAGCACCAGGTAATCCATGTGGCTGCGGTGGCAGGGCACGTAGACGATTTCGTGGCCCGGCGCGGCTTCCTTGAACTTGTCCAGGTGGTGGACCAGCATGCCGTCGTAGATGCGGTTCCAGACGTGGCTCAGCAGGAAGCTGGCCGAGCGCACCGCCGGGGCGGAATAGTCGGCGGCGATTTCCCAGGCGTAGGCGTGGGCCTTCTTCCATGCATCCTCGGGTTTGATGTTGTCGCGCCGGGCCTGGCTGGCGATCGCCTCGCGCACCGGTTCGGCGGCCAGCACCTTGTCCACCAGCAGGCGCCGGGTGGACAGGTCCGGGCCGATCACCGCTTCGCGGATACGGTGGAAGTGGGTGCGCAACACGCGCGAAAGCTTGCGTACGGTGCGTTCCGGCGGCAGCTCTTCGGCGAGGCTTTCGCGGATCGACACCGGTGCGGCGAATCGCACGATGGTGTCGCGGCCGTTGAGCAGGATCGCCAGCAGGCGGCGGAAGCGGCCGACGATGGTCCAGTTTTCCGAGAACAGCACCGAGAACCAGCCGCTGGCCTTGTCCGGGGCACGGCCGACGAAGATCGACACGGGTACCAGTTGCACGTCCAGCTCCGGCTGGGCGCGATGCGCCTGCAGCAGCCGGGCCAGCGAGCCGGAATGGGTCTTGTGACTGCCGGGTTCGGGGATCAGTGCGCTGGCATTGCGTCGCGACAGGGCCACGTAGGCGCGCTTGCGGCCCAGCGGATCGCCGGGCAGCGGCAGCAGCGGCGAGGGCAGGCCAGCATCGCGGCAGGCGCGGTCCAGGATCAGCGCGTTGGACAGGCCGTAGTCCTCCAGCACGTAGCAGACCGGACGCCCATCGACCTGTTGGCGCGGGTCTTCCGGCTCGATATTCAGGGTCAGCCAGGGATCGGCCAGCTTGCTCATCAGCTTGGCCCACACCGGACGCTTGGCCGCGCGGACTGGAACAGGGGCGGACGCAGGCGGTGGGGCCAGCGGCGGTTTCGGCTCTGGTGCGGGTTCCGGGGAGGGCGGCGGCGCGTCCGGGAAGGGCAGCGAATTTTGTTCAGGCATCGGCGCCATTATGGCCCAGTGGCTCGTGTGGGAGCGGCTTCCAGCCGCGAGCTCCTGCCTTGGGAACCTCCTGGCCCTTGCCCATTTCCCTGCGCCGCCATCGGAAAGCGCGCGGCTGGAAGCCGCTCCCACGCCGGTTATTCGGGCTTTGCAGCCGGGTCGGTCGGTTCGGGGCTTTCCCCGTCCGGTGCCGCCAGCGCCTGTTCGGCATGATGCAGGTGATCGACCAGGTACCAGTGCCCGTCCCGGCGTTGCAGGCTGACCACGGTGTCGATCTCGCGCTTGCCCAGCGGGTAGTTGATCCGGACCCTGGCCTGGTCGCCCTTCTGCTCGACCAGCTCGGTGCGCAATTCGGAGAAGCTGCGGTCCAGCGGCAGGCCGTAGCTGGCCAGCGTGGATTTGGCCTGAGCGAAAAACGGTCCCAGCCGACGCAGGCTTTCGCTCATGCCGACCTCGCGTAGCGCCTGCTCGCTGGTCAGCCCGGTCTTGCGCGCGGCCGCCACCAGTTTTGGAATCGCCGCTGCTCCGCGCTTCGGATCGCCCAGCGGCGCTTGCGCACCCCATTCGCTGAGTGCGGTGATGACCTGGGCGTAATGCGCGCGTTCCTCGGTGGTATAGATGCCCTCGCGCTTTACGTACTGCACGCCGAAGGAGCCCAGCGAGCGAGCGGCGTCCCTCAGGTCCTTGTTCTGGTTGGCGAGATTTCGGTTGAAACCCTGCTGCAGGCTGCGCTCCGCATCCGGTGCGGACAGTGTGGCCAGGAGTGGCTCCAGCTGTTCGTCCAGCGGCAGCTCGGTCAGCGGCCAACGGCTGCGGCCTTCGCGCCAGGCGGTTTCCAGGGCGGCGTATTCCGCCGGCGGGACGGCGTCATGGGCGAAGCCGACCAGATCGTTGTCGCGCAGGTGTCGGGCCAGTCGCTGGACCGCGGCGGCCGGCTCGCTGATGGCCACGGCTGGCGCAGGCGAGGGCGCGCGCTGGCAGCCGGCCCCTGCCAGCAACCCGCACAACAACAGCGTTCTGATTCCCCGAAACGACATGGTGACGATTCCCCTTGGTGCCCGGGCATCTTGGCGGCATGGGCCAGATGGGGGCAAGGAAATAGCGCACGGCTTGGCGAGGCCGCTATCAATCCAGGCGGCGGCAGGAGCGGGCCCTGCCCCGCGATGCTCATCGGGCATCGCTGAAAGCATCGCGGGCAATGTCCGCTCCTGCAAATGGAGCCAATAAAAATGGGAGGCCTGTTGGGGCCTCCCGAAGCCGGCCGAAGCCGGAAGACATTGTTGTGGCACGGCTCCGGTCGAGACCGGATGAGCGCATCGTAACCGCCCCCAATACCTAATGCAATACCTCAAGTAAATCTACTTAACCAATTGATTCATCTAAGATTTGATGCGATTTCAGTCTGCATCAGTTCGGCGGCAGCACGCGGATCGGCGGCTTGGCTGATCGGGCGGCCCACCACAATGGCGTCGGCACCCCGGGCAAACGCTTCGGCCACGCCGACGGTCCGTTTCTGGTCGTCGCCGACCGGTCCCGCGGGGCGGATGCCGGGGCAGACAACCGAGAAGTCCGACCCGCACGCTGCCCTGATCAACCCGGCCTCCTGGCCCGAGGCGATTACGCCATCGATTCCCGCAGCCTTTGCCGCCCAGGCCCTTTCGACGACGATATCTGCTGTTTCGCCGGAGATGCCCAGTTTTCTGAGATCATTACTGTCCATGGAGGTGAGCACGGTGACCGCCAGCAGGCGCAGGTCGCCCTCACGGGCCTCGGCAGCAGCCTGCATCATCCCTGCATGCCAGCCGTGGACGGTGGCGAAGGTCACCGGCCAACGCGACAGTCCACGGATCACCCCGGCCACGGTCGCCGGGATATCAAAGAACTTCAGGTCGACGAAGATCCGCTTGTCGCGGCGTGCCAGTTCGTCCAGCACGATGAAGTAGTCGCCAGACGCCAGCAGCTCCATGCCGATCTTGTAGAACTCCACCGAATCGCCCAGCCGGTCCACCCAGGCCAGTGCCTGATCACGGCCGGGTGCGTCCAGGGCAAAGATCAAGCGCTCGCGTTCACCCAGCTGCAGGGCGGCGCGCCCGCTCATGGCGCGTAGTCCAGCGCCTGGCGCTTGGCCTGGCGCCGGGCTTCCTTCGGCTGGGCCCAGTCGTTGTTGAACAGCGCCGGCTCCCACGAACCGTAAGTGGGGTTGGGCAGCATCCACCAGCGCTCACCGAACCAGTCGTGGTATTCGTCATACAACTGGTCGCGGCCCTCGCGGGTATTGGAGACAACCTGGACGAAATCGCCGATCTGGTCGCCGAACTGCATCAGTACCCGGTATTTCTGCCCGGCCAGCTTGCGCCGGCAATTCTTCTCGCTGCCGTTCTGCTCGCAATCCTTGACGAAGGTGCCCAGGCCCAGGAACACGCTGTCGTCGGCCACCGGCAGGCCCGCGGCCTTGAGATTGGCGAGGGTCGCCTCCTTCAGGTGCACCGCGCGGTTGGAGATGTAGAGCACGGTCACGCCCCTGGCGTTGGCCGCCTTGGCGAAATCAACCACGCCGGGAAGCGGCTTGGCCTTCTTTTCCGCCACCCATTGGTCCCAGCTGACCTCGTCGTAATCGGTGCCGTCGCGGACCAGCCGCGCCTGGTAGGGCGAGTTGTCCAGCACGGTTTCGTCCACGTCCATCACCACGGCCGGTTTCAACCCGGTGGCGGCGTTGCCGCGCTCCTCCGGCACCAGCGCATCCCAGTGCTTTTCCTTCAACGCCTGATCCAGATGGTCGGCGGCGGCGCGATAGGTCTGCTCGCTGAGCGCCTTGTATTCCACTGAAGTCTGCACCCAGGCCACGGCATTGAGATTGTCATGGGGCGGATTGGCGGAAGGCGCCACTGCCGGAACAGGAGTTTGCGACGGGGTTGCAGCGATGGGCGTCGCGGCAGTCGCGGGCGCTTCGGTGCGCTTGCAGGCGGACAGGGCGAGGGCGGTGCAGGCGGCGAGAACGAGCAGGCGCATGG
>JBDTPP010000132.1:0-8004 GCA_039932615.1 Pseudoxanthomonas sp.
CGTCGAACTCGGCCATGGTGAAGTCCGGGCCGGCGGTGATGTTGACCAGGATGCCGTTGGCGCCGGACAGGTTGACGTCGTCGAGCAGCGGATTCTGGATGGCGGCTTCAGCGGCGGCCTGCGCGCGGTCGTCGCCGCGTGCCGAGCCGGTGCCCATCATGGCCAGGCCCATTTCGCTCATTACCGTGCGCACGTCGGCAAAGTCGACGTTGATCAGGCCCGGGCGCACGATCAGGTCGGCGATGCCCTGCACGGCGCCGAGCAGCACGTCGTTGGCGGCACGGAAGGCCTGGATCATGGTCGCGTTGCGGCCGAGTACGGTAATGAGCTTCTCATTGGGAATGGTGATCAGCGAATCGCAATGGTGGCTGAGTTCCTCGATGCCCTTCAGCGCGACCTGCATGCGCCGACGACCTTCGAACGGAAATGGCTTGGTGACCACGGCAACGGTCAGGATGCCCATCTCTTTTGCCAGCTGCGCGACCACGGGCGCGGCGCCGGTGCCGGTGCCGCCACCCATGCCGGCGGTGATGAACACCATGTCGGCGCCATCCAGCGCGGCGATGATGCGCTCGCGGTCTTCCAGTGCCGCCTGACGACCCACCTCGGGATTCGCGCCTGCGCCCAGGCCCTTGGTGACGTTGCCGCCGAGTTGCAGCTGGGTCTTCGCGCCGCAGCTGTTGATCGCCTGCGAGTCGGTGTTGGCGGTGATGAATTCCACACCGTCCACGCTACTGCTGACCATGTGCGCGACCGCGTTGCCGCCGCCGCCGCCGACGCCGATGACCTTGATCACCGCATTGGGAGCCATCCTTTCAACCAGTTCGAAATGTGCCATGTCCGTTGTCCTCTTAATAGTTATGTTTGTTTAGTCGCATCGGGGTGTCGCTCAATTCCCGTTTATTTCCTTCCCGCCTCACGCATCCCCGCCATCGCGGATGCGCCAAACCCATGCGCGGCCTCAGAACTCGCCGCGGTACCAATTCTTCAATTTGTTGAACAGGCTTCCGGCCTTGCCCGTGGGCAGCGACGGACGCCGTGGGTGTTCGATCTGGCTGCCCATCAGCAGCAGGCCGACGCCGGTCGCATGGACCGGGTTGCCGACCACTTCACCCAGTCCGGTGACGTGCTGTGGAATGCCGATGCGCACCGGCATCTGCAACATTTCCTCGGCCAGCTCGACCACGCCTTCCATCTTCGAGGCGCCGCCGGTCAGGACCATGCCCGCACGCACCAGTTCCTCGAAACCGGAGCGGCGCAGTTCCGCCTGGACCATCTCGAAGATCTCCTCGTAACGGCCCTGCACCGCCTGCGCCAACGAATGACGCGGCAAACGGCGCGGCGGACGATCGCCGACGCTGGGCACCTGGATGCTTTCCTCGGCGGTGGCCAACTGTGCCAGTGCGCAGGCGTAACGGACCTTGATCTGTTCGGCTTCCGGCGTCGGCGTGCGCAGCATGTGCGCGATGTCGTTGGTGACATGGTCGCCAGCGATCGGCAGCGACGCGGTATGGCAGATCGCACCCTGTACGAACACGGCGAGGTCGGTGGTGCCTGCACCCATGTCCACCAGTACCACGCCGAGTTCGCGCTCGTCGGAAGTAAGCACCGCAACGCTCGAGGCCAGCGAGGACAGGATCAGGTCGTCGATCTGCAAGCCGCAGCGCTGCACGCACTTGCTGATGTTGGCGGCGGCAGACTGCGCGCACACCACAAGGTGCGCATGCACTTCCAGGCGCACGCCGGTCATGCCGACCGGATTGCGGATGCCTTCCTGCGAATCATCCAGCACGTATTCGCGCGGAATCGCATGCAGGATCTTCTGGTCGGCGGGAATGGCCACGGCCTTGGCCGCTTCCAGCACCCGGTCCAGGTCCCCCCAGGTCACTTCGCCATCGCGGATCGGGACGATGCCCGGCGAGTTCTTGCACTGCACGTGCGCCCCGGAGATGGACGCGTAGACCGAGCGGATCTCGCAGCCGGCCATCAGCTCGGCCTCTTCCACCGCGCGCTGGATCGACTGCACGGTGGACTCGATGTCTACCACCACGCCGCGCTTGAGACCACGTGACTCGTGCGAACCGATGCCGATCACTTCGATCGGGTTGCCGGGCGAATATTCGCCCACCAGCGCGGTGACCTTGGAGGTGCCGATGTCGAGACCGACGATCAGCGATTTATCGCCTTTCCTGTTCATGTATTCGCCTGTTGCAAAACTTGTATCGTTTTCCTGTGGATCGTCGCTGCCATCCATGGCGTCACAATGCTGGCCTCGGTCGTAGCAGACGTCTTGATGGCGTCCGCCTGCTCCCGTCCGCTCGCCCAGCTCAATGCAAATCCGTTGGTGTAGCGGAGATCGGCGCGCTGCAGCGGCAATGCATTGCGCGCCAGCAGTTGCGGCAGCATCCGTGCGAAGCGGCCCAGGCGGGGGCGCGCGTCGGTGCGGCCGAGCACCACCTGGGTGCCATTGCTCAGGGCCAGCGACCAGCTGCCACGGCGATCCATTACCAGGCTTTCGACCTTGAAGCCGATCGGCGCAAACAGTTCACGGGATTCGTTGTACAGCGCTACCACTTCCTTGACCTGCGAATCCGGACCGCCGAGCAGCGGCAGCGCATCCGGCGACAGGCCCTTCGGAACCGGGAACAGACGACCGTGTTCGGAAAGCAGGCGATCGTTGCCCCAGCGGGCGAACGGCTTGTGTTCCACCACTTCGATCTCGATCACATCCGGCCAGCGCTTGCGCACTTCGGCACGTTCGACCCACGGCAGTTTTTCCACCGCGTCCTGCGCGCCCTGCAGGCTGACCGCGAAGAATCCCGGCTTGGCAAAAGGCAGCACCGCTGCGCGCAGCTGGGCGGAATCGACCCGCTTGAACTCGCCATGCACGCGCAGCTTGGTCAGCGGCCAGCGCTCCGCGCCGATCCAGCCGTTCATCACCGCGACCACTGGCATGACCACCAGCGCGATCGCCAGCAACCAGGTAAAGATGCGCAGCGCGGCATTCATCAGCCAGCGACCTCCGGCAAGGTGGTTTCCAGGATTCGCCAGCACAGCTCCTCGAAACCGATACCGGCCTGCTGCGCCGACTTCGGCACCAGCGAATGGCTGGTCATGCCCGGCGCGGTATTGACTTCAAGCAGGTAGAAACCACTGCTGTCGCGATCGCGCATCACGTCGACGCGACCCCAGCCGCTGCAGCCAGCTGCCTGGAACGCAGCCAGCGCGATGCGGCCGATCTCGACCTCGTCCGCACCTTCAAGCCCCGGGCAAAGGTATTGGGTGTCTTCGGCCTTGTACTTGGCGTGGTAGTCGTACCATTCGCCCTTGGGCACGATCCGGATCGAAGGCAGTGCAACGTCGCCCAGGATCGCCACGGTCAGCTCGTCGCCAACGATCATCTGCTCCATGAGCAGCTCGCCGGGATAGCGCACCGCCAGATCGACCGCCGCCTGCAGGCCCGCGTCGTCGAACACGCGCGACACGCCTACGCTGGAGCCCTCGCAGGAAGGCTTCACGATTACCGGCAAACCGATCGCCCGGGCGGCGGCATGCACGTCATCGCCCTTGGCCAGTCGGCGATAGCCCGGAGTCGGCAGGTCCAGCGCCATCCACACCTGCTTGCTGCGAATCTTGTCCAGCGCCAACGCCGAGCCGAGCACGCCGGAACCGGTATAGGGAACGCCGAGCGCTTCGAGCAGGCCCTGCAGCACGCCGTTCTCGCCTTCGCCCCCATGCAGGATGTTGAACACGCGATCGAATTTCTTGCGTGCAAGCGCCTCGGTCAACGCCGCCACCCCATCGACTGCGGTTGCATCGACGCCACGCGACAGCAACGCTTCTAGCACGTTGCGGCCGGAATCCAGCGACACTTCGCGCTCGCTCGAGGTGCCGCCCAGGAGCACGGCGACACGACCGAAGACGGCCGGATCGTTGCTGTGCAGCGGCGGGAATTCGAACGCGCTCATTCTGTTTTTTTTGCCTCGAATCCGTGTGTGGCGATCTGTTGTGCGACGTAGCCGATATCGCCGGCGCCCATCAGCAGCAGCAGGTCGCCGTCCTGGAGCACATCCGGCAATACCGCCGACAGCTCGGAGACCTGGCTGACCACGACCGGCTCGTTGCGGCCGCGTGCGCGGATCGCCCGCGCCAGGGATTTGGCATCGGCGCCGGCGATGGGCGCTTCGCCGGCGGGATAGACCTCGCTCAAGACCAGCGCATCCACTTCAGAAAGCACCGCGGCAAACGCGTCGAACTGGTCACGCGTGCGGCTGTAGCGATGGGGCTGGAAGGCGACCACGAGGCGCTTGTCAGGCCAGCCACCCCGGGCGGCGGCAAATACCGCGGCGAGTTCGCGCGGATGGTGGCCGTAGTCATCGACCAGCTGCACGCGCGCACCGGTCGGGGTGGTGATCTGACCCAGTTCGTTGAAACGACGACCGATGCCGGTGAACTTCTCCAGCGCCAGCGCAATGGTTTCCGGGGCCACGCCCAGTTGCCAGCCGATGCAGGCCGCAGCCAGCGCGTTCTGCACGTTGTGCCGGCCCGGCAAGGCCAGGGTCACCTGCACCTGGGTGTCTTCGGGCAGGCGCAGGGTGAAGCGCATGCGCCCGCCGTCCTGGGTGACGTCCTCGGCGCGCACGTCGGCGTTCTCGGCAAAGCCATAACTCATGACGTGGCGCGGCGTGTCGGCGGCCAGTGCGGCCACCTCGGGATCGTCGATGCACAGCACCGCCAGTCCGTAGAACGGCAGGCGTTGCAGGAATTCTGCGAACGCCGCCTGGACCTTGGCGAAATCGTTGTCGTAGTTTTCCAGATGATCGGAATCGATATTGGTGATCACCGCCATCAGCGGATTCAGGCGCAGGAAGCTGCCATCGCTTTCATCGGCTTCGGCCACCAGCCATTGGCCGTCGCCGAGTTTCGCGTTGGCGCCGGCAGCGAGCAGTTGGCCGCCGATCACGAAGGTTGGATCCAGCCCGCCTTCGCTCAGCACTGCTGCAGTGAGGCTGGTGGTGGTGGTCTTGCCATGGGTGCCGGCCACGGCAATGCCGCGGCGGAAGCGCATCAGCTCGGCCAGCATCGCGGCGCGCGGCACGATCGGTATGCGCTGCGAACGCGCTTCCATCAATTCCGGGTTGTCGTGCTTGATCGCGCTGGACACCACCACGCAATCGGTGCCGAGCACGTTGGAAGCATTGTGCCCGCGCATGACCCGCGCACCCAGCGAGGCCAGTCGGCGCGTGGCGACGTTGTCGGCATTGTCGGAGCCGGAGACTTCATAGCCGAGCGTGCACAGCACTTCGGCAATGCCGCTCATGCCGGAGCCGCCGATGCCGACGAAATGCACGCGGCGGAATTCCTGGGCCAGGTTGCCGGTGTGTTGCAGACGACGTTCGCGTGCGGCGGCCATCATCATGCTGCTTTCCCCATGCGCGTTTCTTCCAGGATGATGTCGGCGATGCGTTCGGCCGCATCCGGCTTGGCCAGTGCGCGTGCGGCTTCGGCCATCGCCAGCCGGCGCGCGGCGTTGCCCGCGAGTTCGCGCAAGGTGGCCTGCAGTTGCGTGGCGAGCTGGTCGTCCTGTTTCAGCAACACGGCGGCGCCGCGTTCGACCAGGTATTGGGCGTTTTTGGTCTGGTGGTCATCGACCGCTGCGGCAAACGGCACCAGTACGCTGCCGACACCGACCGCGCAAAGTTCCGCAAGGGTCGAGGCACCGGCGCGGCAAACTACCAGGTCGGCCCAGGCATAGGCACCGGCCATGTCGGAGATAAAGGTTTCGATGCTGCCTTGGACACCCGCTTCGGCGTAGGCGCGCACGGCTTCCTCACGCAGCTTGTCGCCACATTGATGACGCACCTCGAACTCAATTCCCGACAATTGCGCCAGCGCCTGCGGCAAGGCGGTATTCAGCACGCTTGCGCCCTGGCTTCCGCCCAGCACCAGCAGGCGCAGGGGATCCTGGCGTCCGGCCAGGCGCTGCGCCGGCGGCGGCAATGCCGCGATCTCGCTGCGCACCGGATTGCCCACTGCTTCTTCGCGCGCAGGAAAGCTGCCGGGAAACCCGGTGAGGATGCGGCGCGCGAATTTCGCCAGCACCCGGTTGGTGAAGCCTGGCGCGCGGTTCTGTTCGTGGACCAGCAGCGGACGACCCTGCATGCGCGCGGCCATGCCGCCGGGACCGGCAGCGAATCCGCCGAAGCTGACCACCGCACGTGGCTCGCGGTAACGCAGCACGAAACTCGCCGCGCGCACTGCGCGGAACACCCGCAGGGGCGCGCCGAGCAGGGCCAGTTTGCCCTTGCCGCGCAAGCCACTGATGGCGATGGTGTCCAGCTGGATGCCCTGCCGGGGTACCAGCTTGGTCTCCATGGCACCGTCCGCGCCCAGCCAGGTAACCGGCACGCCGCGCGCGCGCAGCACCTTGGCCACCGCCAGCGCGGGGAAGATGTGCCCGCCGGTACCACCGGCGAGGATCATCACCGGCGCGTCGTCGTAACCGCTCATGCGATCCTCTCGAAGGTGGGCTCGACCCGAGCATTGAGGCGGCTGGTACCGCGCCTGGATGCCGATGAAGATGGCGCGGCCGCTACCGGCGCGACCAGATCCGGTGTTTCCGCAGCCGGCGCGGCTTCGCCACGCAGCAGTGCGACCTGGCGTTCGGCGCGGTCCAGTTCGTACGAAACCCGCAACAGCAGGCCCATCGCCACGCAGGTCATCATCACGCTGGAACCGCCCGACGAGATCAGCGGCAGGGTCAGACCCTTGGTTGGCAGCAGGCCCAGGTTGACGCCGATCGAGACAAAACTCTGCATGCTGATCCACAAGGCGATGCCAAACGCGCAATAGCCGGCGAAATGGCGACGCATTTCCACGCAACGCAGACCCAGGTGGAACGCGCGCCCCGCCAGAAACGCATACAGCGCGATCACGCCGCACACGCCGATGAAGCCAAGTTCCTCGCCGATCACCGAGAAGATGAAGTCGGTATGTGCCTCGGGCAGGTAGTTCAGCTTTTGCACCGAACCGCCCAGACCCACGCCCGTCCATTCGCCGCGACCAATCGCCATCAATGCGTTGCTGAGCTGGTAGCCCGAGCCCAGCTGGTCCGCCCACGGATTCATGAAGGAAGTGATGCGCCGCATCCGGTAAGGCTCGAGGATGGCGATGAAGGCGAAGATCGGCAGGCCGATGACGATCGGCGCCGACATGCGCGGCAGGTTCACGCCACCCAGCACCAGCATGCCGGCGGTGATCGCCAGCAGCAGCGTCGAGGAACCGAAATCCGGCTGCAGCAGCAGCAATCCGACCAGCGCCACTGCGACGCCCAGCGGCTTGAGCATCGCTGGCCAGGTAGCGTTGACCTCATCGCGGAACCGCACCAGGTAGCTCGACAACCAGACGATGTAGAGCACCTTCACCGCCTCCACCACCTGGAACTTGGAGATGCCCAGGTTGATCCAGCGGCGCGCGCCATTGACGCTGCTGCCCAGTCCCGGCACGTACACCGAGACCAGCAACAGGAAGCAGGCCAGCAGCAGATACTGGTTGTAGTGCTCGATGGTCTTGAGCTCGGTGCGCATCACCCAATACGCAAGGGCAGCGCCTACGCCCACGAACACCACATGGCGGGTGAGGAAGTGGAAGGGGTCGCTGTCCATGGCGATGGAGCTGGATGCAACCATGACCACGCCAAGGCCGGCGAGCGCGATCACCACGCCCAGCAGCCAGGGATCGTAGCGGCCGCCGAGCGCTTCGAGTCGGGTGGCCTGGCGCGGACTGTCGTTCATCAGCGCACCTTCAACGTGGCCAGGCCAACGAGCACCAGCACCACCGAGATGATCCAGAAGCGCACGATCACCCGCGGCTCGGGCCACCCCTTCAATTCGAAATGGTGGTGGATGGGCGCCATGCGGAACACGCGCTTGCCGGTGAGCTTGAAAGACGCGACCTGGATCATCACCGACAGGGTTTCGATCACGAACACGCCGCCCATGATCA
>JBDTPP010000133.1:0-7781 GCA_039932615.1 Pseudoxanthomonas sp.
AACCCGGCCTCTACTTCATCGACATGCTGCTGGACGAAGTGAAGAAGAACGGCCACGCCGCCAGCGTCGACTGGGCACGCGTGGAGGCGTTCCGCCCGTATGGCGGCATCCGCATCGAGGACGAGGTGATGTGCACCGACGGCGATGCGGTGAATCTCACCCGGCCAGCCTTTGCGGCCGGCTGACATTTCAATGGGATGCTCCGGCGCAACCTCGATCGGGCCAGGCCGGAGGGCTGAGCTCTGCTGATCAGATCGAGGCTGACAGCAAGCTCAAGGACACATCTTCCCCGAGTCTCCTGCTGCACGGGGGGCGAGCTAGAACAACCACGGCATTTCAGCCAGACGCCATCAACGCCTCGACTTCATCCGCGCTGCGCGCCAGCTTGTCGGTCAGCACGCGATTACCGTCCGCGGTGACCATCACGTCGTCCTCGGTACGGATGCCGATGCCGCGCCACTTCGCGTCGACGCTGGTGTCGTCCGGCGAAACATAGAGACCCGGCTCGATGGTGAAGACCATGCCCGGTTCCAGCATTCGCGATTCGCCGGCCAGCCGGTATTCGCCCACATCGTGTACGTCCAGACCCAGCCAGTGGCCGGTCTTGTGGCGATAGAAACGCTTGAACTGGCCGTTGGCGATGTTCTTTTCCAGCTTGCCTTTCAACAGGCCGATCTTGAGCAGCCCTTCGGTCAACGTCGCCACCGCCGCAGCGTGTCCGGCTTCGTAGGCTACGCCCGGCTTCGCCTGCGCCAACGCTGCCGCTTGTGCGGCGCCGACCAGGTCGTGCAGCACACGTTGCTCCTTGCTGAAACGACCGTTGGCCGGGAACGTGCGGGTGATGTCCGAGGCATAACCGCGGAACTCTGCGCCCGCGTCGATCAGTACCAGATCGCCATCGGCGGCGCGTGCATTGTTGGCGCGGTAATGCAGCACGCAGGCGTTATTGCCCGCTCCGACGATGCTGCCGTAGGCCGGCCATGCGTCGTTGGCCCGGAACACGCGCTCGAGCTCAGCCTGCAGCTCGTATTCGTGGATGCCCGCGCGCGACGCGCGCATCGCCAGCTGGTGCGCCTCGACGCTGATATCGGCCGCGCGCTGCATCAGCTTCAACTCGTCTTTCGACTTGAACAGGCGCAGCTCATGCAGCAGGTGCCCAAGCTCGAGGAATTCATGCGGCGGTTGCGCACCATGCCGGACCTGCTCGCGCACCCGGTTGACCCATCCGATCAGCTTGAGGTCGAACTCGGCATCGCGGCCGAAGTGGTAATACACGCGCGAGCGGCCTTCCAGCAGGCCCGGCAGGATCTCGTCGAGGTCTTCGATCGGATAGGCATCGTCCATGCCGAACTGCTCGACCGCGCCTTCCTGCCCGGCACGCGGGCCATCCCAGGCTTCGCGTTCCACATCACGCTCGCGGCAGAACAGCAGGGTCTCGCCGTGTTTGCGGCCCGGCACCAGGACCAGCACCGCTTCCGGTTCCGGGAAGCCGCTGAGGTACCAGAAATCGGAATCCTGGCGGTAGGGGTAATGAGTGTCATTGCTGCGCACGCGCTCGGGCGCGGCGGCCAGGATCAGGATCGCGTCGTCGGTGGACATCCGCATCAACTGCTTGCGGCGCCGCGCGAATTCGGCGGCGGAAATGCCCGTCGACGCTTTCATCGGGACGAGTTCATCAAGACAGTCCCATCAATTCAGGCTCTGGCGATGGCGCGGAGCCAGTACGCAATCCCCGTGCAGCAACAGCACCGCGACGCGTACGAATTCCTCGATCTCGGCCAGAGCATGCTCGTCCTCATCATCGCCGCTGCTTTCCGGCGCGGCCTGGGCCAGGCGGGCAAGGTCGTGCAGCGCCTCTTCGGCTTCTTCCGACAAGGGTGGGCGGGCGCCAGCGGCGAGCCCGAATCCACCGAGGAAACCACGGCACCAGTCGAACAGGGCCTCGGCACGGTCGTCCAGCGAATCTTCAACCTCTGGCAGCAGCAGCTCGAAGCCGAAGCCGCGATCGTCCAGCTGCGAGGCACTGGCCTTGCGCAATTCATCCAGCGGACTGTCCACCTCGGGTGCCGGCAGGTTGTCGTCGGCCAGCACTTTCGCCGGCCAGTTCGCCACGTTGTCACCGCCGCCCGACAGCCAGCCGCACAGCGCTCCATGCAATTCAGAGGGGTCGATGGCCAGCCCGGAGCGCCGGGAGGCCTCGGCGACATCCACGATAGAGGGCAGTTCGGCCATTGAACGCATTCCGCACGACGGGCAGGACAAGAAACCCGGGGGCGAAAGTGTAGCAACGAAATCCGGTGCGATGACTTGTTGTCCGGTCCGCTGCATGCCTACACTCGCAAGACCCGGCAGGCGCCGAAGCGAGGGCTTGAAAGCAGTTCATGCTATCCACAGCTACTCCCATCGCCATGGCTTTCCCCGCAGCGCTGTCTTCCCCGCGACTGCTGGTGATATTGATTGCCTTGCTGGCGCTGGTAGTGCTGGTAGCAGTGCTGTTGATCGCCAGCCGGCGCTACTGGTCCTCATGGGGGCGCACCCAGGCCGAACCCCCGCGCACCGAATCCCTGCGTGAGCGCGACGAGCACCTCAAACTGGCGCTATGGGCCTCAGGCGAACACTTCTGGGACTACGACCTGGCCAAGCGCCGCATGCACCACATGCGCGCCAACGAAGGCGCTCCGCATTCCGCCGAAATCACCGTGCTCACCGGTCAGGGCGAGGTACCTGCGATCCACGAGCAGGACATGCCGCTGGTGATGGAATGCCTGCGCAGCCATCTGCAGGGCGAGACTCCGTTGTTCATGTCCGAGCACCGCATGGACCTGGCCGGCAATGGCTCCTGGGTCTGGATCCGGGCCCGCGGCCGCGTGGTCGAGCGCGACCCCGAAGGCCGCCCGCTGCGGATCGCCGGCACTGCAAGAGATATCACCGCCAGCCGCAACGCCGAATACGAGCACCGCATCGCCAGCGAGGTCATGCGCAGCATGAGCGAGGCCGTGGCGGTGCTGGACTGGGACTACAACTTCATCGCGGTCAACCAGTCCTTCACCCGTATCAGTGGCTATACCGACGTGGAAGTGATCGGCCTGCCGGTGACCCTGCTCGACAGCAGCCAGCATGACGAGGCGTTCTTCGAACACATGCGCGCGGACCTGCACCGCGACGGTCGCTGGTCGGGCGAGGTCTGGAAGGTACGCAAGGATGGCGAGGAAATCCTCTGCAAGATCGAAACCAACGTGGTCCCCGACGCCAGCGGCCAGCGCCGCCTGTACGTCATGGTGCTCAATGACATCACCGAACAGAAGCGCGCCGAACAGGAACTGCGTTACCTGGCCAATTACGACACCCTGACCAGCCTGCCCAATCGCTCGCTGCTGTCCGAGCGCCTGTCGCGCGCCATCGTCCGCGCACGACGCGAGAACGGCAAGGTCGCGGTGCTGTTCATTGACCTGGACCGCTTCAAGGACATCAACGACTCGCTGGGCCATGCCACAGGCGACCGGATCCTGCGCGCCGCCGCCGCGCGCGTGCAGCAGACCGTCGGTGCGCAACACACAGTGGCGCGATTGAGCGGCGACGAATTCACCGTGGTGCTGGAGGATATCGGTTCGCTGGGCGACGCCGAGAACATCGCCCAACGCATCATCGATGCGTTCATGCTGCCGCTCAGCTTCGGCGAGCGCCTGGAACTGTCGGTGTCGCCGTCGATCGGGATCAGCCTGTACCCGGACCACGCGCAGGTGCCAACCGACCTGCTCAAGCACGCCGACACTGCCATGTACCAGGCCAAGTCTGCCGGCCGGCACACCTACCAGGTGTATTCCGAATCGATGGATGAGAAGACCCGGCACCGGGCCATCCTGGCCAGCGCCCTGCGCCGGGCGCTGGAACGCAACGAGCTCTCGCTGGTGTTCCAGCCACGTCTTTCGTTGACCCAGCAGCGCATCACCGGTGTTGAAGCGCTGCTTCGCTGGCACAGCAAGGATTTTGGAGAGGTTTCTCCCGGCCAGTTCATCCCGTTGGCCGAGGAATCAGGACTGATCCTGGAGATCGGTGCCTGGGCGCTGCGCCAGGCCTGCATGACCCTGCGGCAATGGCACGAGCAGGGACTGCAATGCCTGAGCGTCGCAGTCAACGTATCGGCTTTGCAGCTGCAACGCGGTGACCTGGCCGACGTGGTGGCCCAGGTCCTGGAAGAGACCGGGGTGCCTGCGCATTGCCTGGAACTGGAACTGACCGAAAGCGTGATCATGGCCAATCCGGAAAAGAACGCGGATACGCTTCGCGCCTGCCGCCAGCTTGGCGTGTTCATCGCCATCGATGACTTCGGCACCGGGTACTCCTCGCTGGCCTACCTCAAGCGATTGCCGTTGACCACGCTCAAGATCGACCAGGAATTCGTCAGCGACCTGACCCATGACAGCGACGACGAAGCCATCACCAGTACCATCATCAACATGGGCCATTCCCTGTCGCTCAACGTGATCGCCGAAGGCGTGGAAACGGCCGCGCAACTGCAGTTCCTGCATGACCATGGTTGCGACGAGATCCAGGGCCACTGGATCTCCCACGCCC
The DNA here is from genome assembly GCA_039932615.1 of Pseudoxanthomonas sp. GTDB lineage: Bacteria > Pseudomonadota > Gammaproteobacteria > Xanthomonadales > Xanthomonadaceae > Pseudoxanthomonas_A. The sequence goes on from JBDTPP010000133.1 coordinate 4,576, forward strand.
TGCCCCCTGAGGCCTGCCTGCGTTTCATCCGCGAGTACGGCCTGAAAATCGCTTCCTGACGGCATTTGTGGGTGCGGCGTAAGCCGCGAGCGCTGGCCCACCCACCCCGCAACCACCGAACGGACCCTGAAGGCAAAGGCGCGCGCCCTGGGCCGCTCCCACAACTTGACCGCCCGGCGGGGCCATGCCTATCGTGGCGCCATGGAAAATGACGCCATCGACCCGCTTCGCAGCCTTGCCTTGCGTATCCAGGAACTGGCCGACCGCTGCCAGCGGCTGGCCGACGAAAACCGCAGCCTGCGCAACCAGCAGGAGCAACTGGCGGGCGAGCGCTCGCAATTACTGGCCAAGAACGAACAGGCGCGCTCGCGGGTCGAGGCCATGATCATGCGGCTGAAATCGCTGGAGCAGCACACATGAGTGGCAACGAACCGGTCAGCGTCCACATCCTGGACCGCGAATACACCGTTGGTGTCGAGGCCGGCGAACGCAGCAGCCTGATGTCCGCGGCCAAACTGCTGGACGGCAAGATGCGCGAAGTCCGCGGCAGCAACAAGATGGCCGCAGTGGATCGCGTGGCGGTGCTGGCCGCGCTCAACCTGGCCCATGAACTGCAGCAATTGCGCGATGAAAGCAGCGCGCGCGAACTGGAATTGTCACGCACTCTCGGCGAATTGCACCGCAAGCTGGATGGCATACTGGACGCGCCGCGCTGAGCGGAGTTCCACGCAGCGCGCAGGTTGCGTGGAACATGCATGCAGCACATCGCCATGCACTGCAGAGTGAACCGTAACCGACGAACGGACTTTGCATTTCCGGCTTCGTCGCTATACTGACCGCACATCCTCTGCTGTGAACGACGGCGAGCAAAACATACGCCTTGTCCCTTAAATACGACCACGGGAAGGGAACGGAAGCCAGGAGTGCAGGTCCGCCTTGTAGCGGAAAGCCCAAAGGCCCCCAACTCTTCCCACTTGAACCCCGGGTTCAAGGTCGTTTCGCAAGCATCGTCATGGCGGAGGATGTATTTTTTCCTTCGATCCCCTGTAGGAGCGGGCCTTGCCCGCGATGCCCTTCGCGTTGAATCGCTCCGTGTAGGAGCGGGCCCTGCCCGCGATGCCCTTCGCGTTGAATCCACCCCGCAACGCTCCACCCTGAAAGCTCGACAGAGAGCCCTCGTCGGCAAGCCCCTATAATTCCACGCATGAAACTCCCCGCGCGGAACCTCCCATGACTTTGGACCGCGCCAGCCTGCGCAGCGATTTGCGTGCGCAGCGCCGCGCCATTCCCGCCCCGCAACGCATCGCCGCCGCCGACACGCTGGCCAACCACCTGCTTGCGCTCGCGTTCGCGCCCGCCACCGGCTACGTCGCCAGCTATTGGGCAATGGACGGGGAAATCGCCCTGCACAGCTGGCAACTGCGCCTGCCGCGCCAACTGGTTTATTGCCTGCCGGTGCTGCACGAAGAAAACCTGTTGCGCTTCGCGCCCTGGCGACCAGGCGATCCACTGGTGACCAATCGTTTCGGCATTCCGGAACCGGACGTGGAATCAACATCTGCATTGGCGCCCGAGGTAATGTCGCTGGTGGTCATGCCGCTGGTCGGCTTTGATCCCGGCGGACGCCGCCTGGGTATGGGAGGCGGCTGGTACGATCGCAGTTTCGCCTTCCGCCATGCCGCGATGCCGCCGCCCTGGCTGGTCGGCGTCGGCTTCGATGCGCAGTGCGTGGAGGCGCTGGATACCGAGTCCTGGGACGTATTGCCCGACGCGATCTGCACCGAAACCCGAACCCTGCTGGCCGACACCCGCTATGAGTAACCGCAAGCGCTATTGGTTGATGAAGTCCGAACCGGACGCCTTCTCAATCGACAATCTGCAAAAGGTGGGCGTCGAACCCTGGAATGGCGTACGCAATTACCAGGCGCGCAATTTCATGCGCGACGGCATGCAGGTCGGCGACGGCATCCTGTTCTACCACTCCAATTGCACCGTGCCCGGGATTTCCGGTATCGCCAAGGTGGCCAGCAAGGCCTACCCGGACGAAACCCAGTTCGACCGCAAGAGCGATTACTACGACCCCAAGGCCACCCGCGAGGAGCCGCGCTGGATGCTGGTTGACGTCGCCTTCGAACGGAAGCTCAAGCGCGTCATCCCGCTGGAAGAGATCAGGCAGCACAGCGAAGCGCTGGGAGAAGGTTTCGCCCTGACCAGCAAGGGCACCCGCCTGTCGGTGATGCCGGTCACCGCCGCGCAATGGAAGCTGCTGCTCTCGCTGGAATGATTCCGCCCCTGCAGGAGCGGCCCACGGCCGCTAGCTCTTCGTTCCGGCGCAAGAAAGAAAAGCTCGCGGCCATGGGCCGCTCCTGCCCCTCTCCTCACAGGTAATCCCATGTCGCAGAACGAAGCAAAACGCCTGGCCGCCGAAAAAGCCATCGAGTACGTGGAAGACGGCATGATCGTCGGCGTCGGCACCGGCTCTACGGTCTCCTTCTTCATCGATGCGCTGGGCCGCATCAAGCACCGCATCGCCGGCGCCGTCTCCAGTTCCGAACAGAGCACCGCGCGCCTGCGCGGGCACGGTATCGAGGTGATGGAACTCAACAATACCGGCGAGCTGGCGCTGTACGTGGATGGCGCCGACGAATGCGACCCGCGCAAGCGCCTGATCAAGGGCGGCGGCGCGGCACTGACCCGCGAGAAGATCATCGCCGAAGCCAGCGAGAAATTCGTCTGCCTCATTGACCCCAGCAAGCAGGTGCCGATGCTCGGCAAATTCCCGTTGCCAATCGAAGTGATCCCGATGGCGCGCAGCCTGGTCGCGCGCCGGATCCTGGCGCTGACCGGCGGCCAGCCGGTGTGGCGCGACGGCGTGGTCACCGACAACGGCAACGTGGTCCTCGACGTGCACAACCTGTCGATCATCGACCCGGTGGCGCTGGAAAAGGAACTCAATCAGATCCCCGGCGTGGTCAGCGTGGGCCTGTTCGCCCGCCGCCCGGCGGACGTGGTGATCATCGGCGGGGAGCCACCGACAGTGCTGTAATCCGTTGGAAGCGACTTTCGTGGGAGCGGCTTCCCGCCGCGAGCTCTTGATTGCGCCCGGGGCTGGATGAAAGAAAAAGGCCGGAAAGCGCGCGGCGGGAAACCGCTCCCACGATCGCGGTCCAAATCAACGCGACAGTTCGATCCTGACCGGCGACCCC
>JBDTPP010000134.1:0-7775 GCA_039932615.1 Pseudoxanthomonas sp.
AACCTCAAGGGCGTGGTCGCGCAGCAGTTGATCCCGACCCCGGACGGCAAGGCCCGGCGGGTGGCGATGGAGATCATGCTCGGCACGCCGCTGATCCAGGATTACATCCGCGAAGGCGAGATCCACAAGCTCAAGGAAGTGATGAAGGAGTCCACCAACCTGGGCATGAAGACCTTCGACCAGAGCCTGTTCGAGCTGTACCAGGCTGGTGAAATCAGCTACGAGGACGCACTGCGTTACGCAGACTCGCAGAACGAAGTGCGCCTGCGCATCAAGCTGGCCCAGGGCGGCGACGCGCGCACCCTGGCGCAGGGGCTGGATGGGGTGGAGATCGCGGAAGTGCGTTGATCTCCGCGCACCGGATCGCATCATCAAGGGGCAGGCAACTGCCCTTTTTTTGTGGACAATCAAAGCATGGCCCTGTTGCTCACCGATCCGCCTGAAGCCGCCGAGCGCCTGCGCCGCTGGCTTGCGGACTTCCAGCGCGTGATGGTGCTGACCGGGGCCGGCTGCAGTACGGCTTCCGGCATACCCGACTACCGCGATGCCGCAGGCCAGTGGAAGCGTCCGCCACCGGTGACCTATCAGGCGTTCACCGAAGATCCGGCGGTCAATGCGCGCTATTGGGCGCGCAGCATGGTTGGCTGGCCGCGCGTCGCAACAGCGGTTCCCAACCGTGCGCATCAGGCCTTGGCCGGTTGGCAGGCGAGCGGCATGCTGTCGCGACTGCTGACCCAGAATGTCGATGGCCTGCACCAGCGCGCCGGCAGTAAAGAGGTCATTGACCTGCATGGTCGCATCGATGAAGTGAGGTGCCTGGATTGCCAGTTGCTCTTTCCCCGCGCGCTGATCCAACAATCCTTGCGGCAGCAAAACCCGGGGTGGGCCGATATCGCCGCGGCCACCGCGCCCGATGGCGACGCTGATCTTGAAGCAATGGATTTCGGCGGCTTTCGCGTCCCCGATTGTGGAGCGTGTGGCGGGCGGCTGAAACCGGATGTGGTGTTCTTTGGCGAGAACGTGCCCCGTGCCCGCTATGAAACCTCGCGTCTTGCGCTGCAGGATTCCGACGCGCTGCTGGTGGTGGGCTCTTCGCTGATGGTCTATTCCGGATTCCGCTTTGCAAGGATCGCCCACGAGACCGGCAAGCCGATTGCACTGCTCAACCTGGGAAAGACGCGTGCGGATGACATTGCATCGCTCAAGCTCGACGCTGATTGCGCAGCGGTGCTGTCGTCAGCGCTGGACGCCTGATGGTTTCTGCATCCACGCGGGCTTCGACTTCGCCGCGCGCTTGAACGCCGGGCAATCCTCGCGGTGCGCGCCGGGCAGGTAGCCCAGGCTCATCAGGAACTCACCGGTGATCTCGCCGCCGGTGAACCGGAAAGTCTGCTTGAACAGCTTCACCCAGTCAGCCTTCGGCAACGGGTGCTGCGCCTCCAGCCATTGCGAGAATCCACCGTGCGAATCGCGCAGGCCGCGGATGACCTGCGCGTTGTGGATCGCTGCGTCGACCTTCAGCCGGTTGCGGATGATGCCGGCATCAGCCAGCAGGCGGGCGCGGTCGTTCTCGCCGTAATCCGCAACCTTGTCCACGTCGAAGGCGGTATAGGCGCTGCGGAAGCCCTCGCGCTTCTTCAGGATGGTTTCCCAGCTCAGGCCGGCCTGGTTGATCTCCAGCACCAGGCGCTCGAACAGGTCCGACTCCAGTGTTTGCGGAAAGCCGTATTCGCGGTCGTGGTAAGGCCCGTGGATCGGGTGGCCAGGGGCGAAATCGCAATAACTGGTCATGACGGCAGGTTAACCCGGGGGCGATGTCAGGCTCTAGAATAAGCACATGTCCCAGGTTCCCGCCAAATTCCCCGCCAGCTTCCCCGCCAGTTTCTCCAACCAGCTGCTGATCGCGCTGCCTGCGCTCGACGACCCCAATTTTTCCCGCAGCGTGGCCCTGATCTGCCAGCACGATGACGAAGGCGCCATGGGCGTGGTGGTCAATCGCGCTTCCGAGTACAGCCTGGGCGACGTGCTGGCGCAGATGAGCCTGGAGGCGCGCGATCCCGCGCTGGCCAGCCAGATCGTGCTCAACGGCGGGCCGGTACATCCGGAACGCGGGTTCGTTCTGCATGATGGCGAGCGCCAGTGGGATTCCACCCTGGCCATCGGTGGCGGCCTGGCCCTGACCACGTCGCGCGACATCCTTGAGGCGCTGGCCGAAGGTGAGGGCCCGGCGCATATCGTGGTTGCCCTGGGTTGCGCCGGCTGGGGTGCAGGACAGCTGGAATACGAGTTGGGCGAAAACAGCTGGCTGACCGCCCCAGCCGATGCCGAATTGCTGTTCACGCTTCCCCTGGAGCAACGCTGGCAGGCAGCGGGTGGGCGCCTGGGCATCGACATCACCCGTGTCACCGATTACAGCGGCCACGCGTGACAGGCCTGGCATGAAGCTGGACGGCACGGTGCTGGGCTTCGACGTAGGCGCCAAGCGCATCGGCGTCGCGGTGGGCAGCGCCTTCGGCAGTAGTGCACGCGCATTGGCGGTGATCGACGTACATGGCAATAGCCCGGACTGGACGGCTATCGACAAGCTGCGTGCGGAATGGCGTCCGGATGGCCTGGTGGTTGGCGACCCGATGACCCTGGACGGTGGCGACCAGCCGATCCGCGTGCGTGCGCATGCTTTCGCGCAAGAACTGCAAAAGCGCTACAACCTGCCCGTGGTGCTGGTCGACGAGCGTTCGAGTTCGGTCGAGGCGGCGCAGCGTTTTGCGCTGGACCGCGCCGAAGGGCGCAAGCGCCGTCGCGATGCAGTGGCCCTGGATGCGGTGGCCGCGGCGGTGATCATCGAACGCTGGCTGGCGGCGCCGCACGATGCAATACGGGTGGTCTAGTTTTCCTTCTCCCTCCGGGAGAAGGTGGCCGAAGGGCGGATGAGGGAATGGACCACCATTTTGCAATCAACTTTCCTGACGCGGAATTCTCCTTGCCTCATCCGTCGCTTCGCGCCACCTTCTCCGGGGAGAAGGAAAAACAAATTACTGGAACTTAAACATGACCCTGCAACTCGATTCTGACGGCTGCCTACGCCATCTGCTGACCCTGGAAGGATTGCCCAAGGAAACCCTGTGCCGCCTGCTGGATCGTGCCGGCCAGATCCGCGATGCGGCATTGGGCCGCACGCAAAAACGCAACTCGCTTCTGGGTACCACGGTCTGCACGCTTTTCTTCGAACCTTCCACGCGCACGCGCAGTTCGTTCCAGATCGCGGCGCAGCGGCTGGGCGCGGATGTCATCAACTTCGATGCCTCCACTTCCTCCGCGCGCAAAGGCGAGACGGCGCTGGATACCTTGAAGAATCTGGAAGCCATGGGTGTGCGCGGTTTCATCGTGCGCCACCCTGAAGACGGCGCCGCGGAAGCGTTGGCGCAACAGGCGGGCGAGGGTACCACCGTGGTCAACGCGGGTGATGGTCGCAGCGCCCATCCCACCCAGGGACTGCTGGACGTGCTGACGATCAGGCAGGCCAAGGGCGCTGATTTCTCCCGGCTGAAAGTGCTGATTGTCGGCGACGTCAAGCATTCGCGCGTCGCCCGTTCCGACCTGCATGCATTGCAGACGCTGGGCACCGGCGAAATCCGCGTCTGCGGCCCCGCGGCCCTGCTGCCGCAGGACTCGACCCTGGCCGGTTGCGTCGTGGGTGATGATTTCGACGACCTGCTTGGGGGCGTGGATGTGGTGATGACGCTGCGCCTGCAGCGCGAACGCATGGAGGAAGGTCTGGTGGTTTCGCTCGACGATTATCACGCGCGCTACGGATTGACCTTGGAACGCCTGCGCCGCGCCGCGCCGGATGCGGTGGTGCTGCATCCGGGACCGATCAATCGCGGCGTCGAAATCACCGATGAAGTGGCCGATGGTCCGCAGTCGCTGGTGATGCGCCAGGTCAGTAACGGCGTTGCCATTCGCATGGCGGTGCTGGAATCGTTGCTGGTTTCCGATTTCTCACCCACGCGCGAAGCGGTACGCCTGTGAGTTTGCGATCGTTGCAGCGCAGGGCCCTGCATGCCCTGTCGCGGAAGATGGGAGTCACCGACTACGCGCCCTCGGGACATTTCTATTCCCCGGTGCTGGATCGCGCGGAAGTCGCCGCCAGCGAAGCGCGATTGTGGCCCGCGCAACCACGCCTGCCGGCTGGGATTGATTTCAACGATGCCAGCCATCGGCACATCCTGGAAACCGAGTTCCCGCGCTATATCGCCGATTTCGATTACACGGAGCGCGGGGCTTCCATTGCGCGGGGCTATTTCACCGACAACCCACAGTTTGGCTGGCTCGATGCCAAGGCTCTGTTCGTGCTGCTCCGGGCCTGGCGACCGACGCGAGTGATCGAGGTCGGCTCGGGTCATTCCTCCTTGTTGATGGCGGACGTGAACCAGCGTTTCCACGGCGGAAACATGCACATAACCTGCATCGAGCCTTATCCGGAAACTTTCCTGCAAGAGGCGGATTGCGGCATCGACCGGCTCATCCAGGCCAAGGTCCAGGACGTGCCGCTGGAGGAATTCGATGCGCTTGCGGCTGGCGATGTGCTGTTCATCGACTCCTCGCATGTGTCCAAGGCGGGCAGCGACGTCAATCATCTGTTCTTCGAGGTATTGCCGCGATTGGCTTCAGGGGTGCGGATCCACATCCACGATGTATTCCTGCCGTTCGAATATCCACGAGACTGGTTGCTGGAGCAGGGGCGCTCGTGGAACGAACAGTATCTGCTGCAGGCGCTGCTGATGTACAACCCGGTGTTCGCAATCCTGTTCGGCAGCAGTTACTCGGCGTGGAAATATCCCGAGCTGATGCACCACACGATAGTGGCAGCGGAAGCGGCCGCCGGGGGTGGCAGCCTCTGGATAGAAAAGCGCTGACGGCGGCACCTGCACATCGCTTGCGCCGGGAAGCAGGTCAGGGCGTGGGCTTGCCGTGGGCAGCCAGCGCTTGGTCGATGATCGACAGCTGCTGGGTGGCTTCCAGGTTGCCTACCGCTGCCGCCTTCCTGACTTGATCCAGGCTGGGGTGGGAAACGATCAACAGCATGCATTCGCAGGCAGGGCACGCGTAGTCGGTGACTTCCTCATGCAGTTCCATGACCATCGCCCGGGAATCGCCATGCCAGCCGCAGGCGCAGGTGATTTCGTCACTGCGCCAGCGTGGGGTGAAATAGTTGCGGATTACCTCAGCCATTCAGTGAGCCGCCTCAATGCTTGCGCTGCGCGAACAGCCATTGCCACATGGGATCGTGGTGGTAAGTCGCGTCCCATGAATTATGGTTGGCCTCGGGGAATTCGGTGTACTGCACCGGCGCGCCTGCCGCCTTGAACGCGGCGAAGACCTTGCGGTCATCGGTCGGCGGAACCGTCTCGTCCTTGCCGCCATGGAAGATCCACACGGGAACCGTGCCCAGCTTGGCGGCGAGCGCGGCATAAGGATCAGCTGCATGGGCCACCCCGGTGACATAGAGTTCGCGTTCGTCGCCGGGTGGCAGGATCGCGCCGCAGATCGGCACCAGTGCGGCGAACCGGTCCGGCGCCGCCAGCGCTGTTTCCCAGGTTCCATAACCGCCCATCGACAGGCCGGTCAGGTAGGTGCGCTGCGGATCGCCATTGAATTCCTGCGTTGCCAGGTCAAGCGCGGCCAATGCCATATCGACGTTCTGACCCATCCACTCCTGCCCACGCGGGACTTGTGGAAAGACCACGATCGCCGGGAAATTGCCTGCATGCCCGCGTACATACGGGCCCAGGCCAGCATGGGTCTGTTTGTCTCCATCCTCCCCGCGCTCACCGGAGCCGTGCAGGAACAGGATCACCGGCGTCGGCGCGCTGGACTGCTGATGCGCCGGCACGAACACCTGGTAGACATGGGCCTTGCCGGCCACGCTCACGCTGCGCTTGTAGAAGTTTCCGTGTTCGGCGGGGGGCATGCTGCTACAAGCGGCCAGGGCAAGGATCAAAACGCAGCCTGAAAAAAAGCGGCACTGCAATCGGGAGATTTTCACGGCGGCGGGCATCCCATGCTGTGGACAGGGGCAGGATACGCCAGCGGTGCGCGCGGCAGGTCATGGTTTCCAGAATGCCCATGCGGCCGTGGCCAGGACGTTCAGCACGACCATCATCCAGAAAACGAAGCGGGTAGCTGGCCTTGCGGGTCTTGTGGCGAAGTACGCGCTGGGCGATAAGCGCGCCGGGCCATCCCCCCCAGTAATTCCAGAAGATGCAGATTGGCTTCGGGAATGCGCCAGCGGTTGCTCTGCGCAAAATGTTTGGCGGCGGCATAGCCCAGGTAGCTGACGATGCAGGCGCTGACGGGGATAAACACGGTTTCCAGGATCATCCTGCCGTGCTTGATTGCCCATGCAATGAAGGCGATGTAGGCCAGCACCACTACGCTCCGCAGCAGATCGGACGCAACCGATAACGGAGCCTTGTAGGTCTTGGCCACTGGCTTCGATATCCTTGCGCCGATAGGGGGCTGCGCGGCACGGCGTACCTCGGTCGCACGCCAGCGACCATCGCTTTGGCGAGTGGCTGCATATTTGACCAGTTCGCCCAGCTCCGGCCGCCTGCCCGCCTGCGGGTAGTCGCGAACGTGGCAGAAGCTGCGCGCGCCATCGCCTGTTGCATCCAGCGGGACGATGAATCCATAGCCGCGCTCGTCGTTCCAGTCCTGGACCTTGCCCGCTCTGTGCATGGCTAGCCTCAGTGAAGCAGGACAAGGGTCGCCAAGCCAAGGAAACATACGAAGCCGGTCACGTCCGTCACTGTGGTCAGGACCACGCCGCCGGCCAATGCGGGATCTATGCGCATGCGCTTGAGGGTCAACGGCACCAGCACGCCGGCCAGTGCGGCGGCACAGAGATTGATGGTGAGGGCGGCGCCGATCACCAGCGACAACTGCCATTCGCGGAACCAGACGAAAGCCACGATGCCGACGATACTGCCCAGCAACAGGCCGTTGATCAGGGCCACGCGAACTTCCTTCCACAGCAGGACCTTGGCATTGCTGGCGCCCACCTGGCCCAGGGCCAGGCCGCGCACCATCAGGGTCAGCACCTGGGTGCCTGCATTGCCGCCCATGCCGGCGACGATCGGCATCAGTACGGCCAGGGCCACGATTTTTTCCAGCGTACCCTCGAACTGGCCGATCACGCCCGCGGCCAGGAATGCGGTGCACAGGTTGACTCCCAGCCACAGCAGGCGGCCGCGAACCGCGCGCTTGACCGGCGAGAACAGGTCTTCTTCCTCGTCCAGGCCAGCCGCTCCCAAGGCCTGGTGCTCGGCCTGTTCGCGAATGATGTCGACCACGTCATCGATGGTGATGCGGCCAAGCAGGATGTTGTTGTCGTCGACCACGGGTGCCGAGACCCAGTCGTGGTCGGAGAACCGGCGCGCCACTTCCTCGGCGGTTTCCTCGACGTCTATCGCGGGTTGCTCGTCATCGATCAGGCGATTGATCGGCGTACTGTCTTCATGGGTGACCAGCGACGCAAGCGAGAGCCGGCCCAGGTACTGGTGGCGGCGGCTGACCACGAAAAGATGATCGGTATGGTCGGGCAGTTCGCCGCGCAGGCGCAGGTAGCGCAGGACCACATCGACGTTGACGTCGGCGCGCACGGTGACCACGTCGGGGTTCATCAGGCGGCCGGCGGTATCTTCCGGGTACGACAGCACCTGTTCGAGCCGCTCGCGGTTTTCGCGATCCATCGACTTGAGCACTTCGTCGATGAC
>JBDTPP010000135.1:0-7719 GCA_039932615.1 Pseudoxanthomonas sp.
CCGACCGGCAACTTCGAGAACTGGTGGACCGATGCGGACGCCAAGGGCTTCTCGGCGTTGACCGGCAAGCTGGAGCAGCAGTTCAGCGCCTATACCATTCCCAGCGGCGAGCACGTCAACGGCAAGACTACCCTGGGCGAGAACATCGCCGACCTGGGCGGACTGGACGTGGCCTATGATGCGTTGCTCAAGGCCAACGACGGCAAGCCCGATCCGAAGACCGACGGCCTGACCCGCGACCAGCGTTTCTTCATTGGCTATGCACTTTCCTGGCGCGGCAAGGACACCCCCGAGTCTTTGAAGGTGCAGGTAGCTTCCGATCCGCACGCGCCATCGCAATTCCGCGCCAATGGCCCCCTGGAAAACCTGTCCACTTTCGCCACCGCGTTCTCGTGCAAGGCAGGAGACCCGATGGTGCGCGCCGACGACGGCAAGGTAGCGATCTGGTGAAGCGCGAGGAGTGAGTGGTGAGGAGTGAGGAGTGAGTGAGGGGAAAGCTGAAGCCACTCTCCCACTTTCCCACTCTCCCGCTCTGCTCGCTCTCCCGCCCCCAATCTGCGCTCTTCCACTCACTCCTCAGTCCTCATTCCCCTCCGCTTACTCCTGACCCCGAGACCTCGATGCCTATCCGCAGCCCGAAACCACTGGCACTTGTCACCGCGCTTGCGCTTGCGCTGGTCCTTGCCCAGGCCCACGCAAGCGCCGCCGAGGCGGCCAAACCCGTGTATGACACCCACGATCTGGATCCGGCCATCTCCGCCTGCCAGGATTTCAACGGCTATGCCAACGGCAAATGGATTGCGTCCAACCCGATCCCGGCCGACAAGACGCGCTGGGGCGCATTCGACCAGTTGCGTGAGCAAAGCCTCGACGCGCAGCACACGCTGGTCGATGCCGCGGACGCGAACGCCGACCAGGCCTCGATGGGTTCGATCCAGCAGAAGATCGGCTGGCTGTATCGTTCAGGCATGGACGAGGCCGCGGTCGACAAGGCGGGCTATGAACCGATCAAGCCCGACCTCGCCATGATCGCCAAACTCGAGGGCACCTCCGATATCGTCGCCTGGCTGGGCCGCGCGGCCGCAAAAGGCGAAGGCCAGGGATTCCGTTTCGGTTCCGGCACCGACTACCAGGACGCGACCCGCCAGATTGCCTTCGCCGGCCAGGGCGGACTGGGCTTGCCCACCCCCGATTACTACACCCAGGACGAGCACAAGGACATCCGCGCTGCCTATCTCGTGCACATCGCCAAGCTGTTCATGCTGACGGGTGCTTCCGAAGCCGAGGCGAAGCAGAAAGCCGATGCGGTGCTTGCGTTTGAAACGCGGCTGGCCAAGGCCTCGCTGTCACGTGTGGAACTGCGCGACCCGAAGAACCGCTACCACTTCATGGACGTCGCCGAAGCCAACAAGGTAACGCCGCATTTCGACTGGGGCGTGTTCTTGAAGACTGTCGGCGTGCCCGCCGGCAACGGCTTCTCGTTGTCGCAACCGACGTTCTTCGCGGAGTTCGATGCGATGCTTGGCGACGTTCCTTCCGCGCAGTGGCGCGACTACCTCGCCTTCCACGCCATCGACGATGCCTCCAATGCGTTGTCGAAGCCATTCCAGGACGAGAATTTTACCTTCTACGGCCAGGTCCTCAACGGCCAGCCGGAGCAACGCGTGCGCTGGAAGCGCGTGCTGGAGGCCGTCAACGGCGGCATGGGCGAGGCGCTGGGCCAGTTGTACGTGAAGGACTATTTTCCGCCCGAGGCGAAGGCACGGGCACAGCAACTGGTCGACAACGTGCGCAATGCGCTCAAGGCGCGCATTGAAGGCCTGGACTGGATGAGCGACACGACCAAGGCCAAGGCATTGGAGAAGTGGAGCACGTTCCTGCCAAAGATCGGCTATCCGGACAAGTGGCGGGCCTGGGACGGGCTGCATATCAATCCCGGGGACTATTTCGCCAACCTGCGCGCGGCCAATGCGTTCAACAACCGCTACGACCTGGACAAGATCGGCAAGCCCACCGACCGCTACGAATGGGGCATGACCCCGCAAACGGTGAACGCGTACTACAGCTCCGGCACCAACACCATCAACTTCCCCGCCGCCATCCTGCAGCCGCCGTTCTTCTACGCCAACGGCGATGATGCGATCAACTACGGCGGCATCGGCGCGGTGATCGGCCACGAGGCGGGTCACGGTTTCGATGACAGCGGCAGCCAGTTCGATGGTGCCGGCAACAACGTCAACTGGTGGACGCAGCAAGACCGCGAGCGTTTCGACCAGCGCACCGCGAAACTGGCCGCACAGTTCGACGCCTATGTTCCGCTGGCGAACCATGCGGACAACCACGTCAACGGCAAGCTGACCATGGGCGAGAACATCGGCGACCTCGGCGGCCTCAACTTCGCCTACGACGCATTGCAGGCAGCCGCTGGCAGCCAGGACGACCCGATGATCGACGGCCTCAGTCGCGACCAGCGGTTCTTCCTCAGTTGGGCACGGGTGTGGCGCGGCAACATCCGCGACAAGGCGCAACTGGTGCTGCTCAATACCGATCCGCATGCGCCGGCGAAATTCCGCGCTATCGGTGCGCCCTCGAACATGCCGGCCTTCGCCGCCGCGTTCCAGTGCAAGGCCGGTGACCCGATGGTGCGTAGCGCGGAGAGCAAGGTCGTTATCTGGTAAGCCTGGAACGGCGAGGAGTGAGGGGAGAGGAGTGAGAGGGAAGCTGAAGCCGCCCTCCCGTTCTCCGCTCTTCCACTCACTCCTCACTCCTCACTCCTCACTGCTCACTCTTCACTCCTAATCACTCCTCCGCCGGCAAGTCCTCGGCCTTACTGCAAAACCCCGAAGACCCGGCATTGTCCGGGTCTTCGTTTTTGCGGATCTTGTTCATGGCCCCCGGGCCCGCCCTTGCTAGAATCGGCGTTATTCATAGAAACGGAAACACCTGATGCTGCCTCTGCGAAACGCCCTCAGCAAGCCCACCCTGCTCGCCCTGGCCCTGGTGGTCGCTTTCGGCGCCACTGATGCCCAGGCCGCCAAGAAAAAGAAAGCAGCAAAAGCGCCGGTGGTCAGCGCCGAATGCAGCGATTTCTACAGCAGCGCCAATGCCACCTGGCTGACTGCCAATCCGTTGCCGTCCGATACCAGCTCATTGAGTGCCCTGGGCCAGTTGCGTGAGCGCAGCCGGCAGCAGCAGAAAGACCTGCTTGATGCGTCGATGCTGACGCCGCAGGGCAATGTGCAGAAACTGCTTGGCGATTTCTGGGCCAGCGGCCTGGACGAGGCGGCCGTCGAAGCCGATGGCGCCAAACCGATCGCACCACTGCTGGATCGAATCAATGGCATCAAACGGGCCAAGGACGTGCCGGCCGCTATCGCTGCGCTGCACCAGGTGGGTATCCCGGTGGTCTTCAACTTCAGCCCGGACGTGGACCTGAAGGCGCTGGATCGCCATATCGGCTATTTCTCGCAGGGCGGCCTGGGCCTGCCTGACCCCGCCTATTACACACGCACCGATGCCGAGACTACCGAACTGCTGGGCCGCTACCGCGGCTACGTGAAGCAGATCCTCGCCCTGACCGGCACCAAGGCCGAAAAGCTTGATGCCGAAGCAGCCCAGGTCATCGACCTTGAGACGCGCATCGCGCAGGCATCGCGACCCCTGCTGGAACTGGGCAACCCGCAGGCGAACTACGTACCGGTCGCCACCAGGGATCTGGCCAAGCCGTACAAGAACCTGCAGCTGGATGCCTTCCTCAAGGCCCAGGGAGTCAACGACGACACCGTCTCCATGGCCAATCCTGCCTTGTTCGCACAGCTGAATACCCTGATCGCCGGCGTCAAGCCGGAGCAGTGGAAGACCTATCTACGCTGGCAGGTCGGTGACGCAATGGCGCCTTTCCTGGCCAAGTCGTATCGCGATGCCTCATTCGAATTCCGTGGTCGCGTATTGCGTGGCGAAGCTGCCCCCGCGCCGCGCTGGCAGCAGGTGCTGGATGCCGTGAATACCGGCGCCGGGCCAATGCTGGGCCGCGAATACGCGGCGCGCTACCTGCCTTCCGCCAGCAAGAGCAAGGCAGAATCGGTTGCCCAGGGTGTACGCGATGCCCTGGGTCGCGGCATCGATCGCAATACCTGGATGAGCGCCGCGGCCAAGGCTGAAGCCAAGTCCAAGATCGACAAGCTGAAGATCGAGATTGGCACCCCGCGCCGCGACCTTGACTACAGCGTGCAGCCAATGGGTCGAGGCAGCTTCGGCAGCAACATCCTCATCGCCTCGACCTGGCGCCATCGCGAGGAAATGAAGCGCATAGGCAAGGGCAACGCCGATCGCCGCTGGGACGTGTTGCCGCAGCAGCCGGCGCTGGCCTATGACCCGGCCCAGAATCGGCTGATCGTGACGGCTGCAGTGCTGCAGGCACCCGTGTTCGACGTGAGCCGGGGCGATTCGGCGCTGTATGGTTCCTACGGTGCGCTGGTTGGACATGAGTTGAGCCGCGGTTTCGACAAGCGCGGCCGCATGATCGACGCCGGTGGCGAAATCCGCGACTGGTGGACGCCGGCCGACCTGGCCGCCTGGGATGCGATGGGAACGCGCGTGGTCGCGCAATACGCCGGCTACGCCTATCCCGGCGTCACCGGCGCCAAGGTCAACGGCAGCCTGACCCAGGATGACAACATCGCCGACCTGGCAGGCGTGGAGCTGGCATGGGATGCCTTCACCAACGCCCAACTGGCGCCGAACCTGGGCGCCAAGCAGACCTTTTTCCGCACCTGGTCAGAACTATGGGCGCAGCAAGTGTCGCCGTCTGAGTCCGCGCAACGCATCACTACTGACGTGCACGCCCCCGGCCAGTGGCGCAGCAACGGCCCGCTGGCCAACCAGCCTGCGTTCGGAGAATCCTTCACCTGCAAGGCGGGCCAGCCGATGCACCGCAGCGATGCGGAGCAAATCAAGATCTGGCGCTGAGCCGTACACAACCATTGCAAACAAAAACGGCGCGAATCTTCGCGCCGTTTTTTTCTGTCCGTGGGAGCGGCGTAAGCCGCGATGACACCCAGACATCCCCTCCGATCCGGGCCGATTGAAGCAATTGAATTTCTTTTGTTTCTATCCTGCCCAGTATTCTTCCCGGGTCACTATCGCGGCTTGCGCCCCGAAGGAAGTTCCCTTGGGGGAAGCTTCTCCCTCCAACCTACATAAACGATACTTCAGCGGACGATCCGCGGCCCCGGCGGCCGGCGCTTGTTGAACGGTGGTTGCCCGCGCCAGTAACGGATCAGCAACCAGCCGAACAGCATGCCGCCGAGGTGGGCGAAATGGGCCACGCCGGGTTGCCAGCCGGTGAATCCCAGCATCAACTCGAACGCGCCGTAGACGATCACCAGGGTGCGCGCCTTCATCGGGATTGGCGGGAACAGCAGCATCACGCGCTGGTTGGGAAACAGCATGCCGTAAGCCAGCAGCAGGCCGAACACCCCGCCAGACGCGCCCACCGTCGGGTAGGGTTCGCCGCCATGCGAAACCGTCCACCAGCTCACCACCATTTGCAGCAGCCCCGCACCAACGATGCAGACCAGGAAGTAGGTGAGGAAGCGGCGATCGCCCCAGGTGTATTCCAGCGGCGCGCCGAACATGTACAGCGCCAGCATGTTGAAAGCCAGATGCGGAAAGCTGCCGTGCATGAAGCCGTAGGTCAGCAGTTGCCATGGCTTGAATTCGTAGCCTGCGGAAAACAGGTCGAGGCCGTTGGGCCCCAACGGCCACAGCATCATCGAGACCAACGCGTCATCACCCAGTAATTGCTGCAGCACGAATACCGCGACATTGGCGATTATCAGCGCCTGGGTGACCTTGGGAATTCTGGGGAACATGACGTTTCTCGGAGTGCCTGGCGCTTATCATACCGGCATGCCTTCCCTGCCCGTGGCGGTCCTGCACGACCCCGCCGCGCTTGCCGGGGCGCTGAGTGAACATGGCGTGTGCCTGTTGTCGGATTTCCCCGTACCAAAGCTCGGCGCGGCGTTGCACGATGCATTGAAACAGCGCCAGGCCGCGGGCACCTTGCGGGCCGCGCAGGTCGGGCATGGCAAGCAACAGCATCTGCGCATCGGCATCCGTGGTGACGACACCCAGTGGCTGGACGATGACCCCGAGCCGGCGGCGACGTCGTTCCTTGCAGGCCTGCAGGCGCTGCGCGTGTCCTTGAACCAGCGCCTTTACCTGGGACTGGATGAGGAGGAGGCGCACTTCGCCTTTTATCCGGTTGGTGCCTGCTACCATCGCCACCGCGATCAGTTCCAGGACAGCGACGCACGCGTGTTGTCACTGGTGAGTTATCTCAACCACGATTGGCGGCAGGACCAGGGCGGTGCGCTGCGCCTGCATCTGCCGCAGGGATCGATTGATGTATTGCCGCACGCGGGCACCAGCATCATTTTCTCGAGCGATATCGAGCACGAAGTGCTGCCGGCGACACGCGAGCGGCTGAGCATCGCGGCCTGGTTCCGCAGGCGGTCAGGAAGCCTCTGATCGAGTGGCCCGCGGGGGTGCCAACCAGCATCGCGTTGACCGAGCGGCAGCCCGGATCGAATGCCAGGTCCGGCCCTTCCTGCACGGCTGCTTCTGGGGATTATCTATCCGGCGGGCCCCATACCTGTTCGTCCACGGTTCGCGTAGCCTTGAGCTGGCGCACCCGGCCATTGACGACGGTCACGCCTTCCGCGCGCAGGCGCTGGCATTGTTCGCGGAAAGCCCTGGAACCTACCGGCAGGGCGATGCGTCCGTTGGATCGCAGCACCCGGTGCCAGGGCAATTCCGGATCGGTGTTCTCGCTCAAGGTCTTCGCCGCCAGGCGCGCGCGCCCGGGCAATCCGGCGCGATGCGCCACTTCGCCATAGCCGGCGACCTGTCCACGCGGAATCGCGCGCACGGCGGCGAGGATACGTTGGGCGGGAGACTTGTCGGCCATGAGGCATTAGCATAGCGGCGGCAATGCAAAGGAGCACGACATGCAGAATTTCGAACAGATCCGCAGCCACCTGAGCAAATCAGGCTACAAGGTGACCATGCACGAGCCCTACGTGGCCTGCGTGGAGTTGTCGCTGGACAGCGGCAACCGTCACCAGGCGATCTTCCTGTCAGAACTGGGCAACGACGATGAACGCGGCTACCTGCGCGTGAGCACGGTGATCGCGCCGATCACCGGCGTCGATGCGCGTCGCGCGCTGGGCTTCAACTGGCAGAGTAGCGTCGGTTATCTGGCCATCGGCGATCTCGACGGCGTGCCCTACCTGCAGCTGTGCGAGAACCGCCCCTATGAAGGGCTGACGCCATCGGAAGTGGATCGCATGGTGCTGGAGATCGGCGGCCTGGGCGACAACATGGAACGTGCGTTGTCGGCGGAAGGCGACCTGCTGTAAATGTTTCCTTCTCCCTCAGGGAGAAGGTGGCGCGTAGCGACGGATGAGGAAAGGTAAATTCCGTCGCGAGGAGAGTTCGGCGCCAGCGGACAATTTCTTCCATCATCCGCCTACGGGCAACCTCTCCCGGTGGGAGAAGGAAAGGGCCTTACGCCCAGCCCAGCATCTCGATCAGCCGCCACAGTCCGTAGGCGATTCCACCGGCGGCGGGAATGGTCAGTATCCACGCCCAGACGATGCGTTCGATCACGCTGAACTTCAGCGCCTTGGGATTCTTGGCGAATCCCACGCCCATGAT
>JBDTPP010000136.1:0-7558 GCA_039932615.1 Pseudoxanthomonas sp.
GGCCGAAGCGCACGCCTTCCTTTTCCGCGAGCGTGTCGACAAAACGGAACCCGGCATTGTGCCGGGTCCGCGCGTGTTCGGGCCCGGGATTACCCAGCCCGACGATGAGACGAAGTCCTGCCATTGCAGTGATCGCCGCTGCACCCGCACTCGCGGATGCAGCGTGTGGCGATTACTTCTTCGGCTCGTCCTTCTTGACGGCCTTGGCGGCTGGCACTTCGGCGATCTCGGCGCCTTCTGCGGCTTCCTCTACTTCTTCCTTGCCGTGCTTGGCGATGACCACCGCGTCGTCGTGGTCCTTGCCCAGCTTCAGGCTCGGGATCTCGACCCCGTTCGGCAGCTTCAGGTCGGACAGATAGATGATGTCGCCGACGCTGAGTTCGGCCAGGTCGACCTCGATGAACTCGGGCAGGTCCTTGGGCAGGCAGGCGATGTTCACGTCCTTCAGTTCATGCGTGACCACCACTTCGGCGGACTTGCCGGCCGGCGACTTCTCTTCGTTGAGGAAGCGCAGCGGCACGGAGACGTGCAGGGCCTCGTTCTCGTTAACGCGCTGGAAGTCCATGTGCATGATCTGCTGCTTGAACGGATGACGCTGCAGGTCACGCAGCAACACCTTCTGCGTGTCGCCACCCAGGTTCAGGTCAAGGATCGACGCGTAGAACCAGTCGTTCTGGCTGGCGACCCAGACCTCGTTGTGGTTCAGCTGGATGCTGACCGGCTTGAGTTCGCCACCGTAAACGATGGCAGGCACGGTACCGGCGTGACGCAGGCGGCGGCTCGCACCCTTACCTTCGTCTTCGCGGCGCTGCACCTTGATTTCATGTGTGATTGCCATTTTCTTTACTACCTTCAGTTGAATGAACCGCCTCGCGACGGTTTGGATAGCTCACCCGCGACCAGGTGAGCTGTTGGGTTGGTGGTTCGTGGTTGGTGGTTCGGGGTCTCTTGACCACCGCCCATCAACTCACCGACCACCAACCTGTTACTAGTCGACGTACAACGAACTCACCGACTCGCCGAACGCGATGCGGCGAATCGTTTCCGCCAGCAGCTCGGCCACGCTGAGCTGGCGGATCTTGCTGCAGCCGCGGGCGACAGCCGATAGTGGAATGGTGTCGGTGACCACCAACTCGTCGAGTTCCGAGGCGTTGATGTTGTCCACTGCCGGGCCGGAAAGCACCGGATGCGTGCAGTACGCAGCCACCTTCAGCGCACCCTGCGCCTTCAGCGCGGCGGCAGCGGCGCACAAGGTGCCGGCGGTGTCGACGATGTCATCGACCAGCACGCAGGTCTTGCCCTGCACGTCGCCGATGATGTTCATCACCGTGGACACATTGGCGCGCGGGCGGCGCTTGTCGATGATCGCCAGGTCCGCATCGTCCAGGCGCTTGGCCACGGCCCGTGCACGGACCACGCCACCCACGTCGGGCGACACCACGATCAGATTTTCCGTGCCGTAGGCGCGCCAGATATCGGCGAGCAGCAACGGCGACGCGTACACATTGTCGACCGGCATGTCGAAGAAGCCCTGGATCTGGTCGGCGTGCAGGTCCACGGTCAGCACCCGGTCGGTATGGACCGAACTGAACATCTGCGCCGCCACCTTGGCGGTGATCGGCACGCGCGACGAACGCGGACGCCGATCCTGTCGCGCATAGCCGAAATATGGCACCACCGCAGTGACGCTGGCCGCCGAGGCGCGCTTCAGCGCGTCCACCAGCACCAGCAGCTCGACCAGGTTCTCCGCGCTGGGGGCGCAGGTCGACTGGATCACGAACACTTCCTGCTTGCGCACGTTTTCCTCGATCTCCACCTGCACTTCACCATCGGAGAAGCGCGACACCAGGGCCTTGCCCTGGCGGATGCCGAGCTCGCGACAGATGCTGGCGGCCAAAGGCTGGTTGGCGTTGCCGGAAAAGACAAGCAGGTTGCGTTCTTCTTGCATGTCGAGGTCCGATCAGGTGGGAAAAGGGAACAGGAATCGTCAGGCCTGGGCGTTTGACGACTCTCCCTTCCCGGAGAAGTTGGCTGGGGCGGCAGGATTCGAACCTGCGAAATGCCGGGATCAAAACCCGGTGCCTTAGGCCTCTTGGCGACGCCCCAGTGGTTTTCAGAGTTTCTTCGCCAGGGAAACATGCAACGGCGAGCGATCCACGCCCGCCGCAATCCATGCGCGCAGTCCTCTCGGCAATTCCGCGAGCGCGGACTCGGCTGAGGCGCGATCACTGAACTCGACGAAACAACCGCTGCCGGACCCGGTGAGGCGTGCCGTGCCAATCCGCGAAAGTGCCGCAAACACAGCCTGGATGGCAGGTTCACGACGACGCAGGACCGGCTCGAACGCATTACCGAGCAACTTTCCCGAAACGAAGTCGGCTATTTTCGCGGGTGCAGCATTGCGCGTCAAATCAGGGGCTTGGAACAACTCCTCGGTCGGGATGTGAATTCCCGGATCGGCCAGCACATACCAGGCGCAGGGCAGCTGGATCGGGGTCAGGGTCTCGCCCACGCCTTCGGCCCAGGCGTTGTAGCCCCGGACGAAAACCGGGATATCCGCACCCAGCCGCAAACCAAGCCCGGCCAGCCGGTCCAGATCGAAACCCAGCCCCCAGAGTCGGTTCAGTGCGACCAGCACCGTCGCCGCATCCGAGGAACCGCCGCCGAAGCCGCCACCTGCCGGAATGCGCTTTTCGACGACAATATCTGCACCTTTATCGATTTTGGAGTCTTTTTTCAGTAATTCGGCTGCTCGAACCGCCAGATCCTGCGCCTCAGCCACGCCTTTCGCGGACTCACCATGGCGGACAATCAAGCCGTCGTCACGGACCCTCAACTTAAGGGAATCGCCCCAGTCCAGCAGGCGGAACACGGTCTGCAGGCAGTGGTAACCATCTTCCCGGCGGCCAGTGATCTGCAGGAACAGGTTCAGTTTGGCTGGTGCAGGCCAGGTAGACCAGCCCTCCACTTCGCCCCCCCCGCTCATTGCGCGGAAAAATCCCAGCGGTCCACGATCAGCCGCACCGAGGCCTTGTCCCGCTTGGCTTCGATCCGGCGCGGCAACGACGGCTGCGGGCCTTCGTCCGGAAACCACAAGGGGTACTCGATCTGCCAGCCGGCCTGTTCGACCCGCTGCAGCTGTCCTTGCGCGGAGTACGACCTGTGCTGCAACGGAAAGCCTTCCGCCGGAAGCCCCCGCACCCATTGCGCCAACGCGTTGACCGGGATATCCCAGCCGGTCGCTTCCAGCAACAACGCCTCGGCGTCCTCGCCTTCGCGCGGACCGCCTTGCAGGCCTTCCAGCCTGCCCGCTTCGGAATGGGTATCACCGATCAGGCGCCAGCTCTGGCGGGTGATGGGAGCGATCAGCGAGACCACATAACCCTGGCCGTCCTGCTGCCATTCGATCTTGCCGTTGCCGCCCTTGCCGGCATTGTTGATCGCCACCCGGCCCTCGAAGGACCATTGCCGTTGATCATCCAGCCAGACTGCGCGGCTGGCTTGCGCGCGCTCGGCGGCCTCGATGCCTTGCGCGTCGAGCGGCGGCGTTTCACGCACGGTCCGGTTGGCGCAAGCGCCCAGCAACAGCAATGACACGGACAGTGCGAACGGACGAAGAAACCCGGTCATGCGCCAGTCTTCTCCAGCGCGCGCTGCAGCGATCGATTCTTCGGGTCCAGCTTGCGTGCTTCGTCGAAGAACTTGCGCGCCTCTTCCTGTTTTCCGGTTACCCAGAGCACCTCGGCGATATGCGCGGCAATTTCCGGATCCTTCTGCAGGACAAAGGCGCGGCGCAGCTCCACCAGCGCCTCGGCGTTGCGGCCCAGTCGATACAGCACCCAACCATAGCTGTCGATGATCGCCGCCTCGTCCGGCTCGGCGGCGCGGGCGCGATCGATGAGTTCCAGCGCCTCCTGGTAGCGCGTCGTGCGGTCGGCCAGGGTGTAGCCAAGGGCGTTGAGCGCGGCGACGTTTTCCGGGTCAGTGACCAGAATCTTGCGCAGGTCCGCCTCGGCGCGGTCGATGCGGTCGCGTCGCTCCCAGGCAAGGCCGCGCGCGTACAACAGGGCGTTGTCATCGGGATAGGCAGACAGTCCGCGCGCCAGCACGTCCAGTTCGCCGGCATCGTCCTCGTTCTTCTGTTTCAGCTCCGCTTCCAGCAGGTAGGCTGCCCGCCGTGCATCGTCGTCGGCGCTGGCGTCGCCCTGCAATTCATGCACCTGGGTGAAGGCCTCCTCCTTCTTGCCAAGGTCGAACAGCACATTGGCGATGCGCAAACGCGCCTCGGTGCGTTGCGCGCCACCGGGCACGCCGCGATACCAGTCCAGCGCTTCCTGCGGGCGCTTGAGGAACTGGGCAATCTGGCCCAGCAGCAGCCGACGTTCGGGATCGGGGTTGCTGGCGTCCTTGCGCAGTTCGTCGTACAGCAAGCCCAGGGAACTGTTGTCCCCGGCCTTGGCCAGCAATGAAGCGCGCAGGCCGTAGGTCTGGTTGTCCTGCGGGCCCCGAGCCAGCGTGGCCGAAGCCATCGCCTGGTCGCCCAGAGCGTCGTATTCGGCGGCGATCGGCAGCCTCAGTGCCGGAATCAGCAGGATCGAATCGGAAAGGCCGCCCAGGACCTTGCGCGCTTCTTCCTTATTGCCGGCCGTGCGCAGCTGGCTGGCACGCAACAGGGCCACGCGTGGTTCGGTCGGGAAGCGCCTGACCGCCTCGCCAGCGATGCGCTCGGCCAGCACCGGCTGATCCAGCGACTGGGCCAGGCCGCCAAAGGCCAGCCATGCCTGCAAGTTGCCGGGAATAGCGCCCGCATCGACAAATTCACCCAGCAGGCGCGCCGACAGTTTCGGATCGCGGCCGCCACTGCCCAGCACGGTCAGGGCGTAGCGCCAGCCCATTTCGTCCTTGTCGCGCAGCAAGGCGTCCAGTTCGCGCCGCGCGCCACGCGCATCGCTCTTGCGCAGGGCCAGCGCCGCTTCCGCGGCCCGCAGGGCCAACGATTGCGGGGCACGCTGGCGCCAGAGTTTCAGGGCCTGCGTGGCTTGAACATCGTCATTGGCCAGCAGCGCGATACGGGTGGCGCGTTCGGCCAGGCCGGCGTCATCGCTGGCCCGCGCGGCCTGCAGATACCAGCGCGAAGCCTCGGGCAACTGACCTGCCTGGAAGGCGAATTCGCCCGCCATCACCGCAGTCAGGAGGTCGTCGGATTTGGGCTTGGCCGGGGCGGCCGACCCGGGCGCTGCGAAGGCCAGAAACAGCAGTGCGCCAAGGGCGATACGAATCATTGCGGGCATGGAAGCGAACCGGGCCGTAAAATGGCGACCTTCGAAGGCCGGAAGCTTAGCGCAAGCACCTGAACGATGATGTTGTGGGTACTCGGAATCAACCACCAGACCGCGCCGGTCGACTTGCGCGAGCGCGTCGCGTTCGGCCCCGCCGCCCTGCCCGCGGCGTTGGCCTCGTTACGCGAACTGGCGGAAGTGTCCGAGGCCGCGCTGCTGTCTACCTGCAACCGCACCGAGCTGTACGCCATCACCGCGGACGGCGACACGCTGAACCACTGGCTGTCCAGGCACGCCGAGGGCCTTGACGCCTATCTTTACCGGCATAGCGACGCGGATGCGGTGCGGCACCTGTTCCGGGTCGCGACCGGGCTGGACTCGATGGTCCTGGGTGAGCCGCAGATCCTTGGGCAGGTGAAGGAAGCCTGGGTCGCGGCGCGCGAACACGGCGCCCTCGGCAACCGCCTCGATCGCCTGTTCCAGCAGACCTTCGCCGTGGCCAAGCGCGCGCGCACCGATACCCGCGTCGGCGCCAATCCGGTGTCGGTGGCTTCCACCGCCGTGCGCCTGGCCCAGAATTCATTCGCGCGCCTCGACGATTCGACGGTGCTGCTGATCGGCGCCGGCGAAACCATCGAGCTGGCCGCACGCCACCTGAGCGAAGGCAAGGTGCGCCGCCTGTTGATCGCCAACCGTACGCTGTCGCATGCGCAGGAATTGGCCACCCGGCACGGCGGCTACGCCTTGCCGCTGGCCGAGCTGGATCGGCACCTGGCCGAAGCGGACGTGGTGTTTTCGGCGACCGCAAGCCGCGAACCCATTGTCACCCGCAGCCAGGTTGCCGCAGCGCTGGGCAAGCGCAAGCACAAACCGATGCTGCTGTTCGACCTGGCCGTACCGCGCGACATCGAACCCAGCGTGGCCACGCTGGCTGATGCCTATCTGTACACGGTCGATGACCTGGAACGCGCGGTCGAGGACAATCGCCGCGGCCGCCGCGAGGCTGCCGAAGCGGCAGAAGCGATCATCGAATTGCAGGTCGCACGCTACATCGAGAACCTGCACGCCAGCTCGCGCCAGGAACCCTTGAAGCGGCTGCGCGCGCACGGCGATGCAGCGCGCGAGGATGTGCTGGCCAAGGCCCGGCAGCAACTCGCCAGTGGTCGCGATGCCACCGAAGTGCTCGACTTCCTCGCCCACACCCTGACCAATCGCCTGTTGCATCCGCCAACCGCCGCGCTGCGTGAAGCGGCGCTATCCGGCGATGCGGAACTGGCGCGTGCGGCCGACAAGCTTTTCCCGGCGCAGGCGCCCTACTCCCACCTCAAGAAACCCGATGACGCCGACCCTGCGCCGTAAACTCGAAGCGCTGGCCGAACGCCGCGAAGAACTCGAACGCCTGCTTTCCGATCCCGGCGTGGTCGCCGACAACGACCGCTTCCGCCGCTATTCGCGTGAGTTCTCGCAACTGGAACCGGTGTCCACCGCGCTCAGCGAGGAAACCAAAGCCAAGCGCGACCTCACCGCGGCAGAAGCGCTGCGCAACGATCCCGAAATGCGCGAACTGGCCGAAGAGGAAATCGCCAGCGCGCAAACGCGCCTGCTGCAACTTGAGGACGAGCTCGCCCTGCTGCTGGTACCCAAGGACCCGCGCGACGACTCCGACCTGTTCCTGGAAGTCCGCGCAGGCACCGGTGGCGACGAAGCGGCGATCTTCGCCGGCGACCTGTTCCGCATGTATGCGCGCTACGCCGAGCGCCAGGGCTGGAAGGTGGAAGTGGCTTCCGACAGCCCCGGCGAGCACGGCGGCTACAAGGAAATCGTGGCCAGGGTCAGCGGCCGAGGTGCGTTCTCGCGGTTGAAGTTCGAGTCCGGCACCCATCGCGTACAGCGCGTTCCGGAGACCGAATCGCAGGGCCGCATCCACACCTCGGCCGCCACCGTGGCGATCATCCCCGACGATGATGCAGTGGAAGAAGTAGTCATCAACCCGGCCGACCTGAAAGTGGACACATTCCGTTCCTCCGGCGCCGGCGGCCAGCACGTCAACAAGACCGAATCGGCGATCCGCATCACCCATATTCCCAGCGGCCTGGTGGTGGAAAACCAGACCGCGCGTTCGCAGCATGCCAACCGCGATCTCGCGATGAAGCGGCTCAAGGGGCAACTGCTGGAAGCCGAACGCAGCAAGCAGGCCGCCGCGCAGGCCGAGTCGCGCAAGTTGCAGGTCGGCAGCGGCGACCGCAGCCAGCGCATCCGCACCTACAATTTCCCGCAGG
>JBDTPP010000137.1:0-7519 GCA_039932615.1 Pseudoxanthomonas sp.
CACCACGCCAGGCGAGCAGCGTGAGGGCAATCCGCAGGCCATCGCGGCACTGGGCATCAGCCCGCGCGAGCTGGAAGTACTGCGTGAGATCGCGGCCGGCCATTCCAACAAGGAGATCGCGGCCCGGCTGCACGTCTCCCCCAACACCGTGAAGACCCACGTGGCGCGGCTGCTGGAGAAGCTGGAAGCGCGGCGGCGCACCGACGCGCTGCGGCGCGCGCGCGAACTTGGCCTGGTGCCGTGAGTGTCGTGAAGAGGGGTGATAGGGTCGAAATCACCCGTTTGGAGGATGGACCCAGGGCTGCCAATGCCTTGCAATCCCGGTCCATTTCGGAAACAGCGGAGGCGGGACATGTGGCGTGACATCCTGAAGTACGGCGTGATTGCGGGGCTGGTGGTCGGCGGCAGCATGTACGCCACCATCGCGGCCTTTGACGGACAGATGCCGCATGGCGCGATGGGCATGGCGCTGGGCTACGCGACCATGCTGGTGGCGTTCAGCGCGGTGTTCGTGGGCATCAAGCACCACCGTGACGTCGGGCTTGGCGGCGTGATCCGATTCTGGCCCGCGTTTGCCGTGGGGCTGGCGATCTCTTTCATCGCAAGCGTCTTCTACGTGGTGTCGTGGGAGCTGGCGCAGGCCACCCTGATCCCGGACTTCGCCCGCCATTACGCCGAGACGGTGATCGCCCAGCAGAAAGCCGACGGCGTGGACGCGGCGGCGCTGGCCAAGCTGACGGCCGACATGGAGACGTTCAAGCTCCAGTACGCGAACCCCTTGTTCCGGCTTCCGATGACCTTCGTCGAAATCTTTCCGGTCGGCGTACTGGTGTCGCTGGTGTCTGCGCTGGTGCTGCGCAACCCGCGCGTGCTGCCCGCGCGCGGGTAGGGGCAGACCCTGCGTGGGAGCGGCTTCCAGCCGCGAGGCTTGATCTTTTCCGGGAGGGAACAGGATCGAAAGCTGGGGGGCTGGAACCGGCTCCCACGCGCCTCTGCTAGAATGCGCCGCAGAAGGGGAGTAGCTCCCAGATGTTGTCGCCGTCATTACGAACCCGCGTCGGTACGAGCCGGGCTCCGGTGCAGCAGCAGGCCTCAAGCCTGTGAGCAAGACCTTCGCCGATTCGCGGCGAAGGTATGTCCAGATGACATGCAACCGTCGCGGCTTATTGCCGGGCGGATGGCCTCATCCGTTCCGGTCACGCACCGGAGAAGACGCATGCAATGCCCCGTTTGCACAACCACAGGTAATCCCACCCCCTTGCCATGCTGGACCGGCAGGGCATCGAAGTGGATTACTGTCCCGACTGCCGCGGCATCTGGCTGGATCGCGGTGAACTCGACCGCCTGATCGCGCGTGCCGAACAGGACGCTCCCGCTCCCGCGGCTCCGCGCGCACCGGCACCGCCGCAGCCATATGGCCACGCGCCTGCGCCGGCCTACCGGCAGCACGACGGCCACAAGCACCATGACAGCTACGGGCACGGCAAGAAGCGCAAGTCACTGCTCGGCGAACTGTTCGACTTCTGACCGCGTCGCCCTTCCCATCCCCTCGATCGAGGCTGTTGTTATCGACTCTCACGGTCGATTCCGGGAGCCCGTCAGGCCGACCCCTCAAGGACATCAATGGAAGCCCTGACCAACCCCGAAATCTGGCTGGCACTGGCCACGCTCACCGCACTGGAACTGGTGCTGGGCATCGACAACATCATCTTCATCTCCATCCTGGCCGGGAAGCTGCCACCGGAGCAGCGCGACCGCGCCCGCCGCATCGGCATCATCCTGGCTGCGGTCACCCGCCTGGCCCTGCTGCTGGCCATCGCCTGGATCATCGGCCTCACCGCGCCGTTGTTCAGCGTCTTCGGCCACGAGTTCTCCTGGCGCGACCTGATCCTGATCGGTGGCGGACTGTTCCTGATCGGCAAGGCCACCCATGAGATCCACCAGAAGCTCGAAGGCCCGACCGAACACGCGAGCGCGGGCAGTGCAGCGGCAACCACTTTCGGCGCCGTGATTACGCAGATCATGCTGCTCGACATCGTGTTCTCGCTCGACTCGATCATCACCGCGGTCGGCATGGTCGATGAGCGCTGGGTCATGGTCACCGCGATCCTGATTTCCATCGTCTTCATGCTGATGTTCGCCAAACCCATCGGCGACTTCGTCGAGCGCCACCCGACGGTCAAGGTGCTGGCACTGAGCTTCCTGATCATGATCGGACTGGTCCTGATGGCCGATGGCTTCGGCCACCACATCCCCAAGGGCTACATCTACGCGGCGATGGCGTTCTCGGTGTTCGTGGAAATGATCAACCTGTGGATACGCAAGCGGGGAGGAGCGAGAAGTGAGAAGTGAGAAGTGAGAAGTGAGGGGCATTGTGTAGGAGGGGCTACAGCCCCGACGCTTTTGGCGAAAACCCTGTCGGGACTGAAGGAACATAGGGCGGGCTCAAGCCCACCGCATGGACAATGGCGATTCCATCCGGTGGGCCGGGGCCCACCCTATGACGCTACGTGAACACCGGATGCAATTTCCTCTCCCCTTGTGGGAGAGGATGCCCACCCGGGCTTCGAGCGCGCCTGGAAAAACGGGGGCAGGAGAGGGGGCGCGAGCGCAGCGAGCGTGCTGTTGCAGCAAGCCTTGCAATTGCCGTTGCGCTTTCGAAGAGCCGACCCCTCTCCCTGCGCGCTGCGCGCGCTGTCCCTCTCCCGCAAGGGGAGAGGGGTTCGTTTGTTTTGTACTGTGAATCCGCACCGTGGACCGACATTGGTAGAGTACGGCTCCACTCCGAGCCGGTGCCCACGCATGTCCACGCCACTCATGCCCGCTGCTTTTCTGGGCCACGGCAGTCCCATGAACACGCTGGATCGCAACCGTTACACGGAGGCGTGGGCGGCGTTCGGCGCGTCGGTGCCGCGGCCGCGGGCGATCCTGGTGGTGTCCGCGCACTGGTACGTGAACACCCTGGCGGTCACGGCGATGGCGCAGCCGCGGACCATCCACGATTTCTACGGCTTCCCGCAGGCCTTGTTCGATGTGCAATACCCGGCGCCGGGTCTTCCGCAACTGGCCGAGGAGGTGGCGGACCTGGTCAAGCCGGACAACGTGGGGCTGGACGTGGATGGATGGGGCCTGGACCACGGCACCTGGTCGGTACTGGTGCATGCGTTCCCACGGGCCGATATCCCGGTGGTGCAGTTGTCGATTGACGCCCGCAAGCCATTCGAGTGGCACTTGGAGCTGGGCGCGAAACTGGCGGGCTTGCGAGAAAGCGGCGTGCTGATCCTGGGCAGCGGCAACGTGGTGCACAACCTGCGCGCCATGGCCCGGCAATCGCCGGACGAGGGTTTCGACTGGGCGCAGCGTTTCGACGAGGACGCGCGCGAATTGATGACCACGCGCCCCCACGACGCGCCGTCGCTGGCCTCGCACCCCGACTACCGCATGGCGGTGCCGACGGCGGAGCACTTCCTGCCGATGCTCTACATCGCAGGGCTGGCTGCCGCGTCGGAGCGGCCGGCCAAGGTATTGATCGATGGCTACGCTTACGGTTCGCTGTCGATGACCTCGTACACGCTGGACGCGCAGTGCCCGGTGGCGTCGGGTTCGACTGACGGCGCGGCGCCGCTGGGTACGAGCGTTCCGCCGGAAGATGCCAATATTTGATGGGACATAGGATGCTGGATGGATGGATGCAATCCCTCTCCCGCAAAGGGGAGAGGGGAGTGAGTTGGTATCGCCGCTGGTCGAACTTGCTCAAAACCAGAAACGCAACCCAGCCACCCAACCATGCTCGCTGGCCGGTTCCCCGGTGGCTTCGACCAGGTCGGCCGTGTCGCCGAATTTCCGCGACCAGACGTAGCCGAAATAGGGCGCGAACTGCGGGCTGAATTCATGGCGCAGGCGCAGGCCGAATTCCGTATCGCTCAGACCCTTGCCGATGCCGTTATCGGCATCTTCCTTGCCGTAGAGGTTGGCTTCGAGTTTCGGCTGCAGGATCCAGCGATTGGTCAGCAGGATTTCGTACTCGCCTTCCACGCGCGCGGCGAAGCGTCCAGATGCGCCGACATAGGCGGTGGCTTCGATCTCGAACTTGTACGGGGCCAGGCCGACCACGCCGAGCACCAGCCATTGCCGCGACGGGCCGCTGCCGAAATCGCTGCGCAGGCCGATCACGCGATCCCACCACGGACCGGTGGCGTGGCTCCACAGCAGTTCGGCATCGCCGTCGCTACGCTCGTCGCGCGGCTTCTCCGCTTCGATGCGCAACAGCAGCTTGTCGTAGCTGCCGCCGAGGCTGGCGCGGAAATTCACGCCCAACGCATGGTCCTGGTCGGTTTCCAGCTGGTCCACGCGCAGAACCGCCACCCACGGGTCTTCCACCATGTGCGCACTCATGTCCATGCCACCCAGGTCGGGGAACGCGGCGGCGCGCTCGGCGGCGGTGGGCTCGGGGAAGGGAGAGTCGCTCGGCTGCGAGGCTGGCATCGGCGGCATCGCATGTTGCGAGTGGTCCCGCGGCACGGGTGGTGGTGCATGGCCTTTGTGCTGCGCCTGCGCAGGCAGCGTGAACAACGCCAGCAGCAAGGGGGCGAGCGTCTTCATTCGACCCGCACCTCGCGGAACATGCCCAGTTCCATGTGCAGCAGCATGTGGCAGTGGTAGGCCCAGCGTCCCAGCGCATCGGCGCTGACGCGATAGCTGCGGACATGGCCGGGCGGAACGTTGATGGTGTGCTTGCGCACCTGGAACTCGCCGGCCTCGTTCTCCAGGTCGCTCCACAGGCCGTGCAGGTGGATGGGGTGTTCCATCATGGTGTCGTTGACCAGCACGATGCGCAGGCGTTCGCCATGGTTGAGGCGAATTGGCTCAGCCTTGGAGAAAGGAATGCCATCGAAGCCCCAGACATAGCGCTCCATGTTGCCGGTGAGATGCAGTTCAAGCGTGCGTCCGGGCTCGCGCGGATCGGGATCGGCGAACGTACTTTTCAAGTCGGAATAGGTCAGCACGCGCCGGCCGTTGCCGCGCAAGCCTATGCCGGGATCGTCGAGCGCTTTCGAGGGCGACATGGTCTGCATGTCGACGGCAGGGTTGTCCGATTCGCTGGCGGGATGCGAGACCATTCCGGCAGATGCGGAGTGGTCCATGCCGGCCATGGCGCCATGGCCGGCTGCAGCGGGCTCCATTGCCGCATGGTCCCTCTTCGAGTGATCCATTTTTCCCTGCATGTTGGCGCCGCAACCGCCTTCCACGCTTTTCATGGAAGCGCCGCATGAGCCTTCCATGGCCTTCATGTCATGGCCGCCGTGGCCCATGCCGCCATGACCCATGTCGGCCATGGTCAGCAACGCGCGGGCATCCAGTGGCGGCACGGGCGCCTGCAAGCCGTTACGGGGCGAAAGTGTGCCGCGCGCATAGCCGCTGCGGTCCATCGCCTGGGCGAATATCGTATAGGGCTGTTCTTCTTCCGGCGTAACCACGACATCGAAAGTCTCGGCCACGCCAATGCGAAATTCATCGACTGAAACCGGATGCACCGGCTGGCCGTCGGCGCTGACCACGGTCATCTTCAAGCCGGGGATGCGCACGTCGAAGAAGGTCATCGCCGAGCCGTTGATGAAACGCAGCCGCACTTTCTCGCCGCGCTTGAACAGGCCGGTCCAGTTGCCGTCCGGGGTCGTGCCGTTGACCAGGTAGGTGTAGGTAATGGCGTTGACGTCGGCCAGGTCGGTGGGGCTCATGCGCATCGCGCCCCAGGCCTTGCGGTCTGTGACCGTTGCCTTCCAGCCATCGCGATGCGCGTCGCGGAACAGGTCGCCCACGGTCTGCTTGTTGCGGTTGTAGTAATCGGCCTGGATCTTGAGCTTGCGCACGATGGCGTGGGGGTCCTCGTCGCTCCAGTCGGAGAGCAGCACCACGTAGTCGCGGTCGGCTTTGACCGGATCGGCGTCGCGCGGTTCGATCACGATGGCGCCATACACGCCCTTGGCTTCCTGCAGGCTGGAATGGGCGTGGTACCAGTAGGTGCCGGCCTGTTTCAGCTGGAAGCGGTAAGTGAAGGTTTCGCCGGGGTGGATGCCGTGGAAGCTGAAGCCGGGCACGCCGTCCATGTTGGAGGGCAGCAGGATGCCGTGCCAGTGGATGGAGGTGTCGATGCCGAGGCGGTTGGCCACGCGCAGGGTGACGGTGTCGCCCTCGCGCCAGCGCAGCACCGGGCCGGGGAGGGTGCCGTTGACCGCAACCGCGGTAGCGGCGCGGCCGGTCAGGTTGACCGGAAGGGCAGCGATGGACAGGTCGAATTCGGTGCCGCGCAGTTCGACCGGCGCAGGCGCATGAGTCAAAGCCGAAACGGTCCTGGCGTTGAGCGGCAGTTGTGTGCCGGCGACCATCAGGCCCAGGCCGGTGACGAACTGGCGGCGCGTCGGGTTGTGCGGTTTGTTGTACTGGTTCAACGCAGGGGTTCGGATATTGCGGGGAGCTGAGTATGCCAAGTCTGGACTCGAGTCCAGTCAACACGCCCCGCAAGTCCGACCCCGCTTTTCCTCCCCCTTTGCAAAAGGGGGATCGAGGGGGATTTGCTTCTGGCGCGGAGAGCAAATCCCCCGTGGCCCCCTTTTCCAAAGGGGGCACAGCACATGCCTGCCGCGCCTCAATCCGGAAACACCACCACCTGGCGGATGGCCTCGCCACGCGCCAGCCGATCGAAACCCGAGTTGATTTCCTCCAGCCGCAGGCGATGGGTCAACAAGCGGTCGACCGGCAACAGTCCGGCGCGATACAGGGCCACGTAATGCGGGATGTCGCGGCGCGGCACGGCCGAGCCCATGTACGAACCTTTCACCGTGCGTTCTTCGGCGACCAGGCTCAGCGCCGGCACGCTGAACATCTTCTGTGCGGCGGGCAGGCCCACGGTGACGGTGGTGCCGCCACGGCGGGTGGCGGCGTAGGCCTGGGCCAGCACCTGTTCGCTGCCCACCGATTCGATGGCGTGTTGCACGCCACCGCGGCTGATCTCGCGGATGGCCGCCACCGCATCGGGCTGGCGCGCGTCGATGCAGTGACTGGCGCCGAGCTCGCGGGCCAATGCCAGTTTCCCTTCGACCACATCCACCGCGATCAGCGGAAACGCCGATGCGGCGCGCGCGCCGAGCAATGCGGCCAGGCCCACGCCGCCCAGTCCGAACACGGCCACACTTTCGCCCGGCATGACCTTGGCGGTATTGACCACGGCGCCAACCCCGGTCATCACTGCGCAACCGAACAGGGCGGCGATTTCCGGCGGCAGCTCCGGATCGATCTTTACCGCCGAACGCGCGGAGACCACCGTGTATTCGGCGAATCCCGAAACGCCCAGGTGATGGTGCAGTTCGTCGTTGCTGGCATTGCTCCAGTGCCTGCCGCCACCGAGCAGGCTTCCATCGGCGTTGGCTTGCGCGCCCGGTTCGCACAGCACCGGGCGGCCGACCGCGCACGGTTCGCAATGCCCGCACATCGGCACGAATGAAAACACCACGCGATCGCC
>JBDTPP010000138.1:0-7462 GCA_039932615.1 Pseudoxanthomonas sp.
CCGGTGGTGATGTTCGGCGGCGTGCACCTGCCCGCGATCGTCCCGCATTCACCCGAGTTGTTTGCCGTGCTGCGGCGTGCGCACGGGGTGTTGGCATATGTCTTGTTCGCCACCGTGCTGATGCATCTTTCCGCAGCGCTGTACCACGCCTGGGTGCGGCGCGACGGAGTGTTTTCGAGCATGGCGCGCGGGCCGGCTCGCAAGCAGGCCTAGCGTTACAACCAGCCCTTCTGCCGGGCCAGGCGATACGCCTCGATGCGATTGCCGACGCCCAGCTTGCCGATGGCCTCGGAAAGATAATTGCGCACCGTGCCGTGCGAAAGATTGAGCTGGGTGGCGATGTCGCCTGCTGCCATGCCTTCTCCGGCAAGTCGCAGCACCTGTCGTTCGCGATCGTTCAAGGGATCGGCTTCGGACCAGGCTTCGATGGCCAGGTCAGGATCAATGGCGCGGCCCCCCGCATGCACCTTGCGCACCGCCTGGGCCAGGTGGTCGGCCGGCGATTCCTTCAGCAGGTAACCCAGCACGCCGGCATCCAGCGCGCGGCGCAGGAAACCCGGCCGGGCGAAGGTGGTGACGATGATGACCTTCACCGGCAACTGCTGGCGCTGGATGCGCTGGGCCAGTTCCAGCCCACTGAGGCCAGGCATTTCGATATCGGTGACCAGCACGTCGGGTTTCAGGCGTTGCAAATCGCGCCACGCGGTCTCGCCGTCGGCGGAAGCGCCGAGTACTTCGAAGTCGCTCTCCATGCCCAGCAATGCCGACAGGGCGCCGCGGACCATGGCCTGGTCTTCGGCCAGGAGAATGCGGATCATGCTGCAGGCCACTGGGTCATGCCGAGGAAAATAGCAAACCCCGACCCGGTATCGTGGGAGCGGCTTCCAGCGCGAGCTGGTCAAGCCTTCCATTGCAGGGCAAAAGCTCGCGGCTGGAAGCCGCTCCCACGTTCATGCCATGCCCGGCCTTTCTGTCGCGATCAAGCGGTTGTCGCGGTGGCTTCGGTCCCACCCGGACCTGGCAACGGCAAGGTCACTTCCACGCGCGTGCCCTGTCCGGGCATGGCGTCCACCCTCAATCTTCCGCCCAGCGATTCGATCCGCTCGCGCATGCCGCACAGGCCGTTGCCGGGCACGATCGCACCGCCGCGGCCGTCATCTTCGATCTGCAGGCTGACCTCACTTCCGCTGCCGCGCAGGGAAACACTGGCATCGCCGGCGCGCGCGTGACGCTGGATATTGGTCACCGCCTCGCGCACCGCCAGCGCCAGCACCGTTTCCTGTTCCGGTGACAGCGCCACTTCGGCGATCTCGTAGCGGAAACGCACGCCATCGGATTCCAGCAGCAAGCGGGCCGAGGCCAGTTCCGCGGCCAGGCCGGCGGCGCGAATTCCGCTGACCGCGCGACGCACTTGGGCCAGCGCGTCGCGCGCCACGCCGCTGACGTCGTCCATTTCCCTTCGCGCCGCTTCGGGGTCCTCCGCGATCAGGCGCGAGGCCAGATTGGATTTCAGGGCGACCAGTGAAAGCGTATGCCCAAGCAGGTCGTGCAGGTCGCGTCCGATGCGTTCGCGTTCGGCCAGCGCCGCCAGGCGCCGGACTTCCTCGTGGCTCAGGCGCAATTGCGCATCGGTGCGCATCTTCTGGCGCATGCCGATGTTGAACAGCCCCACTGCACCGCCGGCAATCACCGCGCTGATCATGTAGATCATCGGGATGCCGGACGCGTGCCAGGCCAGCGCGAACGCCCCGATCAACGCGGTGATCGACAGCATCGCCGCCCGCGTGCCCATGCAGAACGGGAAGAACGCGCAGGCATAGATGATGTAGCTCTGTGAACCGGGGTTCCACGGCAGCAGGGCAAAGCCCAGTGCGCCAATGGCCAGTGCGATAGGCAACCGAAGGCGCCCGTAGTGGAAGCGCTGGAACAGCAGCAGGAACACCGCGTAGCTGGCCACCGTCGGCCACAGCCAGTCGCGGTAGAGGTCGGCATAGAAGGGGGTGACGAACAGCCACACCGACCAGACCAGGTTGATCCACGGGAACCAGCGCATGCTGGCATCGGCATGCGCGCGCTGTTGGCAGACCAGCGAATCGCGATCGGTGCGGAACAGGGCGATGGCCACGTCTTCGGATCCTCAGGCGCGTTGCAGGCGCCGTTGCGCCAGGAACAAGCATATCGCCGTGAAGCCCAGCAGCACCGCCACGTGCATCCACACCGGGCGGCCGTCGTCCTGGCCGACAATCTTCAACCCCAGCTGGCCCAGGTGCCAGGCCGGCCACAAGGGCGCGATCTGACCGACCACGGCAGGCAGCATCTTCAACGGCAGCCACAGTCCAGACAGCAGCGCCATCGGCATGTAGATCAGGTTGACCACCGCCGGTGCGCCGTTACCGTTGACCAGGGTGCCGATCAGCAGGCCCAGCGCGCAGAATGGCATCACCCCCAGGATGTCCACGCACAACAGCAGCGCCGATTGCGATGCGCTCATGTGCACGCCCCCCAGGGTGATGCCCAGCAGCAACAGCGTCACCCCGATGCAGGTGGCAAAGACCATGGCCATGCCCACCTTGGCCAACAGTGGCGCCAGTGCCGGAACCGGCTGCACGCGCTTGAGGGTCAGCAGGCCGCGCTCGCGGTCCATCGCCAGGCCGACACCAAAGCCAAACAGGCCGGGCCCGATCACGCCGAACACGCTGTAGGTGACCATCAGGTAACTTGCCGCGCCCGCATTGCCGCGGTTCAACAAGACCCCGAACAGCAGGTAGAACATCGGTGCGAACACCAGCGTGGGAATGCTGAAGGCGGGCGTCCTCAGGACGCGCAGGAACTCGTATTTCGCCTCGCGCAGGTACAGGGCAAGCAGTGCGCGGCTGCCAAAATCGTTGTGGACGAATGCGTTCATGCGGCCTCCGCGGTACGGGTGATTTCAAGGAAGGCGTCGGCCAGGCCGGCGCGCTGGACTTCGAGTGCCGACAGCTTTGGGTCTTCGGCCAGCAGGCGAGCGACCACCGGCTCGACCGGCTCGGCCTGTATCTCGACCATGCCACCCGTGCGCTGCACGCGCCGCACGCCGGGCCACGCCGCGATGCCTGCCTCGTCCACCTGGGTGTGGCAGCGGATTCGTCTTTGCAGCACGCGCTCGCGGATCTGCTCGACGCTGCCTTCGGCCAGGGTGCGACCGGCCTGCATCACCACGACGTGATCGGCCAGGGCCTCGGCTTCCTCCAGGTAGTGCGTGGTCAGCAGCACCGCGCACCCGGCAGCGGCGCGTTCGCGGATCGCGGCCCACATCTGCTGGCGGGCCTCGATGTCCAGGCCGGTGGTGGGCTCATCGAGGAACAGCACCTGCGGGCGCCCGCAGATGGCCATCGCGAATTGCACGCGTCGCTGCTGTCCACCGGAGAGCTTCCCGTAGCGGCGATCCAGCAGGCCATCGAGTCCGGCCATTGCCACGCAATCGGCAACGCTCAGGGGCTGCGGGTAGTAGCCGCGCGTCATCGCCAGCTGCTCGCCGACCTTCAAGGTGTCCGGCAAGGTCGTGGACTGCAGCATCACCCCGGTGCGGCGGCGCGCATCCATGGCCAGCGGGTGCTGGTCGAGCAGGGTGGCCTCGCCGTGGTCAGCGGCGACCAATCCCAGCATCACCGACACCGCCGTGCTCTTGCCCGCGCCATTGGCGCCCAGCAACGCCAGCACCTGGCCACTGCGCAGCTGCAGGTTCATGTCGTCGAGCGCAATGACCTTGCCGTAGGATTTGCGCGCCGATCGCAGGCGGGCCAGGACTTTCAATGAAGGCGACATGACAATGGCTCCGGTGGCAGTGGGGCCATGCTCGGCTTCGCTCCCCGAAGATGGCAGTGCAAGGCATCAGCCGAATCGGGTGACAGCTGTCACTGGCCCTGCGCGGCCACGCAAGGCAAGCTGGCCCCCGTCGCATTACCACTGCAGCCCAGGCAGACCTTCGGCGGGAATGCACAAAGTGACTTCCGGCAACTGGGCTCGGTTACCCTTTCCGGTCACACTCTCCGCCCTGTCCCGTCCGGTTACTCGATGAACACTTCCGCAGACCTGCTCAAAGAACTCCGCATCGATCGCCAGGCGCCACCGCCGGCACCCAGGTCGCGTCGCGGACTCTGGATCACCCTCGCCATCGTCGTGGTGCTGGCCGTGCTGGCGATCGTGGGCTGGTTGCTGTTCGGGCGCGAGCGGGCCGTTGAAGTGCGCACCGCGCCGACCGCCGCAATCGGCGCCGGCACTGCCTCCGCTTCGGTGCTTGATGCCAGTGGCTACGTGGTGGCGCGACGCATGGCCACGGTGTCGGCCAAGATCACCGGCAAGGTCAAGGAAGTGATGATCGAGGAAGGCCAGCGGGTGGAAGCCGGCCAGGTGCTGGCCACGCTGGATCCGATCGATGCCAACGCCGAGCGCTCGTTCTACGCGGCGCAACTGGGCGCTGCGCAAAGCCAGACCACCGGTGCGCAGGCGCAACTTGTCGAGGCCGAAGCCAATGCAAAGCGGCTCTCGACCCTGGTCAAGCAACAACTGGTATCGAGGGCGCAATACGACCAGGCGGTGGCCCAGCGTGATTCCCTGCGCGCGCAACTGGTCACCGCGCAACGCAATGCCAGGGTCGCCGCCGACCGCCTGGCCATCGCCGACAACGGCGTGGACAACACCGTGGTCCGCGCGCCCTTCGCCGGCGTGGTGATTGCCAAGGCCGCGCAGCCGGGCGAGATCATCTCGCCGCTGTCGGCTGGCGGCGGTTTCACCCGTACCGGCATCGGCACCATCGTCGACATGGATTCGCTGGAAGTGGAAGTGGAGGTCGGCGAACAGTTCATCGGCCGGGTACAGCCGAAAATGCCCATCGAGGCCACGCTCAACGCCTACCAGGAATGGAAGATCCCGGGCGAGGTCATTGCGATCATCCCCACCGCCGACCGCAGCAAGGCCACGGTCAAGGTGCGCGTGGCCCTCAACTCCAAGGACCCGCGCATCGTCCCTGAC
Organism: Pseudoxanthomonas sp.; assembly: GCA_039932615.1. Lineage (GTDB taxonomy): Bacteria > Pseudomonadota > Gammaproteobacteria > Xanthomonadales > Xanthomonadaceae > Pseudoxanthomonas_A. Next base: position 5,011 of record JBDTPP010000138.1, read on the forward strand.
ATGGGCGTCAAGGTCAGCTTCCTGGAAGCGGCCAAGCCCGCGGGTGCGCAACCGAAAAACGAAGGCGTGCGCGTGCCCGCCGCTGCGATCATCGCCCGCGAAGGCAAGGACTACGCTTTCGTGGTCACCGAACAGGACACCGCGGAAGAACGCGAACTGAAGCTGGGCCGCGAGATGGGCGACGACCGCCAGGTACTGCAGGGCCTGTCGCCAGGCGAATCGGTGGTCTTGGATCCTCCTGCAGAATTGAAGGAAGGGGTGAAGGTGAAGATGGCGGAGGAAAAGGAGGAATAAAGCTCACTGCCAAGTGATTTTCTTCGTGCTGGAACGAATCAAGTAAGAATCACTGTCGATTTAGCTGTTGCTTCATCGTCGCTTCACGAAACCCGTGAGACGCGGCAAGCGGATCGGGTAGACCCCGAAGGGGCGGCGCACAAGGATGTGCGCCGTTTCCGGAGACACAGGATGTGTCTTACGGCTGTCCCGATCCGCTTGCGAACCCGCACAGCTTCATCGTGGGGGCGCGACGTTAGTGCGGCTTTCTTTTGGTTACTTTTCTTTGCCGTTCAAAGAAAGGTGACTCGCGCAACGCGCGGCACGCTCTTCCCCAAACGAAGAACTGACGAGCAAAGAACAAAGCAAGATCAAAGACACCCCTCCTCAATCCTCCCCTGCGCTGCGCGCAAGGGAGGAGGCCCAAGCAAGGCAACAGCAGATAGCAACAGCACAGCAGATCAAGATGGATCCCAGCGTTAGCTGGGATGACGGCCGCAACATCCAACCGAGTCGAAGGAAAACGAACATGTCCTCACTGGTCTCCATCCGCAACCTCAGCAAGACCTACCAGCGTGGCCCCGAACAGGTGCAGGTGCTGCATGGCCTGGACCTCGAGATCCCGCGTGGCGATTTCGTCGCCCTGATGGGTCCGTCCGGCTCCGGCAAGACCACCCTGCTGAACCTGATCGGCGGCCTGGACACGCCCAGCGGCGGCGAGATCGAGATCGAAGGCGAGCGCATCGACAGCTTCAGCGACGGCCAGCTGGCGCACTGGCGCAGCCAGCACGTCGGCTTCGTATTCCAGTTCTACAACCTGATGCCCACGCTCACCGCGCTGAAGAACGTCGAGCTGCCGTTGCTGCTGACCAGGCTCAACGGCGCACAGCGCAAACGCAATGCCGAGATCGCATTGCAGCTGGTCGGCCTGGCCGATCGCGGCTCGCACCGTCCCAACGAACTCTCCGGCGGCCAGCAGCAGCGCGTGGCCATCGCCCGCGCCATCGTCTCCGATCCGACCTTCCTGATCTGCGACGAACCGACCGGCGACCTGGACCGGCATTCGGCCGAAGAAGTGCTTGGCCTGCTGCAACTGCTGAACAAGGAGCACGGCAAGACCATCATCATGGTCACCCACGACCCGAAGGCCGCCGAATACGCGACCCACACCATCCACCTGGACAAGGGCGAGCTGACCGACACACCGGCAGCGCATTGAAGCAGGGGCGAGTAGAAACAAACCAGTAAAGAGGAACGAGTCTTCAAGAGGTTTTTTGCGCTCTACTCGTTACCCGTTACTCCGCACTCGTTCCTCCGCATTCGTTCCTCCCCTGGAGATCCGCATGAAATATTTCTCCCTGATCTGGTCTGCGCTGTTCCGCAGCAAGACGCGCACCTTCCTGACCTTGTTGTCGGTGATCGCCGCGTTCCTGTTGTTCGGATTGCTGGACTCGGTGCGCGTGGCCTTCAACAGCGGCGGCAGCGTCGCCGGCGCCGACCGCCTGGTCGTCGCATCGCGGCTTTCGATCACGCAGATGCTGCCCTACAGCCTGACCTCGCAGATCGCGTCCACGCCCGGGGTGAAGAAGTCCGCTTACGCCGCGTGGTTCGGCGGCATCTATCGCGACCCGAAGAATTTCTTCCCCAACTTTTCGGTCAGCGAAAACTACTTCGACCTGTATCCCGAATTCATCGTCAAGCCGGAGGAGCTGAAGGACTGGCAGGGTGACCGTACTGGTGCCATCGTCGGCGAAACGCTGGCCAGGCGAAACGGCTGGAAGGTGGGTGACACCATTCCGCTGCAGGCAACGATCTTCCCGCAGAAGGATGGCAGCAATGCGTGGCCGCTGAAGATGAGCGGCACCTTCAAGCTCAACGACAGCAAGCGCAAGGGCGAGGAAAACCAGCTGGTGTTCCACTGGAAGTACTTCGATGAAGCCAACCAGTACGTCAACGGCAAGGTCGGCTGGTACATCGTCAAGCTGGACAACGTGGACCACGCCACGCGCGTGGCCAAGGCCATCGACGCGATCTCGCAGAATTCAGACCACGAGACCAAGAGCCAGACCGAGCAGGCGTTCCAGCAGTCATTCGCCAAGCAGTTCGCCGACATCGGCCTGATCGTCACCGCGATCATGGCGGCGGTGTTCTTCACCCTGCTGCTGCTGACCGGCAACAC
>JBDTPP010000139.1:0-7419 GCA_039932615.1 Pseudoxanthomonas sp.
CCGAAACGCTCGTAGTTGCGGCGGATCGTGTCCAGCATGCGCTGGAAGGCGATCTGGTCGCGGGGCAGCAACTCCATGACTCCTGGCGGCGTGCGCGGCTTGATCAAGCGAAAAACTCCCGGATGGCGGCCGCACAGCGGCATTGATGGCAAGCGCGCATTTTAGCGGCTGAACAGCCCGGGCAGGCAGGAAACCACGCGCTACTTGCCCCACCCCGGTCCGACTGAATACAATACGCGGCTTAATCGGGGTGTAGCTCAGTCTGGTAGAGCGCTACGTTCGGGACGTAGAGGTCGCAGGTTCGAATCCTGTCTCCCCGACCAAGAAGATCAGAAAACCGGCCCTGTGCCGGTTTTTTTGTATGCGTCAGCTTGCCAGCGTGTCCTTGCCGCTGGAGCCCTTCCCTTCCGCCGTACTTGAACGAGCCGCCGCCCTGATCCGACCCGGTTCAGCGCCGACATCCACGTACGGAAGACGCAACGTTCCAGGGCGCATCAGCGCCATCCTCATCGACGATAATTACCGCGAATGAATAGTCCGACGCCGGCGCACGGCACTCCTTCCGAAGTTGCAAGACCAATCTGGTCAGGTCGCGGCCTGGTGCTGGTCGGCATCGTGTTGTCCGCGTTCAACCTGCGCACTGCCGTCACCTCATTGACGCCCCTGCTCGATGAACTGGGCCGGATCTTCAGCTTCGGTACGACCATGACCGGGGTGTTCGGGATGATGCCGACCGCCGCTTTTGCGCTGTTCGGTGCACTGACGCCGCGTATCGCCCACCGCATCGGCCTGGAACGCACCGCGCTGTTGTCCATGCTGCTGGCCGCCGCCGGGTTGCTGCTGCGTTCGGCCGCGGGCGGCACCACCGGCCTGCTGGCCGGCTCGGGCATCGCCCTGGCGGGCATGGGTATTGGCAACATCGTGTTGCCGCCGCTGGTGAAACGCTATTTCGCCGACCGTGTGGGCACGGTCAGCACCCTGTACATCACCGTGCTGCAACTGGGCACGATCCTGCCCGCGTTGTTCGCGGTACCGCTGGCGGCCGCGGCCAACTGGCAGGTATCGCTGGGCTCGTGGGCCTTGTTCGCGATCGTGGCGACACTGCCGTGGGCGGCCTTGCTGGTCATCGAGCGTCGCCACGCATCGCCGCTGGCACAGGTCCACGACAGCGCTGTGACGCTCGACGACGAGGCGCCGGAGCTGGCCGAGCCGGTCGCCAACGGTCGTATCTGGCGCTCGCCGGTCGCCTGGGGCATGGCCCTGATGTTCGGCATGACTTCGCTGATCACCTATTCGATGTTCACCTGGTTGCCGAAACTGCTGGTCGAGGCCGGTGGCAGCGCCGCGCTGGGCGGCGCGATGGTGGCGCTGTTCTCGACCCTGGGACTGATCTCGGCGCTGACCATGCCGGCACTGGCGGTAAGGATGCGAAATCCGTTCCTGATCGTGCTGGGTTGTTTCCTGTTTTATGCAGTGGCGTTCGCCGGCCTGCTGTTGGCGCCGATGAAATGGCCGCTGCTCTGGGTGGCACTGCTGGGCATGGGCCCCAGCACGTTCCCGCTGGCGCTGACTCTGATCAACCTGCGTACGCGCACGCCCGGGGGCTCGGCCGCGTTGTCGGGCTTCATGCAGGGCGTCGGCTATTCGCTTTCGTGCCTGGGCCCGTTGCTGTTCGGGTGGTTGCGCGGATCCAGCGGCGGCTGGGGCTTGCCCTTCGCCTTTCTTACCCTGTGCGCGCTGGTCCTGCTGTTCGGCGGCTACCTGGCCAGCAAGCCACGCATGCTGGAAGACACCTGGTAGCTGCGGAAAAAGAGTGAGCGGAGCTGAGAGGAGTGAGGAGGGAGCGAAAAGCTTGCGGTCTTGCCGCTCCAAAACTCTGCTTCTACTCACTCCTCACTCCTCTCCGCCCACTCCGGCACGCAACTCCCTGGTCAGGTCAGGTTGCGGGTCTGCCCGGTGCCGCGAACCACGAAACGTTCGATCGTCAGCGCTTCCAGACCCATCGGGCCGTAGGCATGCAGGCGCGTGGTGGAAATGCCGATTTCCGCGCCGAGCCCCAGCTCACCCCCATCGCTGAAGCGCGACGACGCATTGACCATGACCACCGCCGAACGCAGCGACTGCACGAATTTCCCTGCGTTGGCCTGGTCCCGCGTCGCGATGACCTCGGTGTGATCGGAGCCATAACGGCGGATATGGGCGATAGCTTCATCCAGGCTGTCGACGACGCGCACGGCAAGGATCAGATCGAGGAATTCAGCGGCGTAATCGTCTTCTTCCGCCGCCCGGGCCCCGTCCATCAAGGCAACACTGCGCGCATCACCGCGTAGTTCGACCTTGCGCTCCGACAGCTCCCGAGTGGCGCAGGGAAGGAACCGCCCGGCGATGTCGGCGTGGACCAGCAGGGTTTCCAGCGAATTGCAGGCGCTGGGGCGGGATACCTTGCCGTCGACCAGCAGGCGCAACGCCAGGCCGAGGTCGGCACTGGCGTCGACGAACAGGTGGCAGACACCCTTGTAGTGCTTGATCACCGGCACGCGCGCGTGTTCGGCAACAAAGCGGATCAGGCCTTCGCCACCTCGCGGGATAGCCAGGTCGACGATGTCGGTGAGCTGCAACAAGTCCAGCATGGTCTCGCGGCGCAGGTCTTCGACCAGGGTCAGGGCGGCATCCGGCAGGCCGGCTTCGCGCAACGCGCGCTTGAGCGACGCAGCAATAGCGGTATTCGAATGGATCGCCTCTGAACCGCCGCGCAGGATCACCCCGTTTCCAGCCTTCAGGCACAGCGCCGCGGCATCAGCGGTGACGTTGGGACGGGCCTCGTAGATCATGGCTATCACGCCCAGCGGCACGCGCACGCGCTGGATTTCGATACCGTTGGGGCGGGTGTCGCGACGCGTGACCAGGCCGACCGGATCCGGAAGTGCGGCGACTTCACGCAAGGCGTTGGCGATGTCGGCAAGACGCGATGGATTCAGGCGCAGACGATCCAGCATCGCACCGATGACACCCTTGCTTTCTGCAGCAGCCATGTCCTTGGCATTTGCTTCAAGGATTGCGTCGCTGTCCGCTTCCAGGCAAACCGCCATCGCCCGCAGCAACGCGTTCTTCGCATCGGTGGAAAGCTGCGCGACCTGTTGCGCGGCATCGCGGCATTGCAGGGCCTGTTGCTTGATATCGCTCATCGCTTCCTCTCGTTCAAGATATTCCCATTGTGGGAGCTACGTGAGTCGCGATCGATGTTCCAAAACAAATCAATTCTCGACTCACGCCTCGAAGGAATTCCCCTTGGGGGACGTCACTCCTATGCACTCCTACCCATGCATCACAGCAACACCAGATCATCGCGGTGAATGACGTTGCCACCGTAGTTGTATCCCAATGCCGCTTCTATCTCGCGCGAATGACGGCCGGCGATTCGGCGGATATCCACCGCCGAATACTGGCTGACCCCGCGGGCGATTCCGCGGTCCCCCTGCTCGTCGCGCAGCCGCACCTCGATCATGTCACCGCGCCTGAAGTCGCCTTCGGCTGCCACTACCCCGCCCGGCAACAGCGAAGCGCCCTTCTCGCCCATGGCCCGTGCCGCGCCGGCATCGACGATGATGCTTCCCGATTCCAGCGGCACATTGCGCAACCAGTACTTGCGTGCCGCGATGCGGTTCTGCGCGGGACGGAACCGGGTGCCACGCAACCGGCCTTGGGCGAGAGAACTCACTACATCGGCGTTGGTGCCATTGAACAGGAAAGTCTCGATGCCCGCCGCCGCCGCCTTGGCCGCCGCTTCCAGTTTGGTGCGCATGCCGCCGGTGCCGCCGCTGCTGCCAGCGTCGCCGGCCATGGCGAAGAACTGGGAGGTCAGCGCCTCCACCTCGTCGATTGGTTTTGCGCCGGCATGGGTGCGCGGATTGGCGGTATGAAAACCATCGATATCGCTGGCGATGAACAAGGCATCCGCATCCACCAGGGCCGCGATCACCGCGGCCAGGTTGTCGTTGTCACCCAGCTTGAGTTCATCAACGGAAACGGTGTCGTTTTCATTGATCACCGGCACGGCGCCGAGCGCCAGCAGTTCGTTCAAGGTGGCGCGCGCGTTGAGGTAGCGGCGGCGATTACGCAAGTCGTCATGGGTCAACAGCACCTGCGCTACCGGCCGCTCGAACAGGCCCTGCCAGAAGGCAATCAACTGCGCCTGGCCCAGCGCCGCCAATGCCTGGCGTTCGGCCATGGCGCCGCCGCTGGACTTGCGATGAATCACAGCGCGCCCGGCAGCGACCGCACCGGAGGAAACGATCACCACCTCGCGGCCCGCGGCCACGCTGTCGATGACGAACCGGGCCAGTCCCAGGGCATGTCGAGTGTTCAAGCCCTCGCCTTCCGCCGCCAACAGGCTGCTGCCCACTTTGAGGACCGCGCGGCGCCATGGCGGCAGCGTCTGTTCGGTGAAAGGCGAGTCGGTCTTGCTCATGTCATGGACTCAACGGGTGTTCCATTCGTACACGGTGATCACCGAGGAAGCGGAAGTCGCCAGCGGATCCATTGCCACCAGGGCCTGCGCCTCTTCCAGCGATGCGGCTTTCAGAACATAGGCGCCACCGGACTTGTCGCTGAATCCGCCGGTCATTTCCAGCTTGCCTTCGATACGCAAGGCATCCAGGAAGTCGAGATGCGGCGCTATAACTTCATCGCTGAATTCCGGTTTGCGCATGGCCATGATCAGGTAGCGCGTGACTTGTTTGGATTCGGGCATAAGGAGAACCGGCGTAGGAGCGACGTGAATCGCGACTGAAACGATTTGGGTATTGATTTAGAGAGGAGGAAGATGCATTCGCGACTCACGTCGCTCCTACGGCTTTCCAGCGTTCGCGCAACACATCAAGACGCACGTCCCCTGCTGCTCCCGGGGACACGCGCGCCGCCAGGCTGGATTCGGGCGTACGTCCTTCGCCGGCCTGGTTCGCTGAAGCCGCCGCCGCGCGATAGGCATCGCGGAACGGCACGCCCGCGACGGCCTGTTCAACCGCGACATCGGTGGCGTACATGCCCGAATCAATCGCATCACGCATCCGGTCTTCGCGCCATTCCAGGTTCGCCAGCAGGTCGGGCAACAGTTCCAGCGCCGAAAGGCCACGGCCGAAGCCGTGGAAGATCGCGCCCTTGCTGCTTTGCAGATCGCGGTGGTAGCCCGAAGGCAGCGACAACAGTTGCTCGATCTCGGTGCGCGCCGCGGCTACACTGGCATGGGTGGCGCGCATCAGTTCGATCACGTCCGGGTTGCGCTTGTTCGGCATGATCGAACTGCCCGTGGTGTACTGCGCCGGCAACGCGACGAAGCCGAACTCGGCACTGGTGAACAACGATAGGTCCCAGGCCAGCCGACGCAGGTCGAGTGTCGCGCTTCCCAAGGCTTCCAGCGCCGCCATTTCGAACTTCCCACGCGAGAGCTGGGCATAGATCGGGCTGACCTGCAGACGCGAGAATTCCAATGCCCGTGTGGTGTGGTCACGGTCCAGAGGCAGGTTCACCCCATAGCCGGCGGCGGTCCCCAACGGATTGGCATCGATCAGGCGATGGGTGTCGTTGGTGCGAACGGCGTTGTCGATGAAGGCCTCGGCCCAGCCCGCCCACCACATGCCAGCGGAGGAAACCACGGCACGCTGGATATGCGTGTAGCCGGGAAGGGGCAAGCTCTTCTCGGCTTCTGCGCGATCCAGTGCGATCTTCGCGATCTGACGGCTGAGCTCCGAAACACGCGCCAGTTTTTCCTTCAACCAGAGCCGCGTGGCCACCAGAATCTGGTCATTTCGACTGCGGCCCGTGTGGATCTTGCGGCCCGCATCGCCCAGGCGCCCGGTCAGGCGCGATTCGATCGCGGAATGGCAATCCTCGAAGCGTTCGTCCAGCACGAACTCGCCACTGCGGAAGTCCGCCGCCAGCACGTCAAGTTCGCGCAATAGCCCAGCCAGCTCATCAAGAGTCAGGATGCCGATGTGATGCAGGCCTTCGGCATGCGCCTTGCTGGCGGCGATGTCGTGCAGGAAGAACTCGCGATCCAGGATCACGTCGTCGCCAGCGAGGAATTTCTGGATCCGCGCATCGACGGTGACACCAGGCTTCTGCCACAACAAATCCGACATCGGTTATCTCCTTATAGGGTGGGCCCTGGCCCACCGCTCTTATTACCACACCCTTCCAGAAGACGTGCTTTGGTTTTTCGTGCAGCTATATCGCGAACTTTCCGAAGGCGGGCCGGGGACCGCCCTATTGCTCATTCCACTGGAATCGATGTCAACTCATCGAAACCGAAGGCATTGTTCAAGTTCTGCATTGCCTGCGTGGCCGCGCCCTTCAACAGGTTGTCCAGCGTCGCCACCACCACCACCCGCTTGCCGCCGGGCGCAACCGTGAACCCACCCAGTTCGGCGCCATGCTTGCCGGCGATGTTGCTTACCCACGGCGCCTCATCGAGAACCCGGATCAGCGGCTCGCCGGCGTAACACTTCCGGTACAGCTCGCGGATCACATCCACACTCATCGCCTGGTCCAGCCACAGGTTGACGGTCATGGTAATGCCGCGGAAATGCGGGGCCACGTGCGGCATGAATTCCACTGGCACGCCCAGGCGCCGCGAGACCTCGCGCTCGTGCAGGTGGTCGGCCAATGCGTACGGCATCAGGTTGTCGCGCAGCTTGTCCACGTCATTCTTGTCCGAGGGAGTGCTGCCTGCGCCTGAATAGCCGGACACGCCGAAGCATTGCGGAGGACCCGCCAACCGGTCGAGCAAGGGCGAGATCGCAAGCTGCATGGCGGTGGCATAGCAGCCAGGATTGCTGATCCTCTTCTGCCCGGCATAGCCATCGCGAGTCAGTTCCGGCAGGCCGTAATACCAGTCCTCGTTGAAGCGATAGTCGGCAGACAGGTCGACCACGATCGTCGCAGGCGCTTGCGCATCCAGCGCTGCGACGATCTCGCCGGCCTTGCCGTTCGGCAACGCCAGGATCACCGCATCCGCGCCCTTGCCCGCGACCTGTTCATGGCCCAGGTTTTCGTAACGCAGCTCGCCGGCGAATCCGTCGATATGCGCGCTGACCGGCTGTCCGGCCAGCTCGCGCGACGAGACGAAAACGAGTTCCAGCTGCGGATGCCGTGCGATCAGCCTGATCAGTTCCGCGCCGGTGTAGCCACGCGCGCCAACGACGCCGACGGTTTTCTTCATCGTCATCGCCTAGTCCACCAGGGTCGGGATGCGCGTGCGGCAATGTACGACGCAACGTTCGATGTCAGTGAAATCCTCTACTCCGTACCAGAACACTTTCCAATTCTCCTGCTTGTAGCAACCATCGGATTCGGCGTAATAGAAGATATTGACCGGGTTGTTGTGGCGCGAGCGCCAGAACAACTGCGGATTCTCCTCGCGCA
>JBDTPP010000140.1:0-7393 GCA_039932615.1 Pseudoxanthomonas sp.
TGGTGGTTGGTGGTTGGTGGTTGGTGGTTGGTGGTTGGTGGTTGGTGGTTGGTGAATAGGTTATTGCGCTTTTGCCAGCCATCAACCACCAACTAGTAACCCGCTCCTATAATCGGCGCATGGCCAAGTCTCTTTACAAGATCACCTTCCTCAACCACGGCAAGATCTACGAACTGTATGGCCGTCATGTTGCCGCCAGCAGTTTGTGGGGCTTCACCGAGGTGGGCGAACTGGTGTTCGACGTGCACGACGGGATCGTCGTCGATCCCACCGAGGAGCGCCTGCGCGATGAATTTGCCGGCACCAAGGTCCTGCACCTGCCGATGCAAAGCATCGTGCGCATCGAGGAAGTCGAGCGCAAGGGCCAGTCGGTGATCCGCGACGCCGAAAGCGGCGAGCGCGTGGTCACGCCGTTCCCGTTGCCGGCAAAACCGCGCTAGCAACACCGCCATTGTGGGAGCGCCCGTCAGGGCTTGGCGACAGCGTTCGCCTGGGTGGTTACCGGAACATTCTTCTTTAATTCCGCCAGCGCGGCGGCAATAGGCTTGTCGCCGTCCAGAACTTCGCCGGCGCTGTAGCCTTCGGCGCCTTCGTCATCACCGCGCAGGTGTCCGGGAAGCGTGGCTTCGCTGTAGTCGATGCCGCCTGCAGGTTCCGCATCTTTCTGCGCGTCCGGGTGCAGAACCACGTCAGGGACGATGCCGCTGGCCTGGATCGATTTACCACTGGGCGTGTAATAGCGTGCGGTGGTCAGCTTTACCGAGTCTCCGTTGTCGAGCGGCAGCACGGTCTGCACCGAACCCTTGCCGAAGGTGCGGCTGCCTACCACCCGTGCGCGATTGTTGTCGCGCAAGGCACCGGCCAGCACTTCGGCCGCGCTGGCCGAACCCGCATCCACCAGAACTACCAGCGGCGCACCCCGCAGGCGGTCGCCCGGCGTGGCGTCAAACTTGGCGTCGCTGACCGCGATGCGGCCGCGGGTGGTGACTATGGTGCCACTGTCCAGCAAATCGTCGGCGACCTGCACCGCGGCGGTCAGCAGTCCGCCCGGATTGCTGCGCAGGTCCAGGACCAGGCCCTTGAGCTTCCCGGCCACCTGCAACTTGTCGAGGGCCTGCTGGAAGGCGGCGCCGGTGTCGGCCTGGAAAGCACTGATGCGGAGGTAGCCGTAACCCGGCTCCAGCATCCGTTCGCGCACGCTGGCGACGCGGATGGTTTCGCGGATCAGGGTGACGTCGAAGGGCTTGGCCTTGCCTTCACGGAGCACGCTCAGGACCAGCTTGGTGCCGGGCGCGCCGCGCAGCGGTTCCATCCCGTCCTCGCCGCTGATCGGCTTGCCGTCGATCGCCACGATCACATCACCGGCCTTGATCCCGGCCTTGGCTGCGGGCGTGCCGTCGATGGGCGCGATCACCCGCAAGGAGTTGTCCGGCTGCTGCAGCAATTCCACGCCTACGCCGTCGTAGGCACCGGTCGCCTGCTCATCGAAGGCGTCGGCGTCTTCCTTGTCGAAATACGTGCTGTGCGGATCCAGGTCCAGCAGCAAGCCGCGTATCGCCGAGTGCATCAGTTTCTTGTCGTCGACCGGTTCGACATAGGCATCCCTGACCGCGTTGAATACCGCCACATAGCGGCGGATCTCGTCCAGCGGCACCTTTGAAGGCGCGGTTTCCGCGGCATCGGGATCGTCGCTGGAGGCAACCACAGGCCCGTCCCCGGCTGCGTCCTGGGCAAAGACGGGCAAGCAGAACAACGCTAACAAAAGAGCCAAGGGAAAACGCATGCAATCGCTCCGGGAAGACTATCGAATGATCGACCCCGCACGGCGGCGCGAAGTTTCAACGGATTATGCGGGAAACACCGTTAATGAATTTCACAGGGCCGCTCGTCCGTTGACCGTTTTCCAGAGCGAGAACGCCGGGCTCAGCGCCGCTGCAGCCACGAAGACGGATCGACCGGCTGGCCATTGCGGCGCAGTTCGAAATACAGCGCCGGGGTGCCCTGCCCCCCGGACGTTCCGACCTTGGCTACCGCATCGCCGCGCCGGACCTTGTCGCCGGCATCGCGCAGCAGACTTTCATTGTGTGCGTACAGGCTCATGTAGCCGTTGCCGTGGTCGACGATGAGGATCAGGCCGTAGCCGGTCATCCATTCGGAGAACACCACGCTGCCATCGGCCACCGCGGTGACCGTAGTACCGGTAGGCGCGCCGATCAACACGCCGGAGCTGGTGCGCCCATCGGGCATGCGCCCACCAAAACGCGCCAGCAGGTTGCCCGACAACGGCCAGCCCAGGCCACCGACTTTCAGCGCGGGCGCGTTGGCCACGTCGGGACGCGGGGAGGCGGTGGCCGGCGTGGGCTTGCTGCCGGGCGGGCGCGTTGCCGCGACTTTCTTTTGCGCGGCCTGTTCCGCGGCCACCCGTCTGGCTTCGGCCCGGCGTTCGGCTTCGGCGCGCGCAGCCGCAGCGCGCAGGTTGGCAAGCAGGGTTTCCAATGAGCGCGCGTCCTGGCCCAGGGCTTTTTCACGCGCGCTGCGATCCTGGTAACGCTGGTCCAGGTCGGCGGTCAGGGCGGCGTTGGTCTTGCGGTCCTTGGCCAGGGCATCGACCCTCGCCCGCTGCTGGTTGCGGGTCGCGTCCAGTTGCGCGCGGCGTGCGGCGATATCACGCTCCACCTGGTCCAGCGCCGTCAGTTCCGCAGTCAGGCTGGCGATCCGGCGCGCACGATCTCCCTGTATATAGCGATGGTAGGCCAGCGCCCGATTGGCGCCTGCGACGCGATCCTGCGACAGCAACACTTTCAATGGCGCATCGCTGCCCATCTGGTAGGACGCGCGGACCAGCGCGGTCAATTGCTGGCGCTGCTGGCCCAGGCGCCGGCGCATGTCATCGCGTTGTTGCTGTAGCTGGATCAGCGCTGCTTCCTCGCGCTGCAACGCCGTGGTGGTTTCGCTGAGCGAGCGGCTGGACTTGCCCACCTGCTCATCGGCTTCGCGCAGCTTGCGCGCCGCTTCGCCGCGGGCGTCCTCAAGCTTGCGGCGTTCGCGGGCGATGTCCTTCAGTTCGCCGCGCAGGCTTTGCAATTTTTTCTCGGCCTCGCGCTGGCTCTGTGCGGGCGCCGGCGCGGCGGCGGCAAAAGCCAGTGCCAGGGCAACGCAAAAAGTGGTGAAGCGATGCGTCATTGCGCTTGGTCGAACAGGCTGCGACCAGTCATTTCTGCTGGCTGCGGCAGGCCCAGCAGGTCAAGCAAAGTTGGCGCCACATCGCGCAAGGCGCCTCCACTTCGCAAGCCCACGTCCGCGCGTTCGCCGACATAGACCAATGGTACCGGGCCGACCGTGTGCGCGGTATGCGGCTGCCCGGTAATCGGGTCGCGCATCATTTCCAGGTTGCCGTGGTCGGCCGTGATCAGCAGCGCGCCATGGCGTGCGCGTACCGCCGCATCGACCGCGCCAATCGCGATGTCCACTGCCTGCGCGGCGAGGATCGCGGCTTGCAGGTCGCCGCTGTGGCCGACCATGTCCGGATTGGCGATATTGCAGACAATCACGTCGAAACGGTCAGAGTCGATCGCATCGACGAGTCTGGCAGTCAATTCCGGCAGGCTCATCGCCGGCTGCAGGTCGTAGGTGGCGACCTTGGGACTGGGAACGAGGATGCGTTCCTCGCCGGTGAACGGCGCTTCGCGGCCGCCACTGAAAAAGAAGGTGACGTGCGCGTACTTTTCGGTTTCAGCGATGCGAAGCTGGGTCAGGCCCGCCTCGGCAAGCAATTCTCCGAAGGTATGGCGCAGGTCGTCCGGGGCAAAGGCGACCGCGGCGGGCAGCTTCACGTCGTATTCGGTCAGGCATACGAAGCGCGAAAGTTTCGGCCGGCGCTCGCTCCCTTTGGTTTCATCGAAGCCTTCAAAGGTGGGCGAAACGAAGGCAGCAGTGAGTTGGCGCGCGCGATCAGCACGGAAGTTCATGAACACCACCGCATCCCCGTCCTGGATCGGCCGGGCGCCCTGGATGACCGTGGGCAGCACGAATTCATCGTTCTCCCCGCGGGCATAGGCCTCCTGCAATGCGGATAGCGCGTCGGGCGCTCGGTACTTGCTGTTGCCTTCAACGATCGCGTCCCAGGCCAGTCGCAGCCGGTCCCAGCGCTGGTCGCGGTCCATTGCGTAGTAGCGGCCGCTGACTGTGGCGATGTGCATGCGGCTGGGAGAGCCATTGCCCAGCCGGTCACAGACCGATTGCAACGCCTGCAGGCTGGCTTCGGCCGAACGCGGTGGAGTGTCGCGGCCGTCCAGGAAGGCATGCACCGCCACGCGTGCAACGCCGCGGCGCCTGGCCAGTTCAAGCAGGGCAAAGATCTGGTTCTGGTGGCTGTGCACGCCGCCCGGCGAGAGTAGGCCGAATACGTGCAACGTACGGTCGTTGCCCTTGGCATCCTCGCAGGCGCCCACCAGTTGCGCATTGTCGTAGAAGCTGCCGTCCTCGATTGCCGCGTCGATCCGGGTCAGATCCTGGTAGACGATGCGGCCGGCGCCCAGGTTCATGTGCCCGACTTCGGAATTACCCATTTGCCCATCGGGCAGCCCGACATGGCGGCCTTCGGTATGGATCAGCGTATTGGGCGCGGTAGCCAGCAACCGCTGCCAGTGCGGCAACGTGGCTTGCGCGACCGCGTTGTCGGCGGTCTCCTCGCGATAGCCCCAGCCATCTAGGATCAGCAGGACGACAGGTTTGGGACGCGCAGGGGATGCGGGCACGATCAGGCTCCGGTAAATGCAGGCAAGTGACTTCAGGCAGGTGAGGATTGTAGCGAAGCATGCTGTGATGGCGACCCGCGCACGATTTAAACCCTTGCTCCGTAGTGCGCATCCCAGGCCCTACCACCCAGACAGGAATTTCCTCATGTCCCCCATCCGTACCGCCCTGTTTATCGCACTGGCGCTGGGCGCCGGCAACGCCTTCGCCTCCGAGGGCATCTCCAAGGTCAATGGCGGCATCAACGCCGAGTCCGGCCAGGCCTACGGCGACCTGGAAACCGTCAACGGCAGCATCCATATCGCGGCTGGCGCAACCACCGACAATGCAAGCACCGTCAATGGCGGCATCAGCGTCGGCGACAAAGCGGTTACCGGAAAACTGGGAACGGTCAACGGCGGGATCAAGCTGGAACGCGATGTCACCGTCAAGGGCGGCATCGAGACCGTCAACGGCAGCATCTTCGTCGACCGCGGCGGCCAGCTGAAGGACGGCGTGGAGACGGTGAACGGCGCCATCGGCCTGGTTGGGACTCGCCTGGGCGGCGGCATTTCAACCGTCAATGGCGACATTACGGTCGGCATCGATTCGGTGGTCAAGGGCGGGATCAAGGTAGAGAAGAACAATTCGTGGCTGCAGGTAAAGCCAAAACGCGATCCGCGCATCGTGATCGGGCCCAACGCGGTGGTCGAAGGCCCTCTGGTATTCGAGCGTGCGGTCAAACTGTACGTGCACAAGACCGCGCGCATCGGCGCAGTGACTGGCGCTACCGCGCAAAGTTACGAAACCCCGACCGCACCAGCCGAGTGAAACGAGCCTTGCGCTTCGCCGACCCGGTCGAAGCGCATCGCGCCGCAAGGCGAGTGCCGGCATCGGCGCGCTAAGTCCGGCACGTTAGAATCGGCGATCCCCGGAACGAGGAATCGCCGATGCGCTCCCGAAATCTCCTGCTGTGCCTGGCCGCGTTCGCGGCCCTGTCGGCCTGCCAGCGCGAAGCGCCCGTGCCTGCCACCGGCCCAGTCTCGATCCCTGCGGCACCGTCCGCGGCGGCTTCATTCAAGGATGCGATCGATCCGGCCGACTTCGCCGAACATGTCAAGACCCTGGCCTCGGATGCGTTCGAAGGCCGCGGACCCGGCACCCCGGGCGAAGACAAGTCGGTGGAATACATCCGCGCGCAGATGCAGCGCATCGGCCTGCAACCCGGCAACGGCGACAGCTATTTCCAGACCGTGCCAATGGTGGAGACCCGCGCCGACGAGCACACGGCGATGGGCATCAAGGTCAACGGGAAAACACGCACGCTCCAGTTCGGCACCGACATGGTGATCGGCACGCGCAGCGGCCGGCCGGAAGTGAAGATCGAGGCCAGTGACCTGGTCTTCGTCGGCTATGGCGTGGATGCGCCGGAGCAGCACTGGAACGACTACGCCGGCATCGACGTGAAGGGCAAGACCGTGGTCATGCTGGTCAACGACCCGGGTTTCCATGCGCATGACGAAACCCTGTTCGAAGGCAAGCGCATGACCTATTACGGGCGCTGGACCTACAAGTTCGAAGAGGCCGCGCGCAAGGGGGCCGTCGCCGCGCTGATCATCCACGACACCGAAGGCGCGTCCTACGACTGGGACGTGGTCCGGGGCTCCTGGTCAGGTGCCCAATACGACCTGCGCGCCGCGGACGATCCGGCCCCGCGCCTGCCGATGCAGGGCTGGATCAGCGGCGGGCAAGCCACATCGCTGTTCGCCGATGCCGGACTGGACCTGGACCAGCTGCGCGCGGCTGCAAACAAGCGCGGCTTCAAGGCAGTGCCGCTGCCGGCGAAGTTGAGCGTGGACCTGAAAAGTACAAGCGTCGAAAAGCAGTCACGCAACGTGGTCGGGCTCCTGCCCGGCAGCGAGAAACCCGATGAGGCGGTGATCTACATGGCCCATTGGGATCACCTGGGCAAGCATGCCGATGAGTCCGGTGACAACATCTACAATGGCGCGATCGACAACGCGACCGGGGTGGCCGGGATCCTGGAAATCGCCGAACAATTCGCCAAGCTCGAAAAGCCGAAACGTTCGCTGTTGTTCCTGGCGGTGACCCTGGAGGAATCCGGCCTGCTCGGCTCGCAGTATTACGTTGCCCACCCCCTGGTGCCGTTGGACAAGACCGTGGCGGTGATCAACCTCGATGCCATGGGCGTGGCCGGCAAGACCCGCGACATGACCGTGGTCGGCATGGGCAGTTCGGAGCTGGAGGACATACTCAAGCCGATCGCGGAACAGCAGGGTCGCACGCTGCATGCCGAATCACGCCCGGAATCGGGCGGCTATTTCCGCTCTGATCACTTCAATTTTGCCAAGGCCGGCGTGCCGGCGCTGTATGTGGATGCCGGCGACGATCTGATCGTCGGTGGCAAGGCCGCGGGCGACGCGGCAGCCAGGGACTACAACGAGCACCGCTACCACAAGCCCGGCGACCAGTACGACGCGGCGACCTGGAAGCTGGACGGCACCATGGATGAATTGGCCGCGGTGTACGCGGTCGGCATGGAGATCGCCAACGGTGATCGCTGGCCGAACTGGTACCCCGGCAATCCGTTCAAGGGCGCACGCGACAAGATGATGCAGAAAAAGTAATCGCCCCTGTA
>JBDTPP010000141.1:0-7339 GCA_039932615.1 Pseudoxanthomonas sp.
AACGCAGGCTCGGTGCAGCGCTGCACGATGATTTCATGGATGCCATCCGCCAGCGCGCGCTGGACCGGCTGGGCAATGGGCGCGCCTGCCGACACTTCATTGGCGAACAGCGCCAGCAGCGCGCCGATGTGGTCGGCGATCAGCGCATGCGGCAGTGGTGCGTTGGCCACGAATTGTGGAGACAGTTGCGACACGAACGCAGTCAGTGCACTGCCCCAGTTGCTGTCCGAGAGGATCGGTCTGCCCACCAGGACGTCCGGTTGCGCTACCCAGCGTGTCAACCACTCCTCGGGCAAGCGCAAGTGGACATTGTCGAACGGTGAGACGAAGCGATACGCGTGCGGATATCGCGAGTCCACCAGGAGGGCGTCGCCCTGGCACACATGCCTGCTTCCGAGATGTTCGATATTCCAGGCCGATGCCCGGTTGACGATGAGGTGGAAGTTACGCCCTCTGCTGCGGGCGAGGTCGCGCTGGCCGCGGATGGCGTCGTGGGCGCCCCCGGCACCATGGATGACCGTGATCGGACCCAGCTCGACAGATTCGATATCCGCGTTGAATGGCTCGCGCAGGCGCTTGGCCACGCCCATGGGATCGATGGCCGAACTGAGCACCTCGGCGTAGTAGTCCATACGCTGCGCCTCGGGAACCTCCCGGGTGGACCATTGTCGGATGACGGCTTGAGGAACAGCCACGCAGGCCTCCTTCAGCGGGTGGGGGATTTGACGTGTGCCCGCAGGCACGCACTCTAGCGTGGCCATGGGGCACCAACAACGCGCGTTCCGACCGCTTGTCCGAACAACTGCCGATAGTCAGCGCAGCAGGCGTCGATAGGCGCGGGGGGTGTTCCCGGCCAGGCGGGTGAACCAACGGGTGAAATGACTCTGGTCGAAAAAGCCCACCTCCAACCCGATCTGCGCTAATGGACGCGCGGATTGGCCGATCAGCAGCATCGCCCTGGCGATGCGCCGATCCAGCAGGTAGCGATGCGGCGACAGGCCGGTGCTCTGCTTGAATGCGCGCGCGAAATGACAACTGGACAGTCCGGCAATCGCGGCCAGCTCCTGCAGGCAGACGCCCCGGGCCAGGTGTTGCTCGATGTAACTGGTCACACGACGCAAGGCTGCGGGGGCCAGCCCCCCGCGATACCTTGCATCCGCTTGCTGGCCCGGTGCCGACGGTTCAACCGATGAGCCGGATGACACGGCCTGTCCCGTACCGGAGACAAGGTAAAGCCTTGCGCTTTCCCAGTTGGCGAGGCGCTGCGGCAGGACGTCGGTGAACAATCGGGTGACGTCGATGGCGTTACTGGCAAGGTCACTGTGCATGGCAAGCGATCCATGGGGGATAGACGTTCCCGATGATCGGAGCCCGTGGTCGCCGCGGATGGACCCTGCGTGCCACTGGGCGACGGATTCCGGCCGCTGAGCGCCACGGCAGCCCAGCACAGGTCCGCACAGGGAAATAAATCCACGCGGCAATTGATGACAAGCTCCTGCCAGTTTGCGCAAGAACCTGCAATTCAAGGGTCTGCCTGCCGCCCACACTGGCTTCTGTTTTCGGCAAGGCCGTCACGGAGCGATCATGGCAGGCACTTTTAAATCTTCGCGCGGTGCGGGTGCTGCGACCGTGGTCCTGGTCCATGGCGCCTGGGCCGACGGCTCGTCCTGGAACGAGGTCATTGCCAGGCTGCAATGCGACGGCGTCGCCGTGGTCTCGGTGCAGAACCCGTTGCGTTCGCTGGCCGATGATGTGGGGTGCGTGCTGCGGACGATGGAGCAGGTTGAAGGGCCCGTTGTGCTGGTGGGCCACTCCTGGGGCGGCACCGTGATCACCCAGGCCGGCACTTACGATCGGGTGCTGGCCCTGGTTTATATCGCCGCATTTGCGCCGGACCGGAACGAATCGACCAATGCGCTACAGGCGCATTATCCGGCCCCGGAATACGCGCCACTGCTGCGCATGGACAGCGGTGGCTACCTGCATTTCCCTGCTGCGAGCCTGCCGCAGTATTTTGCCCAGGACTTGCCCGCTGCCAATGCCAGGGTCCTGGCCGCGACGCAAGGTCGCATCCGCGCCACCGCGTTCGACGAAGTCGTGTCATCAGCGGCCTGGCGCAACACCCCGTCGTGGTACCTGGTGACCGAACACGACCGCATGATCCCGCCCGCCATGCAGCGCGACATGGCTGCGCGAATCGGCGCCCGGGTCCCCTCCGTTGCCGCAAGCCACGTGCCGTTCGCATCCCGCCCCAGCGAGACGACGGCGATCATCCTGGAAGCGCTGGCCGAGGTGGCGGCATGAGCGCGCCATTGTGGTCATGGCTCCGTGAAGTGCTGACTGTCTCGCTGGCTGCAGCAATGCTGCCGTTGTTGACCGCTGCGTCCAGCGACCAGCCAACCCGCGAAACCGTGCATCCCCAGTTCCAGCACGCCATCCCCAACCTGCCGGGCAAGTCATTGGTCAGCGTGGTGGTCGAATATCCGCCAGGCGTGCGATCGGTTGCGCATCGCCATGCCGCGTCGGCCTTCATCTACGCCTATGTGCTGTCCGGCCGCATCCGCAGCCAGGTAGAGGGCGAACCTGCAAGGATTTATGCCGCAGGCGAAGACTGGTACGAAGCACCGGGTGCGCATCACCTGGTCAGCGAGAACGCCAGCGCGACCGAACCGGCGCGACTGCTGGCGGTGTTCGTGGTCGCCAACGGCGAATCACTGACCCAACCCGACCCGCATTGACGGAGTTGCCCATGTCCGCACGCCTGCACTATCGATCACTTGCCGCCGCCGCATTGCGTGGACTGGGTGACACCCACCAGCAGATCGCCAGTTCCGATCTGCCGCCGACACTGGTCGACCTGGTCTACCTGCGTGTGTCGCAGATCAACGGTTGCACCTATTGCCTGTCCACCCACAGCCGGGACCTGCTGAAGGCAGGCGTGTCGATGGACAAGTTGATGCTGCTGCCCGCCTGGCGCGAAGCCGGCGACGTCTATTCCGAAATCGAGCGCGCGGCGTTGCAATGGGCCGAATCGCTGACCCTGGTTTCCAGCACCGGCGCACCGGATGCGGACTACGAGGTGCTGGTGGCGAATTTCAACGATACCGACGCTGCGTTCCTGACCATCGCCATCGGCCTGATCAACACCTACAACCGCATGGCGATTGGCTTCAGGCAACCGCCGGTGCGCCTGTCGTGAGCGTTACCCCAACCTTCCTCGATTCGCCAGGCAGCGAGAACTTCCGATGACCGACAAGACCGTCACCGTCAACAAGGACAGCAGGCAGTTCGGGTTGCCCTGGGAACAGGAATACGGCTACGTCGAGGCAGTGCGCTCGGGCGACACGATCCGCCTCGCGGGACAGGTCGGACATGACGAGCACGGCAGCTTCGAAGTCTTCCAGACGACACAGGCGCAGATGCGGCAGGCCTACGCCAATGTGGCCCGGCTGCTTGAGGGCGACGGCGCAACCATGGAAAACGTCGTGGACGAAGTGCTGTTCGTCACCGACATGGGGGCCGCCTTCCCCGCGCGCGCGCAATGCCGCCAGTCGGTGTACGGCGGCAAGGCGATTGTCTGCAGCACCATCGTGCAGGTCGCGCGGCTGGCATTCCCGAACCTGCTGGTCGAAATCAAGTGCGTCGCCGTGCTGTAGCGCGGACGCCCCCTTCACAACGGAGAAGCCCCATGACCCGCTTGCTGCTGTGCTGCCTGTGCCTGCTGCTGATCTCGGCCCCCCTTGCCGCGCAGGTTCCGCCGTATCCCGCCAGCTTCCGGATCCAGGAGATCCCCAGCAACGGCACCACCCTCCACACCCGCATCGGCGGCCACGGCCCGGCCCGAAATCGAGCCGATCGACCGCAGCACGCTCAACGCCTGGGAAGACCCCGCCTTCCTGGCCGCCGTCAAGGCCACCGGGCGCAGGAAGCTGGTCATGATGGCGCTGTGGACCGAGGTCTGCCTGACCTTCCCGGCGCTGTCCGCGCTGCGCGATGGCGATGAAGTATTCCCCGTCGTCGACGCCGTCGGCGGCACTTCGCTGGAAGCGCATCGCGCCGGCTTGCAGCGCATCGTCCAGGCGGGCGCACATCCCGTCAGCTGGGTGCAGTGGACTGTGAGCTGCAGCGCGACTGGAACCGGAAAGCCACGGTGCCGGCGTTCGCCGAGATCCTGTTTGCGGTGGAAGGAAACTGAGCACAACTCGGCTTTTACGGATCACCGCGCGATGGAAACGGGCAAGGCCCCCAGGATTCCCAATGAAGACAGTTGCAAGGACATGAGATGAGTACGCAATCAAGCAATGATCGGTCCACCTCTTCGATTACTGCACACGAGGACGATGCCATTCGCCGTGCCAACGAGTCGGAACGATCTGCCGTGGTCTTCATCCACGGCCTGTGGTTGTTGCCGAGCAGTTGGGAGCGATGGGCGGCTGTGTTCGAGGAGGCCGGCTACAGCTGCCTGATGCCCGGATGGCCGGATGACCCGCAGACCGTCGAGGAGGCGAACGCAGATCCCGAGGTCTTCGCCAACAAGACCGTCGGCCAGGCGGCGGCGCATTTCGAGGCCATTCTGCGCCGGCTCAAGCGCAAGCCCGCGGTGATTGGACATTCCTTCGGCGGGATGCTGGCCCAGGTGTTGTGTGGCCAGGAGCTTGCGGCGGCCACCGTGGCCATCGACCCGGCGCCCTTCCGTGGGGTCCTGCCTTTACCGTTGTCGGCGCTGCGTTCGGCCTGGCCCGTGCTGCAGAATCCGGCCAACCGCCACCGGGCCGTGCCGCTCACCTACGAACAGTTCCGTTACGCGTTTGCCAATGCCGTGGGCGAAACCGAAGCCCGGCAGCTGTACGACACCTTCGCCGTCCCCGCCTCGGGCGCACCGATCTTCCAGTCGGCCATGGCCAATTTCAATCCATGGACGGAAGCCCGCGCAGATACCCAGGCTGCGAAGCGCGGCCCGTTGCTGGTGATCTCCGGCGAGCGCGACCACACCGTTCCTCATGCCATTGCCCATGCCGAGTTCCAGCGGCAGGCGCGCAATCCCGGCGTCACCGAATTCGTTGAAATGCCCGGTCGCGGCCACGCACTGACCATCGACAGCGGGTGGCGCGAGGTGGCGGCCACCGCCCTTTCCTTCATCCAGCGATTCGTCCCCGCGCATGCGGTGGTCGAGCACGCATGAATCACCATTCCACACACGCCATCGCCTCTCGCACGGCAAGACGCAAGCTTGAAAGCGGCAAAACAGTAATGCCGTCGTAGCGGAAGCCCTCGCCAGGCCGCGAAGACGTGTAAATCAACGGACCCAGCCCCTCCCCCAGGAACGAGTACGCCGCCATGAAAATCGAGATGACCTTGCCATCCACCCCCGCACATCGCGCCGCAACTTTGCTCTGCGCCCTGCCGCTGACGGTGTCACTGCTGGGCGGATGCACGGGAAGTGCGGAATCCGCATCAGCGCAGGTTGCACCCAGCGCGCCTGTACCCGCCGCCGCACCGACGCAGCCAGCACCGGCCATTATCTCCACCTCTACCGCGCCGACTTCGGTGCAGATGGTCGACGCCTTGCACACTGCTTTCGGAGACCATCACGTCCGCGCCGTGCATGCCAAGGGCATCATCGCGACGGGCAGCTTCGAACCCTCCGCGGAGGCATCGAAACTGAGCGACGCGCCGCTTTTCACAGGCAAATCTGTGCCTGTCCTGGTGCGGTTCTCCGACTTCACCGGCATCCCCAATATCCCGGACACCGATGGCAATGCAAACCCGCGCGGCATGGCGGTCAAGTTCAAGCTGGACGACGGCAGCAGCATGGACATCGTCAGCCACAGCTTCAACGGCTTCCCCACAGCCACGGCCGCCGAATTCCGTGAGTTGTTGTTGGCCATTGGCGCAAGCGGTGCCGACGCCGCCAAGCCGACGGCGCTGGACGGGTTCCTGCAATCCCATCCACCGGCCAAGACATTCCTGACCACGCAGAAGCCGCTGCCGCAGAGTTACCTGAGCCTGGAATACTTCGGCGTCAATGCGTTCCAGTACGCCAATGCCAACGGCACCAAGGCCTTCGTGCGCTACCGGCTGGTTCCGAAGGCAGGTGAGAAATTCCTGGCCGAGGATCAGATCGCAGGCGCAGGTCCCGACTACCTGCAGCAGGAGCTGCCCACGCACCTGGCCAAGGGCGCGGTTGTCTTCCGCTGGCAAGCGCAGATCGCCGGGCCGGGCGATGCCATCGACGATCCATCGATCGCCTGGCCTGACTCGCGCAGGCTGGTCGAACTGGGCACGATTCGCATCGATGCGGTTGCGCCTGACCAGGCTCGTCTCGGCGACGCGACGGTATTCATGCCGTTGAACGTACCCAGCGGAATTACCCCGGCCGATCCGATGCTGACTATTCGCCAGGGCGCCTACCCGATCTCGTTCGCCCATCGCCAGGACGCGCGCGATCCTGTCGCGCGGGCATCCGCAAAATAGCCGCGCGGCAAGTGCGGATGCGCGAAGTGCCGTGCATCCGCTGCGATGCGGGCAGGAGCAAGCACATGCCTGGGCCGATGCAACAGGCGGACCGATCAGGATTGCGATCCAAAAGGCTTGCCTCCGGTGGCGAATGCAAGCACTCCGCACGTGTGGGGCGTCACGCGGGTCTGGCGGAGACAGCGTTGCTTTTCAAAAGCCTTGCTTGTGCAAGGAGGGAAAGCATGGAAGCGAGCAGCGGCGATCCTACGCTACGCCAGACCGCCCCGCCTCCGGCAGAAAACGCAGTCCCACCCCTGCCTCGGTCGCGATATAGCGCGGTGCAGTCGCCTCATCTCCCAGCTTCAGCCGCAGCTTACCGACCAGGATCCGCAAGTAGTGCGTGTCGTCCTGGTGGGTGGGACCCCACACTTCCTTCAACAGCTGCGGCTGGGTGACCACGCGTCCGGCGTGGCGCAGCAGCAATGCCAGCAACAGGTATTCC
This sequence comes from Pseudoxanthomonas sp., assembly GCA_039932615.1. GTDB lineage: Bacteria > Pseudomonadota > Gammaproteobacteria > Xanthomonadales > Xanthomonadaceae > Pseudoxanthomonas_A. Next base: position 6,959 of record JBDTPP010000141.1, read on the forward strand.
TTGCGGGTCAGCGCCACGGGTTCGCCATGCAGGTGCACTTCGCGCCGGGAAAGGTCCACGTGCAAGTTGCCGTCGTCGAATACGGGCATGGCTTCGTGTGGATCAGATGCATGCTGGCGCAACAATCCACGCACGCGCGCCATCAGCTCCTGCACGCCGAAGGGCTTGGTGACGTAGTCGTTGGCGCCTGCGTCCAGCGCCGCGACCTTCTCGACCTCACCGGCACGCACAGTCAGCATGATCACCGGTGCCTGCGACCACTGGCGCAGTTCCTTCAGCACTTCATGGCCGTCCTTGTCGGGCAGGCCGATATCCAGGATGACCACGTCCGCGCCCTGGGTGGCGAGGGCGATCAGCCCTTCCTCTCCGCTCGCCGCCAGC
>JBDTPP010000142.1:0-7317 GCA_039932615.1 Pseudoxanthomonas sp.
AGCAGGATCAGGCCTTCCGATTCCTTGTCCAGGCGACCGATCGGGAAGATCCGCTCCTGATGGTCGACGAAATCGATGATGTTGCCGTCCACCGCCTGCTCGGTGGTGCAGGTGATGCCGACCGGCTTGTTCAACATGATGTAGACATGCTTGCGGCCACCCGCCTTCTTCTGGCGCACGCGCAAGGCCTGGCCATCGACCTTGACCTCGTCGCCCTCGCCCACCACGGCGCCCATGCCCGCGGCCATGCCGTTGACGGTGACGCGGCGGTCCGCGATCAGGCGATCGGCCTCGCGGCGCGAGCAGAAGCCGGTTTCGGCGATGTGCTTGTTGAGGCGGGTGGTGGCCACCGGCTCAACGTCATGACGATCACTCACGAGGCTTCGGCGGTCCCTTGCGATGCAGCTTGCCCGGCGGGCCCGGCTTGAAACCCGATGGCTTGCCGCCGGCGCGGGCGCCAGCCGGCTTGAACTTGCGCGGCGCATCGCCGCCATCATCGCCCTCACCTACCTTGTGGATGCGCAGCTGCTGGCCGGATACCCACACCTTCTTCAGGTGCATCAGCAGTTCCTTGGGCATGCCTTCGGGCAGGTCCAGCACGGTGTAATCATCCTGGATGTCGATGCGGCCGATGTACTTGCTGTCCAGGCCTGCCTCATTGGCAATGGCGCCGACGATGTTGGCTGGCTTCACTCCGTGGGCGTGACCGACTTCGATCCGGAACGACTCCATGCCCACGTCAGGTTTCTCGCGCGGTGCCTTGTCTATCCGCGGACGCTCACTGGCAGCACGTTCGAAAGTGGGACGTTCTATGCGGGACGTTTCCCGGGCCGGCTTGTCGAAGCTGGGCGCGACCGAGGGCCGTTCGAATGGTGCAGGCGTTTCCTCGCGCCGTGGCGCCGGACGTTCAGCGCGGGTGGGACGATCGCTGGGTGACGGACGCTCATTGCGCGAAGGACGCTCGTTGAAAGCCGGGCGCTCGCCATGCGTGGAATGTTCATTGCGCTGTGGACGCTCGCCCCGTGTCGGCCGCTCGCCGCGCTCGTACGCTTGTGGAGCGGCAGGCGTGCGGTCCGGGCCCAGCAGCAGCGGCGTGTCACCCTGCAGCAGATGCGCCAGCGCAGCGGCGATGTCGACCATCGGCACGTTGTTTTCCTGCTCGTAGCGTTCGACCAGCGAGCGATACTCGCCCGGTTCGCCGGTGGCCAGGGAATCGGTGATGCGGCCGAGGAAGCGCTCCACGCGCTTGTCGTTGACCGCTTCGACGCTGGGCAGCTTCATCTCCTCGATCGGCTGGCGCGTGGCGCGCTCGATCGAACGCAGCATGCCCTTCTCGCGCGGGGTCACGAACAGGATCGCGTCGCCGGCACGGCCGGCGCGGCCGGTACGGCCAACGCGGTGCACATAACTTTCGGTGTCGTACGGAATGTCGTAGTTCAGCACGTGGCTGATGCGTTCCACGTCGAGGCCGCGCGCGGCGACGTCGGTGGCGACCAGGATGTCGAGCTTGCCGTCCTTGAGCTGCTGGATGGTGCGCTCGCGCTGCTGCTGCTGGATGTCGCCATTGATCGCGGCGGCGGCCAGGCCGCGCGCCTGCAGCTTCTGCGCCAGTTCCTCGGTGCCCAGCTTGGTGCGGGCGAACACGATCATGGCTTCGTAAGGTTCGGCCTCGAGGATCCGGGTCAACGCATCCAGCTTGTGCATGCCGCTGACAAACCAGTAGCGCTGGCGGATGTTGGTCGCGGTGGTGGTCTTGGAAGTGATGGTCACCTCCTGCGGGTCTTTCAGGTAGGTCTGGGCGATGCGGCGGATCACCTGGGGCATGGTCGCCGAGAACAGCGCCACCTGGCGCGTCGGCGGGGTCTTCTTCAGCACCGTTTCGACGTCGTCGATGAAACCCATGCGCAGCATTTCGTCGGCTTCGTCCAGTACCAGCGTGGTCAGCTCGGACAGGTCCAGGGTGCCTCGTTCCAGGTGGTCGATCACGCGGCCCGGAGTTCCCACCACCACGTGCACGCCGCGCTTGAGCGCGGTCAGCTGCGGCGCGTAGCCTTGGCCGCCGTAGATCGGCAGCACCACGAAGCCGGGAATCTTGTTGGCATAGCGCTGGAAGGCCTCGGCGACCTGGATTGCCAGTTCGCGGGTCGGCGCCAGCACCAGCGCCTGCGGCTTGCGCTGATCCAGCTTAAGCCGCGACAGGATCGGCAGGGCGAAGGCGGCGGTCTTGCCGGTACCGGTCTGGGCCTGGCCCAGCACATCCTTGCCGGCCAGCAGGGCCGGAATAGTCGCGGCCTGGATGGGCGAAGGCGACTCGTAGCCGACTTCGACGACCGACGCCATGACCGGCGCGGACAGGCCAAGGTCGGCGAAAAGAAGGGGGGACTCTGACTCGTTGGACATGCGAAAAACTCCGGCGCGCCCCGGTTTGGGCCTACGCAACGCGATATTGTGCGCCCTGCCGGAAGAGCTGTCGCCCTAAACCCTTGGTGCGCAGGCAATCCAGACCCCGCGCAGGGCAGGACTTGACCCGCCATGGCGGACATCGCGATGTGCCCGAAGGCGGATCAAGACCCGCCCTCCGCCCGTTGTCGCGCGCTTTTCAGGCGACGGCTTTCGACCGGTAATTGAAACCCACCATGCGCTTGGACTGCTCGTCCCATAGCTTGAGGCGTGCGGATTTCAGGCTGGACCAAAACGTCAGGCGGGGAGCCGACTGCAGCAACTCGCTGGACTCGAATGCCTCGCGCAGGCGGTAGTTGGGAATGCGGCTGGCCAGGTGGTGGATGTGGTGGTAGCCAATGTTGCCGGTGAACCAGTGCAGCACCTGCGGCAGGTCGAAATACGAGCTGCCCGCGACCGCGGCCTTGCCTGCGTCCCACTCGTCCTTGTTGGTCCAGTAGGCGCCTTCGAAGGTGTGCTGCACGTAGAACAGCCACACGCCCATGGCTCCGGCCAGCAACACGATCGGCAAATGCACCATCAGCACCGTATGCCAGCCGATGGCGAAACCCAGCGCGCCGCCCACGACCAGCAGCATCAGGTTATTGAGCATCACGCTGGCCCATTCCTTCTTCCAGCTGAAAGGCAGGTCGAACGGGAAGCGATGCTTGATCACGAACTGGTACAGCGGGCCGATGCCCAGCAGTACTGGCGTGCTGCGGTAGAAGCGATAGGCGAAACGCCCGAACCACGAGCGCGACTCGTATTCGGCCACGGTCAGGGTCTCGATGTCGCCCATCTCGCGGCGATCGAGGTTGCCCGAGGTGCCGTGGTGCACGGCGTGGGTCTTCTTCCAGTAGCCGTAGGGAAACAGGGTGAACAGGCCAAGGCAGCGGCCGACCAGGTCGTTGGCCTTCTGGCTGGCGAAGAACGAGCCATGTCCGCAGTCGTGCTGGATGATGAAAAGACGCACGTAGAAACCGGCGGCGGGAATGGCCATCAACAACGTCCAGCCGTAACCCCACTCAGCGACCACGCTCCAGGCCATCAGCGCCCAGATCGCCAGCAACGGCGGCAGGGTATTGAGCAATTGCCAGATGGCACGGCTCAGGCGGGGCTTGGCGAAATGTGCACACAACTTGCGCAACTGGGCGGCCGGGGTCGGCGCCGGGGTGTCGGAACTCAAGAGATATCTCCCATGGGAATCCGGATTGTCGGGGACGGATCGGGTCAGCGCAATGACGTGCGCGGGCGTATGGCCCGGATTGTTCATGCCGGCACGTTTCCCGGGCCCTGAACCTGAACAACCGGAACACTCGCGCGTGACGATTCCTGTCCCGGTGCGAATCATGGGTCAGACCAGCACAATCAGGCAAGCATTGGGATGGGGCACAGCGCAACCATGGCAAGGCACACAGACCGGCAGGAGCAATTCCGCGAACTGATCGAGCGCAATCGCAAGATCGTGTTCAAGGTCGCCAATACCTACGCCTGGCATCCCGACGACCGTGAAGAACTGGCGCAGGAGATCGCCGCGCAGCTATGGCGTGCCTTTCCGGCCTACGACGGCCTGCGTCCCTTCTCGACCTGGATGTACCGCATCGCCCTGAACGTGGCCATCTCCCAGGTACGCAGCGGCAACCGCCGCGGCAGATACTCGGTGCCACTGGACGAACACCTGCACGACATCGCCGACGAGAGCGCATCCGACCCCGAAAGCGATCAGCAGGTCCGCGCGTTGCATCGCTTCATCGCCCAGTTGGACAAGCTCAATCGGGCCTTGCTGTTGCTGTACCTCGAAGACCAGAGCTATCGCCAGATCGCCGACATCCTGGGTATCAGCGAAACCAACGTGGCCACCAAGCTCAGCCGCCTCAAGCAACGCATCCGCAACGAAATCTGACCCGACAAGACAATCATGGAAAACATCATGGAACTCGACGAACTGAAAGCCACGTGGCGGGCGCTCGACCGCCGGCTGGAACAACACGACCGGATCAACCTGCATCTGCTCAGGGAAGGCAAACTGGACAAGGCCCGCAAGAGCCTGCGGCCTCTGTTCTGGGGTCAATTGGCGCAGATGTTCCTCATCGGCCTGCCTTTCATATTGCTGGCCGCCTGTCTGTGGATCCGCGTCAGGGCGCAGCCGCAGCCCCTGCCCGCTTCCACCCTCATCGCCGGCATCTTCGTCCATGCCTATGGCGTAGTCGCCCTTGCACTTGCCGGCTGCACCATGGGCCTGATCAGGTCCATCGACTACTCCGGGCCCGTGCTTGGCATCCAGAAGCAGCTTGCGAAGCTGCGCCGGTTCTACATCATCAACGGCATGATCGTGGGCCTGCCCTGGTGGTTCATGTGGGTGCCGGTGCTGATGGTGCTGACGGGGCTGGCAGGTGCGGATCTTTACGCCAATGCGCCTTCGGTGGTCTGGATCGGCATGGGCATCGGCGTCGCGGGCCTGCTGGCGACCTGGTGGTTCCATCGCTGGTCGCGCAGTCCGCAACGCCCGCGCCTGGCGAAAGCCATGGAAGACAGCGTGACCGGCGGCAGCCTGCGCAAGGCGCAGGCAATCCTGGGCGAGCTTTCGCACTTCGAGGCCGAGTAAGGTCCAGCCGGAAAAAGCAAACCCACCGCAAAGGTGGGTTTGTGCTTGCTGACGGAGCCTGGGCTCAGCGCAGGCTGTAGCCCGACACGCGCCAGGTCTTGTCGTTGTCCAGGTGGAAGGACACCAGTTCGCGCACCGGCTTGGGCGCATTGGCGAACTTGGTCGCGTAGACCACGTTGATGTAATTACCCGCCGGCACCTGGCCGCCGGCCGCGTAGGCGGCGCGGGTCACCGCGACCTGCTTGCGCTCGGTCGGCGCACCCAGCTTCAGCCGGTCCGCGGCGATCTGGCTGACGAAGTTGCTTTTTCCCACCACCGACTTGGCCACGGCCGAAGCGCCGTCCCACACCTCGGCGACCTTGTTCTGGTCGACCAGTTGGATCACCTGCGCGGCGGCCTTGCTCATCTCGCTGTTCTGGCGCGTTACCTGGGCTTGCTGTTCAGCGGTGAGTTGCTGCTGCCTCACCGGCGCCTTCGGTGCGGGCGTGCCCGCGGGTTGCGCGGCCGGCTGGGCACTGGCGGAGGCAGCGAAGGCAAGCATTGCGGCGATCACGACCAGGCGGGAAGTCTTCATGGTTTCTCCGGAAATAAGGGGGCTGCAGCAGTGGCCGTCATTCCAGCCCGGGCCGTTGCCTATGATCTGGGCCGGTATTCTGGCATGGCCGGCCCCTGATTGCCGGTGACGCGGATTACACCCGAACCTGCGGCTTGCCGCACAATTCCCTGCCCCTTGCCGATCACCTGCCATGACCCCACTCGAATTTGAACTTGACCGCGACCACGTGGAACTCAACCAGTTGCTGAAACTGACCGGTGTCTGCGATAGCGGTGGCGCCGGCAAGGCGCTGGTGGCCAGTGGCATGGTTTGCGTGGATGGCGTGGTAGAACTTCGCAAGACCTGCAAGATCCACGCCGGCAGCACGGTCACCTTCCAGCAGGTGGAAATCCGGGTGCGGTCGCCCACGGAATAAACCAGCCGCGACTAAGGCGTCCCGGCCTCGCCTGCGCCTCTCAACAGGCAACGACGCGATCGAATCGCATACGATCCATCCAGAGGAGCACGCATGACAACTACAGCACTGGCGATCGCAATCCTGTTGCTGGTCCCGGCGGCATGGGCATTGCTTGCATTCAATCGCCTCGTGCGCCTGCGCAACCAGGTGCGCACCGCCTGGGCCGATGTGGATGTGCAGTTGATCCGCCGTCACGACCTGGTGCCGTCGCTGGTCAGCGCGGTGCAGGCCTACGCCGGCCATGAAAAAGCGGTGCTGGCCACGGTGACGGAATTGCGTGCGCAGGCACAGGCCACAGAGGCGCCCGGCAAGCTGGGCGATATCGAATCGGCGCTGGAACAAGGCATCGGCCGCCTGCTGGGCCTGCAGGAAGCCTATCCGGATCTCAAGGCCAACCAGAACTTCGCCCAACTGCAGCGCGACCTGGTCCAGGTCGAGGAGCAACTGCAGTACGCGCGCCGCTTTTACAACGGCGCGGTACGCGACCTCAACAACGCCGTGCAAAGGGTGCCGGATCTGTTCGTGGCCCGCTTGGGTGGTTTCGACAATGCCGAATTCTTCCAGGCCGACGACGGTGGCCGCGGCGCAGTGAAAGTGGAGCTCTCCTGATGAAAGGAATTTTTCTCGCCGGGTTGCTGTCGCTGCTATCCACGCCGCTGGCTGCACAGGAACGGATCATTTCCTACGACAGCGAAGTACAGGTCGGCAGCGACGGCAGCCTGGATGTCACCGAACGCATCGCCGTGCGCGCCGAGGGCGACAACATCCGCCGTGGCATCTATCGCGACTTCCCTACCCGTTACAAGGACCGCCTTGGCAACCGGGTCGTGGTCGATTTCAAGATGATCGACGTGTTGCGCGACGGCAAGCCGGAACCCTGGTTCACCGAGAACAGATTCAACGGCGTGCGCATCAACACCGGCAACGACGATTTCCTGCCCACACCCGCTGAATTCACCTACACCCTGCACTACCGCACCAACCGCCAGTTGGGTTTCTTCGCCGACCACGACGAGCTTTACTGGAACGCGATCGGTACCGGCTGGGATTTCCCGATCGAACGCGGCAGCGTGGAACTCCGCTTGCCTGCGCCCGTTCCCGTGGACCGGATCAAGGTCGAGGCCTACACCGGCGCCCAGGGCGAGCAAGGCGATGGCTACGACGCGAAAGTCATCGCCCCCGGCATCGCGCGTTGGCTGCTGACCCAGCCACTGGCGCCACGCGAAGGCATGACCGTGGTGATGAGCTTCCCCAAAGGCC
>JBDTPP010000143.1:0-7146 GCA_039932615.1 Pseudoxanthomonas sp.
CCGCAACAGATCGCGGTGATTCCGCGTGGCATCCGCTTCCGCGTCGAATTGCCGGACGGCGCGTCGCGTGGTTATGTCTGCGAGAATTTCGGCGCTTTGTTGCGCCTGCCGGACCTGGGCCCGATCGGCTCGAACGGCCTGGCCAATCCGCGCGATTTTGAAACCCCTGTCGCGGCCTATGAAGACCTTGAGGGCGACTTCGAGTTGATCGCCAAGTTCCAGGGCCACCTGTGGCGCGCGCCGATCGGCCATTCGCCGCTCGACGTAGTCGGCTGGCATGGAAATTACGCGCCTTACCGCTATGACCTGCGCCGCTTCAACACGATCGGTTCTATCAGCTTCGACCATCCGGATCCGTCGATCTTTACGGTGCTGACCTCGCCCAGCGACACGCCCGGCACGGCCAACGTCGATTTCGCCATCTTCCCGCCACGCTGGCTGGTGGCCCAGGATACGTTCCGGCCGCCCTGGTTCCATCGCAACGTGGCCAGCGAATTCATGGGCCTGGTCCACGGCACCTACGACGCCAAGGCCTCGGGTTTTGCGCCCGGCGGCGCCTCGCTGCACAACTGCATGAGCGGTCACGGGCCGGATGCGGCCACCTTCGAAAAGGCCAGCCACGCCGACTTGTCCAGGCCCGACGTGATCACGGACACCATGGCTTTCATGTTCGAGACCCGGGCTGTGATCCGGCCGACGCGCCATGCCATGGAAGCGGCGCACCGTCAGCGTGACTACCAGGAGTGCTGGGCCGGACTGCGCAAGGAATTCGTCGCACCGAAGGTTTGAGTCGCGGCTACTCAGGCCGCTGAGGATTGCGGCACAGCCAGGTCGAGCAGCTTCAACGCCGGCAGGTAGGGCTCCGGCAACAGCTCGGCCAATCGATCGCGTACCCGCCGCGCAAGTCACGTGCTGGCGATGCGCTGCAGGCAATGCACACCGGCGAGCCGATGGGCCACGATCGCATCCGGGTCCTGGCAGGCCTGCAGTTGCTTCCTCTGCGCAACCGCCGCGTCGTCGCGCTGCAGTTCCAGTATGCCGATCAGTTAGAGCTTGGCGGCCACCAGCGAGCGGCGTGGGCCGTTGGCCTGCGTTTGCGGGACAGGGATCTGTGCCGGGACTGGTGCTGGAGCGGCAATCGGAATCCTGGCGGCTGCCGGCACGCGAGCCGCTAGTGGTGAGGGGACCCTGGCTGCCTGCTCGACAACGGCATTGTTGAGATAACCGGTTTCGTACAAGTGCATGACCAGCGCCGGTGCATCCACCCCGAGCAGCGCGGTGAGCTCCTTCAGGTCGCGTTGGCCATCGCACAGGATCAGCGCTCGCCGCTCGCGCATGCTCAACGGCCCCGCGTGCGACTGCAGCGCCATGCGTGCCTGGTCGGTCTTGTTGGGTTGCATGAAGCAGGCTTCGAGTGATTCCCCTGGAGCGTACGCAAGCTGCCGGGCGACGATTAAACGCGCATGACAACCCATAGACCTCACACTTTATCGACGCTTCATGCATGCCCGACACGGCGCCCAGGTTGCGGTCTCGATCGGATTTGCAGCGGTTAACACGCAAGTGCTAGCTTGCCGGTCTCCCCCAACGTTCCCGGAGTCCAGCCATGCGTCGTTCGCCCCTGCTGTTGGTCGTGGTCATCGCCACCGCTTCGCTTGTCGCTTGCAAGCCTGCCGCACCCGCAGCCGCAGCCGACGTAGCGCCTGCCGCCACTGCTGAACAGCCTGCCGAAACGCCTGTCCCAGCGCCTGAGGCCACCGCGCCCACCGCTGTGGAAACTCCGCGTGCGAGCGAAGGCCAGGCAGGCTTCGTTGGCTATGGCGACATGAAATTCGGCAGCACGGTAGAGGAAGCGAAGACAGCGTGGGCCGGCGAGCTCAATGGCACGCCGGGCGAAGCCGGCGGTTGCTACTACCTGACCCCGAAGTGGGTGAAGAAGCCTTCCGACTTCTCTTTCATGATCGAAGGCGACAAATTCGTCCGCTATGACGTCGGCACCGACAAGGAAGCCGCCCCCGGCGGCGGCAAGGTCGGCATGAGCGTGGACCAGCTCCACAAGCTCTATGGCGAAAGCCTGCAGTCCACGCCGCACAAGTACGTGCAAGGCGGCCAGTATCTTTCCATCGTCGCCAGCGGCGTGGCGCCAAGCAAGCTGGTATTCGAGACCGATGCGGCCGGCAAGGTCAGCGCATGGCGCGTGGGCCTGTCGCCACAGGTCGATTACGTCGAGGGTTGTTCCTGACCGGCAGGATCGGCGTGGGAGCGGCTTCCTGTGGGAGCGGCTTCCAGCCGCGAGCTTTTGCTTTGTTCCTGTTCCACACAGGGAAGTCAGGCCACAGCAGGGCAGGATCAAGAGCTCGCGGCTGGCAGCCGCTCCCACGCGCCGCTCCCACCAGTCGCTTTGGCATAGAATCAGCCGCAATACAGACGGGGAGTAGCGACGATGGCTGAAGCCTGGGGTTTTTTCGCGTTGGGCCTGGTGCTGCTGGCGCTGGGGGGCGATTCCATCGTCAAGGGAGCCTCGGGGCTGGCGCAGAAATTCGGTGCCTCGCCTTTCGTCGCCGGTCTGTTGCTGGTGGCCTTCGGGACTTCGCTGCCGGAACTGTTCGTCAATGCGCGCGCCTATATGGTCGGCGCCCAGGACCTGGCCCTGGGTAACGCGGTGGGCAGCAATATCGTCAACTTCGGCCTGACCCTGGGGCTGGCCGCGATCGCGGCCCCCTTGCTGGTGCGCATGCGCCTGCTGTCGCCGTTGCTGGTGCTGCTGGCAGTCGCGAGCCTGGCCCTGATCGTGTTCGGGCTGGATGGCGTGATCAGCCGGGTCGAGGGCATCGTGCTGTTGCTCGCCTTCGTGGCGGTGCTGGGCTTCATGCTGGCGCGCAACGGACGCGAGTCGGTCGAAGTGCGCGAAAGCATCGCTGCCTATGCCAGCACCCGAAGTGTGTTGTGGATGAACCTGCTGCGCTTCGCGGTCGCCTGCACGCTGCTGTACTTCGGCGCGAAGTTCGTGGTCCAGAGCGCACCGATGATCGGGGCTTCCTGGGGCTGGTCGCCGTTGCTGGTCGGCCTGTTGCCGGTGGCGATCGGCACCGCCTTGCCGGAAGTCGCCGCCGCCATCGCCGCGGCGCGGCGCGGGCAGGGCGACATGGTGGTGGGCCACGTGATCGGCTCCAGCCTGTTCAATCTGCTGGTGGTTATCGGCGGCATGGCCGCGCTGCGTCCGTTGCCCTTGCCCGAGTCCTTCGTGAAGCTGGAACTGCCAGCCGCGATCGCCTTCGTGCTGGTGCTGTATCCGATGCTGCGCGGCGACCTGCGCATCAGCAAGACCGAAGGCACGGTCCTGTTCGTGGCCTTTCTCGGCTGGATAGCACTGGAGCTGTTGCTGATCCTTAACTGAAAGGGCTCGTAATGGCACCCGATATACTTGGCGCATGAGCCCAGTCAATCCCGTCTCACGCGCCATCGAATTGCTGCGCGATTTCTTCCGCTTGCAGGCCGCCGCCGGCATCACGCTGATGGCCGTCGCCGCGCTGGCAATGATCGCGGCCAACTCGCCCTGGCACGATGCCTATGAAGCGTTCCGGCATCTGCCCATCGGTTTCACCATCGGCGATTTCGGACTGGTCAAGGGCGCCGAACACTGGATCAACGATGGCTTGATGGCGGTGTTTTTCCTGCTGGTCGCGCTGGAGATCAAGCGCGAGACGCTCAGCGGCCAGCTTTCCAGTCGCGAGCAGATGCTGTTGCCGGTACTGTGCGCCATCGGCGGTGTGGCGGTGCCGGCCATCCTTTTCTGGGGTGTCAACCAGGGGGATCCTGCCGCGTTGCGCGGTTGGGCCATTCCCACCGCCACTGACATCGCCTTCGCCCTCGGCATCCTGGCGTTGCTGGGGTCACGGGTGCCGTTGGGAATGAAGTTGCTGTTGTCGACGATTGCAGTGGTCGACGACCTGGTCGCGATCCTGATCATCGCCATTTTCTATACCCACGAACTCGATGCCGGCATGCTGGCCTGGGCCGGCGCCGGCATCGGCCTGATGCTGTTGCTCAACTGGCGTGGAGTGACCCGGCTGGGGCCTTACCTGTTGCTCGGCGCACTGGTCTGGTATTTCGTATTGAAGTCGGGTGTGCATGCCACGCTTGCCGGCGTGGTCACCGGCCTGCTGATTCCGTTGCGCGGCAAAACTGCCGACTCGCCTTCCCCGCTGGAATCGCTGGAACACACGCTGCATCCCTGGGTCGCGTACCTGGTATTGCCGTTGTTCGCCTTCGCCAATGCGGGGCTGGCGCTGGGTGGCCTGCAGATGAGCGATGTCCTGGCGCCGGTGCCGCTGGGTATCGTGCTGGGCCTGGTCCTGGGCAAGCCGGTGGGCATCGTCGCGGTGGCGTTGATCGCGCGCGCGGCGGGTGTCGCGCGGTTCCCCGAGGGAATGGATTTCAAGGCCATGGTCGGCCTGGGCATGTTGTGCGGCGTCGGCTTCACCATGAGTCTTTTCATCTCCAACCTGGCCTATTCCGCCATCGGTGGGCATTTCGGCGAAGCCTCGGTGCTGGGGGTGTTGTGCGCCTCAGTGATCTCGGCCTTGATCGGATGGGTGTGGCTGCGCTGCACCTTGAAACCGCGCAGGGACTGAATGCGCAGCGCCCTGGTCTTCGGCGGCAGCGGCCAGATCGGCGTTCCGGTAATCGAACGGCTGCTGGCCAATGGCTGGCAGGTCGTCGCGGTATCGCGCACTCCGCAAGCCGATCGCGAGCGGCTGACCTGGTTGCGTGGCGACCTGCACCAGGCGCAGGGCTTGCCCGCATGCGTCGATGCGATCTTCAGCCTGGGTCCACTGGATCATTTCTCGCATTGGTATGCGGGGGCAGTCGTCATCGCGCCGCGCGTGATCGCCTTCGGTTCGACCAGCATCGAAACCAAACAGGATTCCGGTGATGCGTACGAACGCGATGTGGCCGGCCGCCTGCACGACGCGGAAGCACGGGTATTCGCAAGCGCGAACAAACACCAGGCCAGAGCCACTGTGCTGCGCCCCACCTTGGTCTATGGCGCGGCGCGTGATCGAACGTTGACCCAGATCGCGCAACTAGCGCGACGCGCGGGCTTCTTCATGCTGCCGCTCGACGCCAACGGCTTGCGCCAACCTGTGCATGTGCAGGATCTCGCCGACGCCGCGCTGGCGGCAGTGGATGCCGAAGCGACCGAGGGCCGCAGTTATGCATTGCCCGGAGGCGAAACGCTTGCGTATGCTCAGATGGTGGAACGCACGCTCGCGTCGCTACAGCCGCCGGCGCGATTGATCCGGGTGCCGGCGCCGTTATTCAGGGCTGTGCTCTCGGGCGCGAAATTGTTCGGCAGGATGCAGGGCTTGAACGATGCGGCCGTGGCGCGCATGAGCGAGGACCTGGTGTTTGATGCGGAAGCGGCGCGACGGGATTTCGGTTATGCGCCCCGCAGATTCCAGCCCAGCCAGGAAATGTTCGCCATTTGAGGCTACGGTGCTACGGTGCAGTCAGTACTTCCAGTCCATCTTGCGGTAGAACTTGGACAGCACCCAGATCGGGCCGATCAGCAGGTACACCAGGTCGGTGAAGAAGCTCGGCTTCTTGCCTTCGATCTTGTGGCCAATGAATTGCGCGATCCACGCCACCACGAATACGCCGATGGCCAGATACAACAGGCCGCGCAAGCCCAGTTCGGCATTTAAAAGCCGGCACAGGCAGCCGATGGTGAAGAACGCGACCAGCATCCCGTAGCCAATCGGCCGGGAAAGGCGGTTGTAGAACATCCAGGTGGCGAACATCGCCAGCGCCGCCCATATCCCGTGGTTGAACAGGGTGCCGAGCGGGGGGATGCACCAGATCAACGCCACCACCGACCACAGGATCGCGGGCACCGCAAATACATGGATCAGCTGGTTGGTGGCGTTCTGGTGGTCGTTCGAGTAGCTGGCGAACCAGCGGTCGATGGGGCGTTGTAGCGTCGCATTCATGCATCCCTCCCGAGGATCAGTCCGCAATGGTATTGAGCATAGCCGATTCGCGCGGGCCGTTCCGCTCTGTCGCAAGAGCCGTGATTCGACAGGCTGACCACGAACGGGTGCACCCATCCAGGCTCTTTTTAATGGACAGTCGTTTTCGAGTACAGCTGGATCACGGCCACTCCGGCTACGATCAGGCTGATGCCCAGCAAGGCGGGGGTATCCAGTGGCTGCTTCATCAGCAGCCAGCCGATAGCAGCAATCAACACGATGCCCACGCCTGACCAGATCGCATAAGCCACGCCCATCGGCACGGTCTTCAATACCAGCGAGAGGAAATAGAAGGAGATGCCATAGCCGATGGCGACGATGAGGCTGGGCCCGGTCCTGGTGAAACCTTCGGAGGCCTTCAGCGCGCTGGTGGCGATGACCTCGGCGACGATGGCGATACCAAGATAGAGATAGCCGATCTTCATGGTTGGGCCTTGGGTTGAGGTACTCGGGTCAGCGGACGGACGGCCGCGTCGGAAGCGTGAATCATCATCCCCGCGTAGGCGGGGATGATGATCGGAAACTGGCGATTCGAAATAGGCCCGGCGGCAATCAATCGACGGTGATCTCCGCCAGCTTCTGCAACGCCTCGGCATACTTCGCCCACGTGCGTTCGATCACTTCCGCCGGCAGCCTCGGTCCCGGCGCGGTCTTGTCCCAGTCCAGGGTTTCCAGATAGTCGCGCACGAACTGCTTGTCGTAGCTCGGCGGGCTGGTGCCCACTTCGTACTGGTCCGCTGGCCAGTAACGTGAGGAATCCGGAGTCAGCATTTCGTCCATCACGTACAGGCGGCCATCGGCATCGGTGCCGAATTCGAACTTGGTGTCGGCCAGCAGAATCCCGCGTTGCGCGGCGTAGTCGGCGGCGAACGCGTACATGCGCAGGGTCGCGTCGCGCACGCGTTCGGCCAGTTCCGGACCGACCGCCTTGACCATGGTGTCGAAGTCGATGTTCTCGTCGTGGTCGCCGACCGCGGCCTTGGTCGAGGGGGTGAAGATCGGTTCCGGCAGTTTCTCCGCCTGGCGCAGGTTGCCGGGCAGGGCGATGCCGCTGACGGCGCCGGTGCGCTGGTAATCCTTCCAGCCGCTGCCGATCAGGTAGCCGCGGGCGATG
>JBDTPP010000144.1:0-7120 GCA_039932615.1 Pseudoxanthomonas sp.
GCCTCTACACTCCTCAATAATCCTTCTTTAAAAATTTCTGTCAACCAAACTAGCTCACTACTACTCAAAAAAGGAAAAGGGGTCAGCTCTAGGGCTCACGCAACTGTTCAAGTTAGAAACATGCGCCAGGGAGGATCAAACTGACCCGCGAACTCAAAAGGTTCCAGTCAAAAAAATAGGGGTCAGTGTGCATATTCTGACAGAAACTTGGTGTAGAAGGGACCCATCATCTAGACTCATCTTCCGCGACGATTTGCCCATAAAAAATAGGGGTCAGAAAATAGGGGTCAGTGTGCATATTCTGACAGAAATTTGAGGGAGTAAGGATGAAAGCCCACGCTGGCCCAGCCAGCAAAAACCTGATCTAAAAGGCAGAGTTACCCTCCGGAATATGAGTTTCAAAGGCTGGCTTGGAGAAGCCTTTACCTGAGTCCCATACCGGCAAAGGGATCATGATAAAGAGCAATGGTGGTTAGGATCGAGAGGTAACCGAGGGTAAATCCGGTAATCGCAAAGCCTGCGCCTTTATATTTCTGCGGCTCGCGACGGATTTTCAAATGCGCGATGTGACCTAAAATGATGGCAGGAATACCGGCGAACAGGCCAAAGCAAAGTACGGTGATGCCAATGCTGGCCAGCATGGTCAGCCAGAACCCCAGGCGGGGCCATAGCAGTGGGAACACGAGGAACATGGGGAGCGTTGGCACCACATACCAGAACGTATACCAGGCATGGTTGGATATTCTGGCTTGTGGCTGCTTCTCGATGTAGAGCCAGATGAGCGCGAGGAATGTGATCAAGGGGAGCGCGGCGATAAATCCTCCGAGCTTGTCACTGCGCTTTGCCACCTCGGACACGATGACAACGACGGCTGCGGTAAGCAGATACTTGGTAATCAGCCAGCCCATAGTGATCTCCCAAGCGGTTCCATCGCGCGAATCAAGCCGCCGTGCTGCGCGTTCGGCTTGAATGAATGGCCAAGCGCCGCGCTTCCCGACTTCATGCTTTTCATGCGGTCACACCAAAAATCGCCCCGACTCCGGCGGTCAAGCCCATTGCCAAGGCTCCCCAGAAAGAGACCCGCAATACGGATCCGAGCACAGGTGCGCCGCCTGCGCGAGCAGCCAGCATGCCCAACAGCGCAAGGAATAGGAGCGAGCTGACTGCGAGCCCCCACATCAGCGCAGCAGGCGGAAGCAAGAACACCATCAGCAGCGGAAGTGCAGCCCCAGCGGCAAATGTTCCAGCCGAGGCGATTGCAGCTTGCACTGGCTTCGCGGCCAGTGTCTCGGATATACCCAACTCGTCTCGGCCGTGTGCGGCGAGTGCATCGTGGGCCATGAGCTGACCGGCAACATTCAACGCCAATGCCCGATCCAGGCCACGCTTGACGTAGATCGACACCAGTTCTTCCTGTTCCTGTTCGGGGTTCGAAGCCAACTCCTGGCTCTCACGAGCCAGGTCCGCGCGTTCGGTATCGGCTTGTGAGCTTACCGAGACATACTCACCAGCTGCCATGGACATGGCGCCAGCAACCAGCCCGGCAACTCCCGCAACAAGTATGGCTTTCGTGCTGGCTCCAGCGGCGGCCACACCCAACACAAGGCTGGCGGTGGAAACGATCCCATCGTTCGCCCCCAGAACGGCAGCGCGAAGCCACCCTGTTCGATGCGTCCTGTGTCTTTCGCTATGTCTCATGGGTGGTTACCAAAAGGAGGAATAATCAACACGACGCCCAACTAGGGATTGAATGGAATTGTGAGGGGATATGACGGCAAGGGCTGATCCGCCGCCGGCTTCTTCCGCCACGCATCCGCCGGATCATCCAGCAGCGAAATCTCCGGTATCCGGTACTCGCAACCGAGTAGCACCATGCCTTCCAGTCCTGGCTGTTCAGCCTCGAAGATCACCAGTCCGTGCTTGTCGTCCAGTGCGCCGGACAGCGGCGATTGACTGGATTGTTCCAGCGAATGCTCGAGCTGCGCGGTGACCGCATCCAGCGATCCCTTGACCGCCAGCATCACCCGGTTGGGCCCGATCACGATGGTGTCGCTCACATTGCCCCAGGCCTGCACCGGATCCGCCAACTGGTACACGTCCATCAGCGGAGTGCTGTATTGCCGATAGGTCTGGCGGAAATCCTCTTGGCGCTCGTTGCGAATTTCCTCCATCAAACCCCGATAGCGGTCGTCGCCGATCCGGCAGGTCAGCGCATCGACCAGCGCATCGGCTCCGGCAGCAGTTGCGCTGGCCACGGGTGGCTTGGCTGCAGGGGCGGGTTTGCCATCCTGCGCAGAGGCGACGGCGGCAAGCGCATACAAGGCCAGGCCCAGCGCAGGTTTATTCCAGCTGGGATTTGGCATATGCCGCGTCCAGCGCTTCCATCGCGTCCCTGGGCTTGAGCTTGCCTGCCTTTTCAAAGGCGGTGGCTGCATCGTCTTCCTTCTTGTTGCCGTAAAGCAGCAGCAACACGTTGCCGTGCTCAACATGGGCGATGGGCGAATCGGGGGTCAGCTTCAACGCGGTCTTGATATGCGATTCGGCTTCGGCTGCCTTGGCGCCGTAGGTCAGGCCGCCGATCATGGCGCCGATCTTGTTGATGATCTCGGCGTGGTACAGCGCGAGCGCCGTATGCGCCTCGGCGTGCTTGGGCGCAAGTTCAAGCGTGGTATTGAGCGACTCGCGCACCTTGCCGGCGATGCCCTGCTTGAGCGCCTTGGCAATGCTCAGCCCCTGGCTGTAGCGGCCCAGCGCGAAGGCATGGCGATAGTGACTGTTGGCTTCGTCGGGCAGTGCCTTGACCGCCACTTCGGCCAGTTTGGCGGCCTGCTCGTAACGCTTGAGTTTTTCCGCATCGTCGTCGACCAGGTAGGTGGCGTGGATGCCCAGCGCCTTGACCGAGACCGATGCGCCAAGCGGTCCCAGTGCCTCGCCAGCTTCGAACGCGGCCTGGAAGTCGCCATGGTGGAACGCGCGCCATGCCTCCTGCAGTTTGCTTGAAAGTGTGGTGGCATCCAGGCCCTTGGCTGATTTGCCCACGGCGTCGAGCAGTGCCTGCGCGCGTTTCGCATCGGGGTAGGGTTCGTTGTCGCCCGCATGCAATGCGGGCCATGCTTTCTTCAACGCGTCACCCGCATACGCGAAGCCCTTGGCGTCATGCGGGAATGCGCCCCACTTCGATGATTTTCCTGCCATGTCGAACTCCCCTCCGAGGAATACGGCGAGCATGGCCGGGAGCGCTGCGGCTGGCAAGCCCCGAGAACCGTGGGAGCTGCTTCCAGCCGCGAGCTCTTGATCTTGTTCAGTGACCTGACTTTCCTGTGTCGAATCAGACGCAGGACCAAAGCAAAGGCGAGAGCTCGCGTCTGGAAGCCGCTCCCACAAGAAGCCACGACAGCGATACCAATAGTGTGTTTGCTCCATCGTCGCTGGGCAGACTCCATCACTGTAAGCCGGCCATCGGGGCCGGTAATCCGGAGCGCCCCATGGCCGCCAAGAAGAAAACCAAGACCCAATCCAAGGCGCAGGAAACCACCTTCCGCCACCTCTGGCTCGCAGGTCTCGGCGCGATTGCCGTCGTCCGTCGCGAAACCCGCAACGCCGCCAATGACGCCATCGCCAAGGTCGAGTCCCTGAAGCAGCAGGCCGGCAAATTGGCCAATGATGCACAGGCCAACGTCCTCGGCGGCATCGCCAGCGTGCGTGAGCAGGGCGAAGCCAAGGCCAGCCAGTTCAGCGCGGATGTCGAAGCCCGACTGGCACCGGTGCTGGTCAAGCTGGGCTTGAAGCCGAAGGCAAAGCAAGCCAGCCGCGGCCGCACGCCGACCAAGAAGACCCCCGCCAAGCGCGCCACCCCGGCCCGCAAGAAGCCTGTCGCCAAGCGCACGGTCCGCAAGATGCGTCGCTGAGCGCGGAAGCGGTATACGAATTCCACCGAAACGCCCCGGCCTGCCGGGGCGTTTCGCCTTCTTCACCGCGTCGCTAGAGCCCGGCCATGATCGCCTGCCAGGCGGCATGCGCGACTTCCGGATGGGCGATGTCGCTGTGCGCGCCGGACGCGCCTTCGCCATTCCTGATCACCGAGCCTGCATCCAGGTTGTAAACGCGTCCAGCGACGAAGCCGTAGTCCTCGCTGGCGGAACCGATCAGCCGGTCCTGCGCCAGCGCCGCCAGTCCCTGCAATCCGAAACTGCCGACGCCGCCGTACTTCGGCAGTTCGGCCAGCGTCTTCTGTCCGGCGATGCCTGCGCCCATCGGATAGTACTTGCCCACCGCGCTGTCGTATTGCGAGCGGGTAGTCACCAGGGGGCCGCGGACTTTTTTGTCCTTGATGATCGAATGGAAGTAACCCGGGCTGCCGTCGATGTCGGAACAGTATGCCCACAGGGACAACGCACCCTGGACAAGCAGGGCAGAGTGCACTGGGCGCGGTGCCGTGCCCCCGGGCTCGCCGGCGATCGCCGCCGACACCACGATGCAGCCGAAGCTGTGGCCCATCAGGTGGAAGCGTGCGTGCGCAGGCGCGGCGCCCTGCAGCTTGCGCAGCAGTGCGGAGGCGCCGGCTTCCCCCACCGACCTGGCGCGGTTCTTCATCTTCCAGAACGACAACTGGCGCAATGGAGAAAGCACCGCATTGCCGATCCCGCCGCCGCCGCCGAGCAGGCGTCCGCCGTCGCCGATGTCACCGCTGGCCGCTGCGTCGCAGCACTCGCGCGGGTTCCAGTGCGCCGGCGTGTCGTCGCCAAGGTCTTCGTCGTTCTCCAGCCCGGCTTCTTCGCGCAGCTCCAGATAGGCCTGGGCCAGGGCGGGATCGAGTGGATCGGCACTATCCTGGTTCGCTCCGAGTTCGAAGATCTCGCGCAGCAACTGGCGCGCGCGCGGGGTGTCGGCGATGCCGTGCGCATATTCCTCCACCAGTGCATCGACGTTGGGTTCGTCATCGGACAGCACGCGTCCGCCGGTGCCATCATCGCCGGATCCACCACCGAGCTTCTCGTCGCCCCATGGCTGGCTGGGCCAGTGGATGCCGACGATCAACGGGTTGAAGCCGGGCCGCAACGCGCGTATTTTCGCGCGGTCTTCGGTCATCCTGCCCATCTGTCCGATCCAGTCGTTGCATTGCTGGATCGCCGCGGGCACGTCGCCCTTCCAGCCGTGGCTCAGCAGGAACACGTCGGTGACCGGCGCAACCGCAGCACCCAGCAGCGCGACCAGCTGGTTGCTGGCCAGGGCGCCATTCTCGTCGCGTTCGCTGCCATGCTTGTCGAAGTTGACCAGGTGGTAATGCAGATCGCTGTCGGGGACGTCTATGCGCATGGCTTTGCTCCTTGCTGGGGAAGGCTTCGGATCAGGGATCGGCAGGCGTGGCGCCGCCGACCAGTTGCACGTCCGCGTTGCTGTGCAGACCATAGAGCAATCCGAGTGGATTGCCGTGGTCGATGACGAACCTGCGCCGCAGGTCCAGGAAGGTCTGACCCAGTGGCTTGCCGGCGAGTAGTTCGTCGAAGAACAAACGCGCCCATTCGGCGGCGAACAGCGCGGGCATCTTGCACTCGGTGCCGATGACTCCACGCGCGCCCTTGCTCATGAAGTAGGGCACGAAGCCGTTGTAGAACATCGGCGAGAGCTCGCCCGATTCGCAGGCGTTGATGAAGACCAGCGGATTACCCTTCAATTTCCGGTCGGTGGCGGCCATCAGGTTTAGATCGGCTAGCGTCACCGCCTTGTCGTTGGACAGCGTGAGGCTGGAGCCGTTGGGTCCGCCGACGCCGCCCAGGCCCACCGTGGTGGCATGGCAGAACAGATAAAGGATCTGGTCGTCGGTCTCGCTGCTGGCCAGCGCGCTCAATAATTCGGACGCCTGCGTGCGGGTGGTGACGCGCAATCCCGGACGGGTGGTCTTCAGCGCCGTCCAGTAGCTGGCCTGGCGCTGAACTACGTCCATCTTCATCTGCGCATCGATGCCGGTATTGAGGTTGAGGCTGACCGAAAGACCGGCCGGCTGTTCCTCGATCAGGCTGTCCGCGGTGGACATGTCGTTCTGCAGCGGGATCTGCTCGATGACGTGGCGCAGGCCGAGGAAACCTTCCCAAGTAACCGTGCTTTCATCCCAGCCGTCTGCCATGTACAGCAACGCCCAGGGTACGGGGAAGCCTTCGCCGATCACCTGCAGGGTCAGCATGGTGCTGGCGTCTAGCGCCTGCTTGCGCAACCAGTCGCCGATTGCCTTGCATTGCAGGTCGGCGGCCGGATGGTGGAACAGCATGCGGTAGAGCAGGTAACCGGCCCTGGCGAGTTCGACCAGCGCGGCGTCGCGATGCTCGGGTGCGATGTCGATGGCATCCTGGAACGGAAACGACTTCGACGCGGACTTGCGCATGACCACGGTCATCAGCGCCTTGCGTAGCTGCTCGATGGCATCGGCCAGTTCGGCCTCCTGGATAGGCAGGTGCGCGCGCGCCTGCGTGGCGCCCCATACGGTGCAGTCGAATCCTCCCACGGCTGCAGGAACCACCGAGATGCCGACATCGCGCTTGCGCAGGTTCCGGGAAGCGAGCAGCGGGCGTCCGGCGCGCGTGGCTTGGGGAGATGGCGCGGTCGCGTCGCCGACCTGCAGCACCAGCGTCATCTGCTGGACGAAGTTGCCGTCCTTGTGGAAAGTCGCCACCAGCGTTCCGGGACCATCGTGCAGCGGGGTGATGTCGAAGCGCGCACGTCCCGAAGACAGTCCCGAAGCGAAAACGCGCAATGGGCGTGCCGCATCGTTGATGCTGAAGTCGTCGCTGTTCAACTGCACGGTGAGCGTGAGTTCAGCCTGGTCCTGCGGGACCACCACCTGCGAAGGCACCGAAGATCCCGGGCCGAGATCCTCCAACGCCTGCGCATCGATTCCAAAGGCGAGCGTATAAACTTGGGCTATCTTCAGCGACTCGCCTTGCGGATGGTCTTCCAGGCGCGCGTTGATCCAGCGCTCCTGCCTGGCTTCCGGCATCGCTTCGGGCATGGCCTCTGCCATGGCCTCGGGTAGCTCGGCGCCTGCTGTGGCTGTTGCTTCGTCTCCGCCCAGCAGGCGGCCGCCAACGGATTCATCGGGCGCCGGAATCGATGGTGGCGCGGGTGC
>JBDTPP010000145.1:0-7030 GCA_039932615.1 Pseudoxanthomonas sp.
TGTGGCCGTCGTCCTGGGTGAAGCCGCGCACGCGCAGGATGCCGTGCAGCGCGCCGGAAGGCTCGTTGCGATGGCACGCGCCGAATTCGCCGTAGCGGATCGGCAGGTCGCGATAGCTGTGCAGGCCCTGGTTGAACACCTGTACGTGGCCCGGGCAATTCATCGGCTTCAGCGCATAGGTGCGCTTCTCCGATTCGGTGAAGAACATGTTGTCCTGGTAGTTGTCCCAGTGACCGGATTTTTGCCACAACGACACGTCCA
Source organism: Pseudoxanthomonas sp. (assembly GCA_039932615.1). Lineage (GTDB taxonomy): Bacteria > Pseudomonadota > Gammaproteobacteria > Xanthomonadales > Xanthomonadaceae > Pseudoxanthomonas_A. Next base: position 262 of record JBDTPP010000145.1, read on the forward strand.
GGATCTGCGGACAACGCACTTCGCCGTAGCCGGTGTGGTGGTAAACCTTGCGCATGTACTGCTCGACCACCTGCCAGATGGCCCAGCCCCTGGGATGCCAGAACACCAGGCCCGGCGCCTCTTCCTGCAGGTGGAAAAGCTCCTGCTGCTTGGCGATCTTGCGGTGGTCGCGCTTGTCGGCTTCCTCGATGCGGGTGATGTAGGCCTCGAGCTGCTTCTTGTCCGCCCACGCGGTGCCGTAGATGCGCTGCAGCTGCTCGTTCTTGGCATCGCCGCGCCAATAGGCACCGGAAATGCGGGTGAGCTTGAACGACTTCAGGAACCGCGTATTGGGTACGTGCGGGCCGCGGCACATGTCCACGTATTCCTGGTGGTAGTACAGGCCCATCGCGGTCTCGACAGGCATGTCGTCGATCAGGCGCAGCTTGTAGTCCTCGCCCCGCGACTTGAATACTTCGATCACTTCCGCGCGCGGGGTGACCTTCTTGACCACGTCGTAGTCCTGTTCGATCAGCTCGCGCATGCGCTGCTCGATCGCAGCCAGGTCCTCAGGCGTGAACGGGCGCTCGTTCCAGATGTCGTAGTAGAAGCCCTCGGCGATGACCGGGCCGATCACCATCTTTGCCGCGGGGAACAGCTGCTTCACAGCGTGCCCCACCAGATGCGCGCTGGAGTGGCGGATGATCTCCAGCCCTTCCTCGTCCCTGGGGGTGATGATGCGCAGCGAGGCGTCGTGGTCGATGCGGTCGCCGGCATCGACCAGCTTGCCGTCCACGCTACCGGCCAAGGTGGCCTTGGCCAGGCCGGCGCCAATGGACTGGGCCACTTCCATGACGCTGACGGGGTTTTCGAATTCGCGGCGGCTGCCGTCGGGGAGCGTGATCGTGATCATTCTTCGGTTCCAGAAACGAAAAAAGGCGCTGCGCGCCTTCGGTACACCAACGAAAGAGGCGAGCAAGGAGTCAGCAGGGGAAATTGGTAGTGCTCATGTCGCACGCTGGACGGCCCATCGCCGCCACCTCTGGATTGTCGCCGTTGCCGGGGCCACGTCTGCAAGAACCGCGCCTGCAAGCGTGGTGGGCGGTACAGGGTTCGAACCTGTGACCCCTACCATGTCAAGGTAGTGCTCTACCGCTGAGCTAACCGCCCGGTATGCCCGAAAGCACGCTTTCAGGGGCGCGCATCATAACATCCATGTGCCTGCTGCGGAATCGGCAGCCGGCAGCCCCGAGAACTATCGGCGGGCAGCCATCAGGATACGGCGGAATCTGGATGGCAAGGCGGCGTCCTGCGGTGGAAGGCCCGGTGAATCAGGCCTTTCACATGACCAGACTGGCGTCCTTGAGCTTGTGGATCTCGTCGCGCAGGCGCGCTGCGTCCTCGAACTCAAGATCGCGTGCGTGCTGGTACATGCGCTGCTCCAGTTGCTTGAGTCGGGCGGCAATCTGGGCGGGAGTGAAGGAAGCGTAGTCCGTCGCCTCCTCGGCCACCCGTCGGGCCTTGCCGCGCCCCCCCTTGCCGCCCTGGCCACCCTCGTTGGCCGCATCGCTGCGCGCACCTTCCAGGATATCGACGATGGGCTTGGCCACCGAGACCGGGGTGATGCCGTGCTCCAGGTTGTATTCGACCTGCTTCTCGCGGCGCCGGTTGGTTTCGTCGATCGCCGCCTGCATCGAGTTGGTGATCTTGTCGGCGTACAGGATCGCCTTGCCACGCAGGTTGCGGGCGGCGCGGCCGATGGTCTGGATCAGCGAACCGCGCGAACGCAGGAAGCCTTCCTTGTCCGCGTCCAGGATCGCCACCAGCGACACCTCCGGCATGTCCAGGCCTTCGCGCAGCAGGTTGATGCCGACCAGCACGTCGAATTTGCCCAGGCGCAGGTCGCGGATGATCTCGACCCGCTCCACCGTATCCACGTCCGAGTGCAGGTAGCGCACCTTGACCCCATGCTCGCCCAGGTATTCGGTCAGGTTCTCGGCCATGCGCTTGGTCAGGGTGGTGATCAGCACCCGGTCGCCCATGGCCACGCGCAGGTTGATTTCGGACAGCACGTCGTCGACCTGCGAAGCCACCGGCCGGATCTCCACCGGCGGATCGATCAACCCGGTCGGGCGCACCACCAGTTCCACCACTTCCCCACCCGACTCGCGCAATTCATAGGGCCCCGGCGTCGCCGAAACATAGATGCTGCGAGGCGAACGCATTTCCCATTCCTCGAACTTCAGCGGCCGGTTGTCCAGCGCCGAAGGCAGGCGGAAACCGAAATCCACCAGGGTCGTCTTGCGCGAGCGGTCGCCCTTGTACATCGCTCCGATCTGCGGAATGGTCACGTGCGATTCGTCGCACACCAGCAGCGCGTCGGGAGGCAGGTAGTCGAACAGGGTCGGCGGCGGTTCGCCGGGCAGCTTGCCGGTGAGGTGGCGCGAGTAGTTCTCGATGCCGTTGCAGTAACCAACCTCGGCCATCATCTCCAGGTCGAACTGGGTGCGCTGGGCCAGACGCTGCGCTTCCACCAGCTTGTTCTGTGCGTACAACTCTTCAAGCCGCGCCTTCAGTTCGACCTTGATCGTCTCGATGGCCGCTAGCACGCGATCGCGGGTGGTGGCGTAATGGGTCTTGGGGTAGATGGTGAAACGCGGCAGCCTGCGCAGGGTCTCGCCGGTCAGCGGATCGAACAGGGTCAGGTTCTCGATCTCGCCGTCGAAGAGCTCGATGCGCAGCGCCTCGATGTCCGATTCGGCCGGGAACACGTCGATGACCTCGCCCTTGACCCGGAACGTGCCGCGATGCAGTTCATATTCGTTGCGCGTGTACTGCAACTGGGTCAGGTGCTTGATCAGGTCGCGCTGGTCGATGTGCTCGCCGCGCGACAGGATCAGCCGCAGCGACAGATAGTCCTCCGGCGCGCCCAGGCCGTAGATGGCCGAGACGGTGGCCACCACTATCGTGTCACGGCGCGACAGCAGGCCCTTGGTCGCGGCCAGGCGCATCTGCTCGATATGCTCGTTGATCGAACTGTCCTTCTCGATGAAGGTATCCGACGACGGCACGTAGGCTTCGGGCTGGTAGTAGTCGTAGTAACTGACGAAGTATTCGACCGAGTTGTGCGGGAAGAACGACTTGAATTCCCCATACAGCTGCGCGGCGAGGGTCTTGTTCGGCGCCATCACCAGGGTCGGCTTCTGCACCGCCTGGATGACGTTGGCGATGGTGTAGGTCTTGCCCGAGCCGGTGACACCGAGCAGGGTCTGCTTGGCCAGGCCCGATTCGAATCCCTCGATGAGCCTGGCGATTGCCTGCGGCTGGTCGCCAGCGGGGGAATACGGGGAAACAAGTTCGAAACGTTCGGTCATGGTGGGGATTCTGTGGCGACTGGCCAGTATACCGGCGGGCGGGATTACGACGATGTCAGGGGAATTCCTACGCCACGACAGGCCGCCCGCCGATTCAATACCTGGAGGGATGCGAGGAATCTGATCAGGCCCGGACAGGGCCCACCAGGAGATCAACATGCGCAGGACGCGTACCGAATTCGATCCGACCCGTCATTTCACCCAGTATCAGGCCGAATGCAGATTCCCCACCCGGATGCGGGATGGCTTCAGCCTGGTCGAGGCCCTGACGGTCCTGGCAATCGCCGCCATCTTGTTGCTGATCGGCGTTCCTTCTTACGCCGGGCTGGTCGAAAGCCAGCGCGCGAGTTCCGCCATGCACCTGCTGACCGCGCACATGGCTTCGGCCCGCAGCACCGCCATCACCTATCGCATCCCCACGGTGGTCTGCCCTTCCGACCGGGCCGGCGGCTGCCGGAGTGATGGCGACTGGAGCCAGGGCTGGCTGATGTTCTTTGATGCCGATGGCAACCGCCAACCCGATTCCCGCCAGGACATCCTGCGCGATGAAAATGCGCCCATCCACCCCTCCCTGCGCATCGTTTCCTCAGCCGGACGCACGCAATTGCGCTACCTGCCCGATGGCCGCAGCGCCGGCAGCAACCTCAGCGTGCGCCTGTGCCGCGAGGACAAACTGCTGGCCCAGGTCATCGTCAACAACACCGGCCGGATCCGCAGCGAAACCGCATCCGGATCCACCCCTTGCGGCAGCTGAACAAAGCAGGCTTAGCCCATGCACAGGGGTATCCCAACCAGGAAAAATGCCCTCGCGACAGCAAACCAGCCTTGCCTGCCCGAATCGCCGCCCCTACAATGGCGACCCCGCCCGAATAGCTCAGCCGGTTAGAGCACTTGACTGTTAATCAGGGGGTCGTTGGTTCGAGTCCAACTTCGGGCGCCAGAATATTTTCAGTAACCAGGCCGTGAGCAATCGCGGCCTTTGTTATTTCTGGACCAGGTGACGAGTTCGTGCAATGTCATGGAAAACTCGCCATGCCGTGAGCAGCCTGGCTAGCCATGGACATAATGTCGCGGCACGCGCTTCAGGCCGCTGAGCAACTGATAGGGACTGGCGTCGCATTGCGCGGCCAAATCGCAGACACGTACCTGCCGGCCCCATAACTCGACCAGACTACCCAGTCCGGCCCCGGGATGATCGGTGAGGTCCACGGTGAGCATGTCCATCGATACGCGGCCGATCAGCCGGCCAGGACGGCCATCGATGGCGACTGCCGTTCCGCCGGGTGCATTCTGCGGATAGCCGTCCGCATAGCCCATTGCGACCACGCCGACGCGGGTCGGAGCCGTGGTGACGAAAAGCCCGCCGTAGCCAATAGGCTCGCCCGCTGGCAGTTCGCGCACGCTGATAATCCGCGATTCCAGGGTCATCACCGGCTGCAATGCATCGGCCAGCGGATGCGCGCGGCCAAACGGATTGGCGCCGTACAGCATCAACCCCGGACGGCCCCAGTCACTTCGCAACTGTGGCCAGCCAAGCAGCGCCGGGGAGTTGGACAAACTGGTTTCGGCGTGCACGTGCGCTTGCATGGCTGCGAAAACGGCGGCTTGCTGGCCGGAATACGGATGATCCAGTTCATCGGCACGGGCGAAATGCGACATCAGCACCTGTACTTCCACCTGCGGCATCGCTTCAAGGCGGTGCGCGGCAGCCTCACATTCTGCCGCCGACAAGCCGATCCGGTGCATGCCCGAATCGAGTTTCAGCCACACTATGAGCGGCCGTGATCGCGCCCTGCGTTCCAGCGCATCCACCTGCCATTGCGCATGGATCACGCACCAGAATCCATGTTCTTCGATCAAGGCCAGCTCGTCGACTTCGAAAAAACCCTCCAGCAACAGGATTGGCGCGCGGATGCCGGCTTCGCGCAACTCCAGTGCTTCCTCGATGCAGGCCACCGCGAATCCGTCCGCCTCGTCCTGCAGCGCCTGCGCGCAGCGGACCGCGCCATGCCCATAGGCATCGGCCTTGACCACCGCCAGCGCCTTGCCACCGCCCAGCGTCCGCGCCTGGCGGTAGTTGTGGCGCAGCGCCTGCAGGTCGATCAGTGCGCGGGCTGGACGCATGGCCTGGATTCACTCGCAACGCGGCCGCCGTAGCGGGAGATGTCCAGCCCTTCGCCGCTGATCTGCGGCACCTTCTTGGCCATCACATCGGCCAGGTAACGGCCCGAACCGCAGGCCATGGTCCAACCCAGCGTGCCGTGACCGGTATTCAGGAACAGGTTGGAATAGCGGGTGCCGCCCACGATCGGGGTACCGTCGGGGGTGGCCGGACGCAGGCCCGCCCAGAACGAAGCGCGTGCCTTGTCGCCACCTTGCGGATACAGATCGTCGACCACTTTCTCCAGCGTGGCCCGACGTCGAGGCGAAAGCGACAGGTCGAAACCGGCGACTTCAGCCATGCCGCCCACGCGAATACGCTCGTCGAAGCGGGTGATGGCGACCTTGTAGGTCTCATCGAGGATCGTCGACATCGGCGCCATCGCCGGGTTGGTGATGGGCAAGGTCAGCGAGTAACCCTTCAGTGGATACACCGGGGCGCGGATGCCCAATGGCGCGAGCAACCCGGGCGAATAACTTCCCAGCGCCAGCACATAGCGATCGGCGGTTTCGAGCTTTCCGCCGATGCGCACGCCGGCGATGCGGCCTCCCGTTTCTTCCAGCGATTCGATTGTCTGTCCGAATCGAAACTCCACTCCCTCCGCTTGCGCCATCGCCGCAAGTTTGCGGGTGAACAGATGGCAATCGCCGGTCTGGTCGTTGGGCAGGCGCAGGGCGCCGGTCAACTGGCCGGACACGTTCGCCAGCGCCGGCTCCACGCGCGCAATGCCTTGGCGATCCAGCAGCTCGTAAGGCACGCCATATTGCTCCAGTACCGCGATGTCCTTGGCCGCGCCGTCCAGTTGCGACTGGGTGCGGAACAACTGGGTAGTACCGAGCTCGCGTCCTTCGTAGGCAATACCCGTTTCGGCGCGCAGTTCATCCAGGCAATCGCGGCTGTATTCAGACAGGCGCACCATGCGCGCCTTGTTGACCGCATAGCGCGGCGCCGTGCAATTGCGCAGCAGTTGCGCCAGCCATAGATATTGGTGGGGATCCAGGCCCGGATAGATCGCCAGCGGCGCGTGCCGGGAGAACAGCCATTTCAACGCCTTGAGCGGCACGCCCGGTGCGGCCCAGGGAGAAGCATAGCCCGGTGAAATCTGGCCGGCATTGGCGAAGCTGGTTTCCTGCGCGGGTTCCTGCTGCCGGTCGATAACGGTCACTTCGAACCCCGCACGCGCCAGGTACCACGCGCTGCACGTGCCGATAACCCCGTTACCCAGTACCAATACCCGCATGCCGAGCCCTCGTCA
>JBDTPP010000146.1:0-6985 GCA_039932615.1 Pseudoxanthomonas sp.
CAAAGCCGTCCTCCAGCGTGCAGCTGCCTTCGCACAGGCGATCCTGCGGGCACACCCGGCCGCACATCTCCGGCAGCGGATTGGTCGTGTGGCAGAGCGCCGCAGCCTCTTCGATGCGGTTCTCCTGCACCAGCTGCAGCCACTGCGGAATGGCGTTGTGGACCGGGCACTTCCAGCTGCAATACGGGTTGCCGCAATCCAGGCAGCGCCCGGCCTGGTGCTGGGCTTCGGGCAGGGCGAACTTGCCGTACATCTCGCCCCAGTCGCCATTGACGCGCAGCTCCAGCGGGATGCGCTGCGGCATCTGCCGGGGCAGCTCGATGAACTGGAAGACTTGTTTGCGGCTCATGGGGCGTAGGAACGAGTAGGGAGGAGTGAGAAACGAGTAAAAGCAACGGTAATGGTTGGATCGGGATGAGGTACGGATGTGGACTTTTGCCCTAACTCGTTTCTCTCTCCTCTCCACTCGTTTCTAGTATTCACGCCGCGCGCCTCAACGATTCGGTCAGCGACTCCAGGCTTGCCGCCTTGGGCTTCACCAGCCAGAACTTGCCGATGTAGTCGCGGAATTCGTCGAGAATCTGCTGCGCCCAGATGCTGCCGGTGAGTTCGCGGTGGCGGCTGATCAGCTTGTGCAGGTGCTGGCGATGGCTCTCGAAGCCTTCCGGTGAAACCCGGTGGATGTCGATCAGTTCGTGGTTGTAGCGGTCGACGAAATCGCGGTCCAGGTCCAGCACGTAGGCCAGCCCGCCGGTGAAACCAGCGCCGAAGTTCAGCCCGGTACGGCCCAGGACCATGACAATGCCATCGGTCATGTATTCGCAGCAGTGGTCGCCGGCGCCTTCGATCACCGCCAGCGCGCCGGAGTTGCGTACCGCGAAGCGTTCGCCGGCGCGGCCCGCCGCGAACAGCTCGCCGCCGGTGGCGCCATACAGGCAGGTGTTGCCGAGGATTGCGGTGTTGCGCGCTTCAAACCGCGCACCGCGTGGCGGACGCACCACCAGGCGGCCGCCGGCCATGCCCTTGCCCACGTAGTCGTTGGCTTCGCCCTCCAGCTCCATCAGCAGGCCGCCGGCGTTGAAGGCGCCAAAGCTCTGCCCGGCGGTGCCGCGGAAGCGCAGGTTCAACGGCGCCTCGTCCATGCCGTGGTTGCCGTGCGCGCGGGCGATGGTCCCGGACAGGCGGGCGCCGATCGAGCGATCGGTGTTGTGGATCAGGAAGCGCTGGTCGCCGCCGCTCTTGTTCGCGATGGGCGCGGCCATCAAACCGTCGAGTTGCGTGGCCAGGCTGTCCGGTGATTCGTACAGGCGCTGCGCCGCGCAGTGGCCACTTTCCTGGCGCACGTGCTTGAGCAACCGCGACAGGTCGATATTGACCCCCGGACGCGGCGACAGTTCGATCTGCTGCAGCAGGTCGGTGCGGCCGACGATCTCGTCCAGCGAACGAGCGCCCAGGTACGACAGCCACTGCCGCACTTCCTCGGCCAGCAGGCGGAAGAAGTTCTCCACCCGTTCCGGCAGGCCGGTGAAATGCTTGGCGCGGAGGAATTCATCCTGGGTGGCAATGCCGGTGGCGCAGTTGTTCAAGTGGCAGATGCGCAGGTACTTGCAGCCGAGCACGATCATCGGCGCAGTGCCGAAGCCGAAACTGTCCGCGCCCAGCAGCGCCGCCTTGACCACGTCCAGGCCGGTCTTGAAGCCACCATCGGTCTGCAGCACGGCGCGGACGCGCAGCTGGTTGCCGACCAGGGCCTGGTGGGTCTCGGCCACGCCCAGTTCCCACGGTACGCCCGCGTAGCGGATCGAACTCAGCGGGCTGGCACCGGTGCCGCCGTCATGGCCGGAGATGGTGATCAGGTCGGCGCCGGCCTTGACCACGCCGGCGGCGATGGTGCCAACGCCGGCGTGCGAAACCAGCTTCACCGAGATCAACGCAGTCGGATTCACCTGGCGAAGGTCGAAGATCAGCTGGGCCAGGTCTTCGATGGAATAAATGTCGTGGTGCGGCGGCGGCGAGATCAGGCCGATGCCGGGCTTGGCGTAACGCAGCCGCGCGATCATCTCGTTGACCTTGTGCCCCGGCAGCTGGCCACCTTCGCCGGGCTTGGCACCCTGGGCGACCTTGATCTGCAGCACCTCGGCGTTGACCAGGTAGGCCGGAGTCACCCCGAAACGACCCGAGGCGACCTGCTTGATCTTGCTGCGCTTTTCGGTGCCGTAACGCTCGGGATCCTCGCCACCTTCGCCGGAATTGCTGCGTCCGCCAAGCCGGTTCATGGCGATGGCCAAGGCCTCGTGCGCTTCCGGCGACAACGCACCCAGGCTGATCGCGGCGGTATCGAAACGGCGCAGCAGGTCGCTGGCGTCGGCAACTTCGTCCAGTGGCGTCGGCGTATCAGCCTGCTTCAATTGCAACAGGTCGCGCAGCGCCGAGGGTGGACGCGAGTTCACCGCATCGGCGTATTGCTGCCAGTCGCCAGCGTCGCCACTGCGGGTGGCGCGTTGCAGGCCCATGACCACGTCGGGGTTGTACATGTGGTACTCGCCGCCATGCACGTACTTGAGCAGGCCGCCGACTTCCGGCGCCTGCAGGTCGTTCCAGGCGCGCTGGGTGAGTTCCCTGGCCTCGGTGTCGAGCCGGGCGAACCCGACCCCGCCGATCCGCGACGGTGTATCCGGGAAGCACAGCGCGACCACTTCCGGTTCCAGGCCGACGATCTCGAACAGTTGCGCGCCGCGATAGCTGCTGATCGTGCAGATGCCCATCTTGGAAATGATCTTGGACAGGCCCTTGTACACGCCGCGGCGATAGCTGCGGCCGATCTGCGCCTGCTCGCCGCCTTTCTTCAGTTGCAGGATGCCGCGATGACCCAGGTCAAACAGGGTCTGGTAGGCGAGGTAGGGATACACCGCGGTGGCGCCGAACCCGAGCAGGCAGGCGATGTGGTGCGGGTCGCGCGCGGTGCCGGTCTCGATGATCAGGTTGACCGCGCAGCGCAGCCCGGCGCGGGACAGGTGATGGTGGACCGCGCCGGTGGCCAGCAACGCGTGCACCACCGGCCGTCCCTTCTGCGGCCGCCGGTCGCTGAGCACGACCATGACCATGCCCTCGTGGGCCGCTGCTTCCACTTCGGCGCAGATGCGCGCGATCGCGGCCTTCAGGCCTTCCTGTAGGTCGTAGGACAGATCGATGTAGCGATGCTTCTCGTCGTACGGCGACATCTTCACGATCTGGCGCAGCTTGCGCTGCGACAGCACCGGTGAATTGAGGATGATGTGGTTCACCGTTTCCGGGCCCGCGTGGAAGATGTTCGTTTCCCGGCCCAGCTGGGTGGTCAGCGACATCACGCAGTCTTCGCGCAGCGGATCGATCGGCGGATTGGTGACCTGGGCGAAGGCCTGGCGGAAATAGTCGTACAGCGGCCGCGTCTGCCGGCTCAGCACCGCCATCGGGATGTCATCGCCCATCGAACCGGTGGCTTCCTGCTCGGTCTCGGCCAGCGGACGCAACACGTGTTCGATTTCCTCGCCGCTGAGCTGGAACAGCTTGTGATAGCCGCGCAGGGTTTTTTCATCGAACGGCGCATCGGTCAGCGACGGATCGATCAGCTCGGTCTGCAGGTAGGTCACGCCCTGGTGCAGCCATTGCTTGTACGGCGCGCGACCGCGGTTGATGCGGTCTATGGCCTCGCTGTCCAGCAGGTCGCCGCGCTTGAGGTCGATGGCCATCATCTCGCCCGGGCCGAGCTTGCCCTTGCGGGTGATGCGCTCGGCCGGCAGTTCCCAGACCCCGGCTTCGGAGGCGACCAGGAAATGGCGGTCGGAGGTCAGCAACCAGCGCGCCGGACGCAGCCCGTTGCGGTCCAGCATGCACGCGGCGTAGCGGCCATCGCAGGCGACGATGCCAGCCGGACCATCCCACGGCTCGGTGTTGAGGCCATAGAACTCGTAGAACGCGGCCAGGTCCGGATCCTTGAACTCCAGCGATTGCGTCGCCGGTGGAACCAGGATGCGCAAGGCCTGCAGCAGGTCCATGCCGCCGGCCACCAGCAGCTCCAGCATGTTGTCGAGGCTTTGCGAATCCGAGCCGTGCATGGAGATCACCGGGTCGAATTCGGCAATGTCGAAACGCGGCGTCTGCCAGACCTTGCTGCGCGCCTGCGCCCAGCGCCGGTTGCCTTCGATGGTGTTGATTTCGCCGTTGTGGGCGAGCAGCCGGAACGGATGCGCCAGCGGCCAGCGCGGCAGGGTGTTGGTGGAGAAGCGCTGGTGGAACACCACCGCACTGGCGGCCAGGTCGTTGCGCTGCAGGTCGGGGAAGAACGTGGACAGCTTGTCCGGCAGGACCATGCCCTTGTAGCCGATCGCATGCGCGGTCAGGGTCACCACGTAGAAGTCGGCGACCTCGCGCAAACGTTGCTCCGCGCGCCGGCGGGCGAGGAACAACGCCAGCGAAAACGCGTCGTCGTCCTGGCCTGAGCCGGCATCGACGAACAGCTGCTCGATATGCGGCAGCGTGTCTTTCGCCAGTTGTCCGCAGACCGAGTCATCGGTCGGCAGTACGCGCCAGCCCTGCGGCGACACCCCGGCACGACGCAATTCCTCTTCCATGATGGCGCGGCATTGCGCGGCCGGCTGCGCTTCGCGTGGCAGGAACACCAGGCCGGCCGCGTAGCGCGACCCGACGGCGATGCCGGCTTCGCTGGCCAATGCACGCAGGAACACATCGGGTTTGCGGATCAGCAGGCCGCAGCCGTCACCGGTGAGGCCGTCGGCAGCGACGCCACCGCGATGGGTCATGCGCGACAGCGCGGCGATGGCGGTATCGACCAGTGATCGGGAAGGCTGGTCATCCAGTTGCGCGACCATGCCGAAACCGCAGGCATCGCGTTCGTCGTTCGGGTCGTAGAGTCCCAGGTTGCTGCGGGGGTCCATCAGTTCCAGCCGGATAAGGCCGCCGGCTCACGCCGGTCAGCGAAGTGACGGCGACACCGCACCCTGCGCAAGCGGCGCTACTGGAATGTCTCCGGAGACCCGACTAAAGCATAGATGTTGCGGTGCCGCAACACGGCTGCACACGTGGCCCGGTAGTTACATTGGCAACTGTTTCGATGCCCCGGATTCGGTCGAAGCGAACAACCGATTCGATGTCTGGATCAAGTCGACTGACAGAATGATCCGCAAGCCGGTCCGGCTTGAACGGATCGTCAGCCAGGGTTGTTCTTCGGCCGCCGTGCTCCGACCAGCAGCAGCCACAGGCAGGTACCAATCTCGCCGATGGCGGCCGGCAGCCCCGCATAGTTCGAGACCAGTGTGTCGGAGTAGTGCGGAACCAGCAGCTCTCCGAATACGTTGATCATGTAGCCGAGGCAACCCAGCATCAGCAGAAGGCCCAGCAGCTTCGGCAGGAAGCCGCATTTCAGCACCAGGTAGCCGAAGGGGAGCAGCCACAGCCCCCAGAACAGGCGGGTGACCAGGAGTCCGTTTCGGTACGCTTCGAGAGACAGGCTGGCCATCGCCTGCAGCTGCGCGGGGGCGAATGCCTGGCTGAAGCCGGCGTCGGTCAATAACGCGAGCGCGTCCAGCCGGTGGCCCACGCTGACCAGCGCGACCGGCACGCTGGCGACCGCAAGCGCCACCATGAGCACGGCGGCGGTGGGGTCGGTGGAACGGAACAGCCGGAAAAGAACCAAAGGCAGCAGCAGGAATGCGACTTGCTCGAGCATGAAGCTGGCGATGCCGAACCGGAACAAGGATTCGCACACGACGATGTTGTTGGCCGTCGTGGCGGGATCGTTCGCCACGTTGATCTGCGAAGGCACGTAGGCCAGGCTGAAGATGCCGGTCACCACGACGAGGAGGTACAACAGCCCCGCCAATCGGCTGAGCTTGTCCTCGCTGGTCATAGCGTCGTGGTCTCGGAGGCCCGATGCCCGCATGGCGCGCTGATCGTGAAGCCGTACTTCCAGAAGGACATAGCGCTTTCTTCTTTCGGGGCAAAGGTTCGATGAACCCTAGGCCTTATTGCCGTCAAAGCCGGGTGCTGGAAGTAATGGCCGGGGAGCGATCGCGATAGCGATTCACAGCGCCCTAGCTGCAATGCGCGCTTGCGATCCTGCCCTCGGCATCCAGCACCAGGTTGAGCCGGCCGATGCGGAATTCCCTGGTGATGGCCTGGCCCGGGCGCAGGGTACGCACGACTTCGGCGCCGGCGTCCTTGCGCGCCGCCTCCACCACCTCGACCGAGGGCAGTCGTCCGACCGCCGCGGTAACGTTGGTTGCATCGCAATGCGCGGGTGAAGCCGGTTGGTCCGCTGCTTGCGGGGTCGCCGTTACGGAAACCGGCGCTTGCGCGCATGCACCCACGGCCAGGTAAAGGATCGCGGCCACGATCCTCAAAGGCTTGGGCACCGGGGTCGGCTTGTTGATGGGAAGAACGCAGTGCGCCGGGTATGCCTGCGGCTCAGCCGCAGCGGATCGCGGTGACCAGGCCGGTATCGTCCAGGTCCAGGTTCAGGCGATTGGCGTTGTATTCAAGGGTGACCGGCTGGTTCGGCTTGAGCGTACGCGCGGTTTCCGCGCCCACGTCCTTGCGCGCCTGTTCGACATCGGCGTCGGTGACCTGCTTGCCGATCGCCCATTGCGCCTGCGAATCGTCGCAGGCTGCTGCCGCCACCGCCGGTTCCGGCGGCGCGGGTTGCGCGGCTTCCTCGGCGCGCTGTTCCGATTGCGCCGCGGCTTGTTCCTGTTCGTCCGGTTGCGGGGCGCAGGCAGCCAGGGCCAAGGTGAGCACGGCCACGGCGGGCACAAGGAATCGGGACATGCGGGTCTCCGGGAAAGGCTGGATGGGGTCAAGCATCCCGCATCCGACATTCGCAAGGCGTTAACCGGGCCACGCCAGAATCCGCCGATGCCCCGTTCCCCGCGCGCTTCCCCGGCCCAGTCTTTGCACGATGAAACCGCTGCCGCGGCAGCGCAGGCCGCGG
>JBDTPP010000147.1:0-6965 GCA_039932615.1 Pseudoxanthomonas sp.
ATCGTGCGCGGCAGGGTCACCAGCGCCTTGGAGCCGTTGCCGAAATAGTTCTGCGCCGGTGAAGTACCCATGTAGGCCTCGGTGTAGACGCCGTTGATGGCGTCGCTGTTGCCGATGTTCTTGATCCACAGCGTGGTATCCCAGTCACCGCGGCTGTAGGTCGCCGATGCGTTGAAGATCGTGTAGCCGCCCAGATCGACGTCGAAGCGCGGGCTCAGGCTCAGTGCATTGCGCATGCCCGATTGATTGTAGACATCGCCGCGGAAGGTCAGCAAACCCGGGCCGACCGGAATGCCGTAGCCGGCCGATGCATTGAAGCGATGCTCCGCCACGCCCGGCAGGCGGTCGCCCTTGCGGCCGATCAGGTAGGCGCCATCGGCGGCCAGCGCGTCCGCGTCCAATTTCGCGTCTGTGTAGGTATAGCCCAGGCCGTAAGTGAAGCCTTCGCCTAGGCTGCCGGCAAGTTCCAGTTCAACACCGCGCGTACTGGCCTTGTCGGCGTTTTGCACTGCGAAGAAACCCCAGTTGGTGGTGGCGCTGTTGATCTGCGGATCTTTCCAGTCGACGTAGAACACGTTGGCGTTGTAAGTCATGCGGCCAGCGCCGCCTTTCACGCCCAGCTCGTAGTTGATTACCGAATCGGCCTTGTAGGTAATCCAGGCGGGATCTTCGGCGAAGTTGCCGGCGGTGGGCGTGCCGTTGGTGCCGCCGCGCCGATAGCCTTCGGATACCGTCGCATAGAGCTGGTTGCGAGGCGCGAAGGCCCACGACACGTTGCCCTTGAACAAGGTGTCCGAATCACTCTGGTTGTTTTGCGAGGTCGAGCTGCCGATGGCGCCGGCGTACAGGCCCGTGGTTTGCTCGACGCTGGTTTCGGCCTTGTCGCGGAAGTGGCGGAAGCCACCGGTGAACTGGACCGTTTCGGTCGCGTGCCAGGTCAGCTCACCGTACAACGCGGTTTCCTTGAAGTTTTCACGCTGCCGATAGAGGAAGTCCTGGTCGCTGACCACTGCGGAGGCGAAGGCCGGGTAGGCCGCATCCCACCACTGCTTGAACCCCCGCAGGAGACTGTCCTGGGAACTGCGCCGCTTCTGGTCCTGGTAGTAGGCGCCAAGCACATAGTCGAAACGCGTGCCCTGCCTGGAGGTCAAGCGGAATTCCTGGGTGAAGGCCGTGTCGCCATAACTGCGCACGGCCGAGGCCATCGGCCGCGGATAGTTGTAGTAGAACGCGGCAAGCCAGCCGTTCTGCGCGTAGAAGCCGGTGTTCTCGCTGGTGATATCGCCCTCGTGGTTGTAGTCCGAGGTACTGGAGGTCAGGGTCGCGAAACCGAGGTCGATGTTGGCTTCCAGGCTGGCCAGGTTGACGTGGCGGGCGGCCGGCTCCAGCTGCACCGAACCGACTTCCAGGTCGCGGTACGGCACCCCGTCGCCATCGGTGCCGAGGCTGGTCGCTCGACGGCCGCCGAAGCGGTCGGCCTGGGCCATGTAGCTCAGGGTCAGGTCGAAACGATCGCTGGGCCGCCACAGCAGGGAAGCCCTGCCGTACGACTGCCGCACCGTGTCGGCATCCTTCTGCTTGCGATAGGTCGCGTCGGTATCGAGTATCCCGGAAGGCGCGACCGGTGTGCCCTGGCCGTCCAGCACGTAGACATTGCGATAGTCGGTGGCACCCGGGAAATCATTGAGCGTGGTGTTGACGCGCAAGGCCAGGGTGTCGGCAAGTGGGATATTCAACATGGCCGAGCCGGAATAGCCGATGCCGTCGGAGTGGTCTACGCTGGATCCGCTCAGGCTGACCCGACCACTGAACGCATCGAGGTCGGGTTCACGCAGGATGAAGCGAACCGCGCCGCCGAGCGCGCCCGAACCATACAGGGTGCCCTGCGGGCCGCGCAGCACTTCGACCCGTTCGATATCGGAAAGCAGGAAGTTGGCGAACAACGGGGTCTTGTCGACATAGGTGGCCACGGTCGAAGCCGCCGACACCGCATAGTCGCCGAGCGCCGAACTGTCGACATTGAGCCCGCGGATGCGGATGCCGCTGACCACGCTGGAATTGCGCGCGCCGCGATCGACCACGCCCACGCCCGGCACGCTGCGCATCAGTTCGGCGGTATCGAGGATGTTGGCCTGCTCGATCGCGTCGCCGGATACGGCGCTGATGTTGTAGGGCACGTCGAGGATGTCCTGCTCACGACCCTGCGCGGTCACGGTGATCCGGTCCAGGTCGGTGGCGTCCTTGTCCGGCGTATCGGCGCTGGCGTCCTGGGCAAAAGCCTGCGCGGGGCTGAGCAGGCAGGCGACGATGGCCAGGGCCAGCAGGTTGCGGTGGTTGCCGCGCGGTGACGATGCGAGCTTGCGGTTGCGATGCATGTTCATGCGGAAAATCCCCGGGTTGTTGGTGCGTTGGGTGCTGATGGGCGAATCGGGCTTCAGCTGCGGGTCGGCAGCGACAGCGGTCCGAGCTGCGTGAATGCCTGCGAGTCCGCGCGGGGCGCGGCGTAGGCCGGATAGACGACGCCGTTGTCGCGGAAGCTTTTCAGGGGTTGGCCAAGACCCTGCCAGCCGGATTCGCGGACCCGGCGCAGGTAGGCGAAATCGACTTCGAACGGCATGATTTCCCGGCCCACGCCGGCCTGGTAGATGACCTCGCCTCCCGGCCCGCAGATGACGGAGCGGCCCACGCCGAGGTTGCCGGCGACGTTGACGTCGACGAAGTAGCACTGGTTGGTCACTGCGCTGGCGCGGGCGATGCAGATCTCGACATCGCGATCGATGGTGTTGGTCATGGTCGGGTGCAGGATGACTTCGGCGCCCAGGCTGCACAGCGAGCGCGTGGTCTCCGGGAACCACATGTCGTAGCAGATCGAAATACCGAAACGGCCTGCACCGGGCACGTCGAACACGACGAACTCGCTGCCGGGTTCGATGTTCCGCTCATACGGCAGGAACGGGAATATCTTGCGGTAACGGGCGATCACCTCGCCGTCGGGGTTGATCACCGGCGTGGTGTTGTGGAGTGCGCCGTCACGGCGCTCGTACAGGGAACCGGGGACCACCCACAAGCCGTGTTCGGCGGCGGCGCGGCACAGTTGCGCCTCGGCGTCGCCCGGCATGCACTGGGCGAATTCGGTGTTGGCGCCAAACCCGCACAGCTCGCCGGCCAGGATCATCCGCACCCACGGAAAGCGTCGGGCGACGGCGCCTATTTCAGCGATCAGCTGGGCGATGTTGTCGCCGGGCCCGAAGGCCATCTGCAGGCCCGCGATACCGAAACGGGTCTCCGCGGGGAGTGAAGTCGAGGAATGCGACGGATTGGCCAAGGGATCCCCACGGGCATCGGAACGAGCCCTGAAGGTAGCGGCAGCGGCGGCCCATCATTAGAGCCAGTTGGGGATCGGCAGTGGTGCCAGTTGCACGCCGCCCGGCGTGGCGACGAGTCGCTCAACGCGTGCTGGGGCCGCGCCGCCGCGGCTGGCGGGTGATCACAGCGGTATCCGCGAGCAGCCCGTCCTCGCCGTACCAGCGCAGCTGGTCGCCGTCGACCACCACGCGATATGCCGAGGGCTCGGCATACGCCCAGCGTTGCCATTGCCGGTGCCAGTGATCGTTCTCGATCCACCAGCGGCCGCGGTCGCAATCTTCGCCTGCGTAACCGGCCACGCCCGACAGTCCGCCATCGGCATGCACTTCCAGGGTGGCCGGATCCCCATAGACCGTGCTGTACAGCAGGGTCGCGCCTGCCATGGCCTTGCGCAGCGCGGCGCCGCGCAGCGGAGCGATGGGTTCTTCGTCCAGGTGCCGCGATACCGGGGACAGATCGCCGCGGATCAGGCGCGAGAGATTCCTGATCCCGTCACGGATCTGGACTTCGTCGATGCCGGTGACGCCCATGCACAAGGCCTCCCGTCCGCCTTCGAGCCGGGTGGGCTCGACCAGCACGCCGATCGCCGCCGCCTGCCGCGCAAACTCCCGTGCCTCCATGTGGGCAGGCAGGCTGACCCAGTAGGCGCTGGCACCGGGCAGGGTCTGGATGCGGACATGCTGGTGCAGGTAGTGGTTGAGCGCATCGCGCAGCGCGGTACGACGTCCTTCCAGCATCCGTCCACTGCGGGCCAGCGCAGTGGAATAGTGGCCCAGCCCGATGAAGTAGGACCAGGCCCGCTGCAGCAGCGCTGGCAACGGCGTCCCCTGCACGCGCCGCAATTCGCGCAGGCGCTCGATGAAAGCCGGCTCGCTGACGATCACACCGGGCGATTCGCCGCACGAGATCACCGGCGCCAGGCTGCCGACGTGGACCACGCGTCGCTCGGCATCCAGCGCGCGCAGAGCCGGCGCCAAATGGCTGCGATCGCGCGCACCGGGCGGCATGTCGTGTTCGACCAGGACCCCATCGGCTTCGGCCACCCGGGCCAGCAACGCGCGCGAGCTGACCACGTCCACCGCGAAGCTGCGGCGCGCACTGGTGACCACCACCGCACCGCGCGGCAGGTTTTCTGCGTCGTGGCTGTCGAGCATCGACAAGTCGGCGCCCAGCTCGCGCATGCGGCGCTCGAATTCGGCATCCACCGGCGCCTCGAGGACCACCGGCGTGCCGCGCCCGACCAGCAGGCGACCGACCAGCTGCAACGCATGCCGCGCCGACAGGGTCATCAGTATTTCGTCGGCATCGGCGTCGATGCCACGCATCGGCAGCACCTTGCTGCGCACCTCCTCGACCAGGCCGGCGTCATCGGTATCGTTGGCGTGGCGGGCCAGCGCGTCGATCTCGTGGCGGGAAGAGGCCAGCCGCAATGCTTCACGCCATTCGCTGTTCGGCATCAGGCTGGAGTCGACGCAGCCATCGATGAACGGAAACGGATACTGATGCCAGTTGCCCGGGCAGCGGAAACCCCTATCTTCCAGGGCCGGCGGCAGCCGCGTCGCCAGCGGTCCGGCCTGCACCGGCGCACGGCGTCCCGACGCAATGCGCACGCGCGGGACGTCGGAGGCAACGAAGATCCCGCTGCGGGCGCGGCTGACGATATGGCCTTCGGCAAGCAGCGCGTCGTAGGCCAGGCTGACGGTGTTGCGCGACACGGCAATGGCCTCGGCCAGGCTGCGCGAGGACGGCAGGCGCCGCCCCGGCCGCAACACCCCGCGATGGATCGCGTCGATGAGTTTTTGCCGAAGCTGGTGCTGCAGGCTCAGGCCGCTGGCCGGGTCCAGCACGATGTTCAGGTCATCCATGCTGCGTGGATCGCGTTTGCCCGCGGCTCTCATGATGATGGCCCGAGCATAGCAGCGCAGCCCGACGTAGCCGGGGGTCAGGGCAGGATCAGGGCACGCTCGAGCAGGGCCATGCCCTCGTCGAGTTCGGACTCGCCGATGGTCAATGGGAACAGCAGGCGGACCGCTTCGCCCTGCGCGCCGCAGCCCAGCAGGATCAGGCCCATTGCTTGCGCCCGCTTGAGCACGGCCTGCGCAGCGGCGGGATCGACTTCATCGCTTTCGCGTGCGGCCAGCAGGTCGAAAGCGATCATCGAACCCAGCCCGCGCACGTGACCGATCGGCCGCAGGTCCGCGCGTGCACTGAACGCCTGCAATTGCCCGGTAACCCGCGCGCCCAGTTGCGCCGCGCGTTCGACCAGGCCTTCGTCGTCGATCACGTCGAGCACCGCAAGCGCTGCCGCGCAGGCAACGGGGGAACCCGCATAGGTGCCGCCAAGCCCGCCCGGGTCGACCGCATCCATGAGTTCGGCGCGACCGATCACGCCAGACAGCGGAAAACCGCCGCCCAGCGACTTGGCCACGGTGATGAGGTCTGCGTGGATCCCGGAGTGCTCGATCCCGAACATCCTGCCGGTGCGGCCGAAGCCGCTCTGCACTTCATCGGCAATCAGCACGATGCCGTTTTCGTCCGCGATCCTGCGCAAGGCCTGCAACAGCTCCGGCGGAGCGACATGGAAGCCGCCCTCTCCCTGTACCGGTTCGATGATGATCGCCGCGACTTCATCGGCGGCGACATCGGCCTTGAACACCTGCTGCAGCGCCTTGAGCGCGTGTTCGACGTCAATACCCTGATGGCTGATCGGAAACGGCACATGGAATACCCCGCCCGGCATCGGACCGAAGCCGCGCTTGTACGGTGCGGTCTTGCCGGTCAGGGCCATGGCCATGAAGCTGCGACCGTGGAAACCGCCGGAGAACGCAATCACCGCCGAACGACGCGTGGCCCAGCGCGCGATCTTGACCGCGTTCTCTACCGCTTCGGCACCGGTCGAAAACAGGATCGTCTTGGCCGGCCCGCTGACCGGCGCGAGCCGGTTGAGCCGTTCGGCCAGCGCCACATAGGATTCGTAGGCGGCGACCTGGAAGGCGGTATGGGTATACAGGTCGAGCTGCGCATGCGCGGCCTGGATGACCCGCGGGTGGCAATGGCCGACGTTGAGTACGGCGATGCCCGCGGCGAAGTCGATGAAGCGACGACCCTCGATGTCCCACATTTCGGCATTGAGCGCCCGCGCGGCGAACACCGGCAAGGCGGTGCCGACGCCACGCGGCACGGCATCGGCACGGCGCTGCAGCAAAGCGGCATTGTTCGTGGTCATCTTGGTACTCCCTGTGCAGACCCCAGCTTGCGAGGTGGCGGGCGAGCGCCATAGAGCCAGACAGTCTCGGGACATGGTGCCAGATTCGCGGGAAACCCGCAGATCGCTACGACTTCCGTGTACCTGGCCACGGGGCAGCAACTTCGGCATGATCGAGAGCCGGTTCAGGTGGGTGCGCCGCGCGGCGGCGGGCAGACCGTCAGCCCCGCAACTCTCGCCAATCCCATGCGCAAGGCTTTCGATACCCAAGCGCAACACTCCCCATACCCACGCGCAAGCCTTTCCGCCTTGCGCGCAAGGCTGCGGATACTTGCACGCGACCCTGCGCATGCCCAGGCGCAAGCCTTTGCGTCTTGCGCGCAAGGCTATGGAT
>JBDTPP010000148.1:0-6888 GCA_039932615.1 Pseudoxanthomonas sp.
CGCCCAGGCGTTACCTGGCACCGTGCCCTGTGGAGCCCGGACTTTCCTCGGCATCCGCTCCCACCGAAACAGGATTGGATGACGCGACTGCCTGGCCGACTCCGCCGATGGTTATTCTACGGCCTCGCCCACGAATACCCTAAAGTCCGCTGACGCGGGTTTTGCGTGTGCGCGCAGGCTTGCGAGACGCCGCCGCCGTCCCGGCTCCCCTTTCCCAGGGGGCCGTGTCGTCGCAGTGAACTGCACTTGCCTAAATGGACGCGGCGACGGCCTTTGCGCAGAGGGCAATCCCATCGAAGCGACGCGATGTTCTGGCTCGCTCGGGACGTTGGTCCGCGGTCGGCAGGAAGCCGTGACGCAACACTATTGCGCCGCTAAAGCGCCTTGCGCGGTGGTCCGGTGATTCCAGCCGACAGTGCCGCTGCGCCGTCGAGCACTTCCATGGGAAGAGGCCCCGAAGCCAGGATGAAGTCGTTGTAGCTGCGCAGATCGAACTGCGACCCCATTCGCTGCCGGACCTTTTCGCGCGAAGCCAGTATCTGCTGCTTGCCGACCATGAAACTGCAGGCCTGCCCTGGGTAGACGCAATAGCGGTCGATCTCGCGCTCGGCGGCGTCGCGGTGCTCGCCAGCGTTGGCCACCATCCAGTCGATGGCCTGCTGGCGGGTCCAGCGCGCGTGATGGATGCCGGTGTCGACGACGACGCGGCAGGCACGGAACAGCTGACCCTGCAGATAGCCGATGCGCCCGACCGGATCGCCTTCATAGGCACCGATCTCATCCGCCAATTGTTCGGCATACAGGGCCCAGCCCTCGGTCCAGGCCGAGAAGCGCACCGTGCGGCGGAACAGGGACAGTCCGCCCGCCTCGCGCAGGACACTGTCCTGGAAATGGTGCCCGGGTATCCCCTCGTGGTGCAGCAGGGTCGGGATGCGCCACAGCGCGTTCTCCGCTACCGAGCGCAGGTTGATGTAGATGATCGAGGGCTCGGCGGGATCGCTGCTGGCGCTGTAGAAGGCGCCCGGCGCGCCGTCCTGGATCGCGGGCGAGACGCGCTGCACCGCGACCGGCCGATCCGGGATGGCGTGGAAACCGCGCGGCAGCAGCCCTTTCACCCTGTCCAGACGAGCGTTGGCATAGTCGATGATCTGCTGGCGTCCCGCTTCCGTATCCGGCTTGAGGAAGCGCGGGTCGCGATCCAGGGCGACCATGCGCTCACCCACCGGTCCCCGGGTCAGGCCTTCGCTACGCAGCAGGCGATCAATCTCGGTCGACAGTTCCGCCACCCAGCCCAGGCCGAGTTGATGCAGCTCGCCAGGCGAGTAGCTGGCCGTGGTGTTCGAACGCAGGGCCGAAGCGTAGTAGGCCTCGCCGTCCGGCTTTGCCCAGACACCCGCCCGATCGTCGGCGCGGGGCTGCAAAGCCGCCAGGGCATCGCCTTGGCGTCGCAGGGCCGGAACGATCCGCTCTACGAAAATTGCCGAGGCGCGGCTGTCCAGATCGGCAATCCCGGCATCGCGCGCACGCGCCAGAGCCGACGTCGTCAGTGCGTTGCCGGTCGGCGCGGCATCGCGCAGGTTTGCTATCTGCCGCAGGGTCTTGGCGAGGATGAAGTCCGGGGGAATGACTTCCAGACCCGCGTCGTGGCGGATGTGTTCGGTCTCCTGATCCAGGACCACGGCGAACTGGCCGAGCCTGTCCAGGTAGCGTTCGGCGTCCGCTGCGTCCTTCATGGGTGAGCGCCCGCCGATCCCTTCCGGCAGCCAGAAATAGGCGCCGTTCATCTGGCTGACGACATAGGGACTGGGCCGCAGGTTGATGTCGGAAAAGCCATAGCGTCCGTATTGGTCCAGCATGGCTTCGTAGACGAAGCGTGCCGTGTCGTAGTCCAGAGCCGCGGCGGCCGGAAGCGCGGCCCGGTCGATCCTGACCAGTTCGGCCAAGCGCTGAGCCGTCGCCTTTCGGTTGCGCGCGCGTGCGTCCAGCGAATAGTCGGCCAGACGGTCCGGCCCATCCTCTTCTGTCCCCAGCGCCTGGGCATGGCGTTCCAGCAGTTCCGCGAGACGAATGTCCTCGGCTCGCGCATCCGCTGCGGCGTCGGAGACCCCCGCAATCGAACCCGACACGCACGCCCCGAGCGACCACGTCATGCCGAGCGTCGCAGCACCGATCAGAAGTTCACGACGACGCATCAGGCGCTTCTCCAGACCAAGGTGTCCGGAACCTCGAAGGGCAAGGGACGGGAACGCAAAATGAGATCACCCAGTGTTTCCAGGCAGGAAGCGCTCACCCATGACCTACCGCGCCGCCTCGCTGGAGGTCAGCCAGCGGTCGATCTTGGCTTCCAGCACGTCCAGCGGCAGGGCACCGGTGTCCAGTATCTGGTCGTGGAAAAGCCGGATGTCGAAATCGGAACCCAGACGTTCAGTTGCACGGCGCCGCAATTCCTGGAGCTTCAGTTCGCCGACCTTGTAGGCGCAGGCTTGGCCCGCATTGGTGATGTAGCGGTCGATCTCGACAGCCACGTCGCGCGGTGCCATGGAGGTGTTGGCCAGCATGTAGTCGATCGCGCGTTGACGGTCCCATTGCAGTGCGTGAAGACCGGTGTCGACCACCAGTCGTACGGCGCGCAGCATTTCCATATCCAGATGGCCGAACCACTGGTAGGGGTCCGTGAACATGCCCAGTTCCCGGCCCAGGGATTCGGCATACAGTCCCCAGCCCTCGCTGTAGGCGGTGGCCGGCACTTGGCCGAAGCGCAGCAGGTCCGGCAGGCTTTCGTCCTCCTGGACCAGCGATATCTGGTAGTGGTGGCCCGGCACGCCCTCGTGCAATTGCAACGTCTCCAGGGTCGGAATGGGGCGCGTGTTCAACATGGCCATGTTGAAGTACAGGACACCGGGCTCCGAAGCATCCGGCGGCCCGGCGCGATAGTAGCCCGTGCCCCTCTGGTCCCCCAGCGCCGGCAGTGGACGCAACTCGAATCCGGCACGCGGACGATGCGAGAAAAGTTGTGGCATCCGCTCCCAGACCTTTTGCTGGATCCGTGCGAAGTGATCGATGAGGTCTTTCGGATCGGAATAGTAGAAATCCGGATTGGTGCGGACGTATTCGAAGAAAGCCGGCAGGTCGCCGTCGAAACCGACCGCCTCCCGCGCCTGCTCCATCCCGGCGCGGATCCTGGCCACTTCGGCCAGTCCCAGCTCGTGGATCTGCCGCGCGCTCATCGTGGTGGTGGTGTGTTGGGCCAGGAGGGAGGCATAGACCCGCTCGCCGTCCTTCATCGCCCACAGGCCTGCGCCATCGGTGGCGCCAGGCAGATAGCGTTCACGCAGGAAGCTGCGCCAGCGCTCGTAGGCCGGATAGGCGCGGCCCTCGACGGCCCGGCGATAGGCGGCCTCAAGGCGGGTCCGGTCTGCCGGCCCGATGGCGTCGGGGAAACGCGTGACCGGCGAGTAGAAGGGATTGTCCTCGACCGGCAGCTCGAGGAAGGCATCGACCTGCGCCAGCACGTTGTTCACCACCACCTTGGGCTGGTGATAGCCCTGGGCCATCCCCTGCTCCAGGCGAGCCACCGTACTGTCCATGTAGTCGGCGAAACCCTCGAGCTGGGCCAGCCCCAATTCGTATTCTTCCACCGTCTTGAACCGGGCGCCCGACAGGTAGTCGGGAAACTCGACGTGCAAGCCGAAGGAGGCGTTCAGCGGCACCATGTTGCGTATCGCGTGAATGCCGCTGTCGATCTCGCCCAGCGCCTGCTCAGCCTGGTAGCGGAAAGCGTCGTAGGCAATCTGATCCTTCCCGGCCAAGGAAGCGCGGTCGATGCCGGCCAGGCGCGACAGTTCGGCGCGCTTGTTCGTCGCCAGTTGCTGGGCGAAGGCCTCGCTCTGGGGATCGACGAAGACGGCACCGGTCGGGGGTAGTCCGCGCTCGGCCAGACGCAGCGGATTGAGCGCGTCATCGGCCTTCTGGCTCTCCGTCACAAGCAGGACGAAACGCTCGCGGGCGTCCGGCTGGGTCCACGCGATCGCGGCTGGCGATGCAGTGACCAAGACCAGCACCGCGACTGCGGCCATAAGGAGTTCCCGCTTTCTCATCTTCATACGCTCTCTTCCGCACCTGGCAAACACTGCTGACTATCGAGCGCCATACAGCGCCTTCCTCGGCGCACCGCTGATCTCCGCCGCCAGCTTGGCAGCGGTGGACGGCGGCAGGTGCTCGCCCAGCATCGCATACAGGCGCCTGCCTTCGATCAGTTGCGCTTCCTGGTCGTCGTCCGCGCCCTGCACCATCACCACGAACTCGCCCTTGCGCTGGTTGTCGTCCGCCTCGACCTGCGCATGCAGCGTCTGCAGTGTTCCATCCAGCACGGTCTCGAACAGCTTGGTCAGTTCGCGCGCGACGACCGCGTTGCGCTCTTCACCGAACACGATGCGCATGTCGGCCAGTGACTCGGCGATGCGGTGCGAGGATTCGTAGAACACCAGGGTGCGGGTTTCGCTGGCAAGGCTTCCCAGGCGCTCGCGTCGCGCCGATGACTTGGCCGGCAGAAACCCCTCGAAAACGAATCGATCACTTGGCAATCCGGCCACGCTCAACGCGGCGATCACGGCGCACGCACCGGGGATGGGGCTGACCCTCAACCCGGCGGCGCGCGCGGCGCGAACCACGCGGAAACCCGGATCGCTGACCAGCGGCGTGCCCGCATCGCTGACCAGGGCCAGGGAATCGCCGGATGCGATCCGCTCGACGATGCGCTCTGCCATCGCCTCTTCGTTGTGCTCGTGCAACGCCAGCAAAGGACGGTCGATGCCGAAATGGGAAAGCAATTGGCGGGTGTGGCGGGTGTCTTCGGCGCAAATCGCGGCGACGGTCTTCAGTGTCTCCTGCGCGCGCGGCGACAGATCGGCGAGATTGCCGATCGGCGTGGCGACGATGAACAGTGTTCCAGAGGGCATCTACGGGTCTTCCTGGTGGCGGTGGGCTGAACGCAGTTCCGCGCCGCCGAAGGTACAATCCTAGCCGGTTCCCCTGCACGACCGTCGAGCACACCCATGGATAAGCCATTCGGAAGGATCTTCCCTCTTTTGCTGCTGGCGGCGCTGTTCGCCGGCTGCGCCACCACCCAGGTCAACGGACCAGCCACGACCAGGACCAGCAGCGTTGCGCTGGCCAGTGCATCCGCGCTGGCGATTAACGACGCCACGCTGAGCGGGCAGGCAAAGATCGACAATGCGCGGCAGATCGATCGCCTGCTGGCAGGTTTGGACAATGCCACGCTGGCCCGCGACACCGCGGCGTTGCCGGTCGGCGACCCGCTTTACGCTTTCGCAGGACGCGCCCTTTTGAATCGCGGCCTGCCGTTGCCGCGCCCCTTCGATCGGGGCACGCAATGGCGTTTCGATCTGAACAACCGGCCTGCGGCCGAACGCGACGGCTATCGCCCCCCGGTCAAACTGGCGGTGTTGCTGCCGTTGTCCGGAAAACTCGCGGCGGCCTCAGCGCCAGTCCGCGATGGCTTGCTGGCTGGTTATTACGGTGAAACCCGACGCCGTCCGGAAATCGATTTCTTCGATACGGCGGGAACCCCTGCCGGCGCCGTCGATGCTTATGCGAAGGCCGCAGCCGCGGGTGCCGATTTCATCCTCGGCCCGCTGGGCCGCGATGAAGTAACCGCCGTGTTCCGCGACTCTGGCCTGTCGGTACCGATGCTCGCACTCAACCGTGGCGTGGCGCCACCGCCGTCCGGCAATGCCGGTTTTTCACTGGCCCCGGAAGACGACGGCATCATCGCCGCCGAATACCTGCTCAGCCGCGAACACCGCACCGCACTGGTAATCAGTGGCAACGACGACAATGGCCGACGCGCCGCGACTGCCTTCCGCGATCGCTTCACCGAACGCGGCGCCAGCGTGCCCGACACGCTGAGCGTGGCCGATATCCCGGGCGACCTTGCGGTCAATCTCGCTGCCGCCGCACAGCATGGCGTGGACTCGGTCTTCCTCGCCGTCAAGGGCAGCACCGCGCGTGCGATCACCCCGCAATTGGCGCTCGCCGGCCTGGCAGGAAAAAGCCGGGTTGCTACCTCGCAGCTGATCTCCGGTACCGGCAAGCCGGAACAGGACAGCGCGCTGGATGGCATCGTCTATCCCACCGAAGTCTGGACTGCACGCGGCGTCGCAGGGCTGCCCGCGGCCAGCGTCGCAGCTGCAAGCCTGCCCACTGCCCGCGGACCGGCGGCACGCTTGTTTGCCTTCGGCTATGACGCCTGGATGTTGACCGCGTACCTGGAGAAGCTGGCAACCGGCAACAATGTGCAGTTGAAGGGCGCCACCGGCGACCTGGGCATGGATGGTTTCGGCAACGTTATGCGCACACCCGCGTGGTCCACGTTCAACGAGGGACGCGCGGTACCGGTTTCAGGCGGCGGTTGAGCACGACGTGATCGACCGCAAGGCGCGGGGCGACCGCGCCGAAACCTCGGCACGCGACTACCTGCTGCGCGCCGGTCTGCGTGAGGTAGCGGCAAATGCGAATTATCGTGGCGGCGAACTCGATCTGGTGATGCTGGATGGCAGCGGTCGCGAGGGCGATACGCTGGTGTTCGTGGAAGTGCGCTACCGGCAATCCCGCGCTTTCGGTGGCGGCGCCGCCTCGGTGGATATCGGAAAGCGGCGCAAGCTGGTGCATGCAGCCCAGCTATTCCTCGGCGGGCATCGATCTTATGCACAGCTGGCATGCCGCTTCGACGTGATCGAAGCCGATGGCGACCCGCAGGAACCATGCATCACCTGGATACGGGATGCCTTCCGGGCAGACGATATCTGAGCGCGCATCACGCTCCTACCGTTGGGTTGCAGGAGCGTCCCTTGGGCGCGATGCCCTTCG
>JBDTPP010000149.1:0-6834 GCA_039932615.1 Pseudoxanthomonas sp.
CCCAGCGGCATGCCCACGGTGAACATGTGGTGCGCCCAGACGATGAACGACAGGAACGCGATCGACGCGGTGGCATAGACCATGGCCTGGTAGCCGAACAACGGCTTGCGGCTGAAGGTCGGGATGATCTCGCTGGCGATGCCGAACGCCGGCAGGATCATGATGTAGACCTCGGGATGCCCGAAGAACCAGAAGATGTGCTGGAACATCACCGGATCACCGCCGCCTGCGGCGTTGAAGAAGCTGGTGGCGAAGTACTTGTCGGTCAGCAGCATGGTGACCGCGCCGGCCAGCACCGGCATCACCGCGATCAGCAGGAACGCGGTGATCAGCCAGGTCCAGCTGAAGATCGGCATCTTCAGCAGGTCCATCCCAGGGGCGCGCATGTTCAGCACCGTGGCGATGATGTTGATTGCGCCCATGATCGAGCTGACGCCCATCATGTGGATGGCGAAGATGGTGAACGCCAGGTTGTAGCCGCCCTGCAGCGACAACGGCGGGTACAGGGTCCAGCCGCCGGCCGGGGCGCCGCCTGGCAGGAACAGGGTCATCAACAGCAGGGTGAAGGCGAACGGCAGGATCCAGAACGACCAGTTGTTCATTCGCGGCAACGCCATGTCCGGCGCGCCGACCTGCAGCGGGATCATCCAGTTGGCCAGGCCTACGAAGGCCGGCATGATTCCGCCGAAGATCATCACCAGCGCATGCACCGAGGTCATCTGGTTGAAGAACTCGGGCTTCACGAACTGCAGGCCCGGGGTCATCAACTCGGCGCGGATCACCACCGACATGCCAGCGCCAATGATGAACATCACGAAGCTGAAAATCAGATACAGGGTGCCGATGTCCTTGTGGTTGGTGGAGAAGAACCAACGCTCGACAAAGGTTTGCTTGTGGCCATGATCGTCATGCCCATCCTGATGTTGATTGTCGACTGCGGAATAGGCCATGGGGTGTTACCTCGGAATATCGGATGCGGACTGGCGAATACGGATTGGCGCGGGCGAAAACGGCGTCGGGTCGACGCTGCTCAGACCTGGGCCGGTTCGGGTGCGGGAGCAGGTGCGGTTTCCACCGGCGCTGCAGCGGCAGGAGTTGCGGGCGGCGCCGCCTCGACCGGTGCTGCGGGAGCCGCGGCCGGCCTCTTCGAAGCCAGCCACTCCTTGAATTCTTCCTTTGACACCGCGCGCACCACGATCGGCATGAAGCCGTGGTCCTTGCCGCACAGTTCGGCGCACTGCCCGCGGTAGATGCCCGGGGTCTGGATGTCGGTCCATGCCTCGTTGATGATTCCGGGGATCGCGTCCTGCTTCCAGCCCAGCGCCGGCACCCACCAGGCGTGGATCACGTCGTCGGCAGTGATCACGAAACGGACCTTGGTGTTGACCGGCAGCACCAGCGCATTGTCCACGTCGAGCAGATAGTGCGGATTGGCCGCCAACGTCGGCACGGCGGCGCTCTGGCGCATGCGGTCCGATTCGCGGTCCAGGCGGCTGGTGAACGCGACATCCTCGCCCAGGTATTCGTACTTCCACATCCATTGGTAGCCGGTAACCTTCACCGTCATCTCGGAATCCCGGGTGTCGTACATGGCGATCAGCTTGGCCGTGGCCGGCCACGCCATCACCACCAGGATAATGATCGGGATCACCGTCCAGATGATCTCGGCAGTGGTGTTGTGGGTGAACGTGGCCGCGACCGCGCCCTTGGACTTGCGGAATTTGAACATCGCATAGCCCATCGCGCCGAACACGATGACGCCGATCACCACGCAGACCCACAGCGCCAGCATGTGCGCGTCGTAGGCGTGGTTGGCTGACGAAGTGACTCCGCGCCCCATGTTGAGCTGCCACGGCTTGGGATCGGCTGATTGCGCCCAGGCCATCGCCGGGGCCAGCATCGATGCGCAGGCCGCACCCATCGAACACGTGGCCTGCCTGAAGAAACCTTTCGCTTGCGTCATTGCCTAGACCCTATGTGCGTCATCGGTAGCGGCTTGCGGCCGCCAGTAGAACCTGCAACTGCCCTGCCAGTTCCCTGCGTTCGGCCGGCCCAAGGAAGTTGCCCACCTCGACCCGCCTGCCACCGGAAACCAGCGAAATCCTTTCGCCCTGCTCTTCGATACGCAGTCGCACCCAGTATGGATGCGCCCGGAATACCGGCTGCGCCTGCGCACCCGCCTGCGCGGTGCGGCTGACTTCCACCACCTGCGGACCGATGCTGATGCATTCGTCCCGCTCGCCGCTGCGCCACAACCATCGCAGTGCCGCGGCCACAATCACGCTGTGCAGCAGGGCGAAGGCGGGGGCGAAGACATTGCCAGCAAGCCAACCCATGCTTGCCACCAGCCACATCGCCCCGGCGAGCGCGGTGAACAGCGCCACGAACTGGCGGGCGTTCAATGCCCGGGGCGGTCGCAGTCGAAGCCGCGCGCTACGCCCGTCGGGGAAAGACGGAACCACCTCGATCATGTCGCCAACCTCACTGCGAGGCCGCGGAAAACCATTAAATGGTAGCCCCCACCACTGTTAGCGGCAAGCTTCGGCGATTACACCGGCATCGTTCACCTACGTGACAAGCGAGGCCCCAAGGCGCTTTCGCCTCTGTATGCCAACCCGGATACCGGGTGCGGCAAAAGCCGCAATATGTGCAGAAATGGAAGGAGAAAGCGCAAGATTCCACGGTATCCCGGCCAGCCCGGTAGCTCTAAACTATGGGCCTTCGCTTCCGAGTCCCGCGATCAGCATGTCGACCTTCTCGCCCGCCGCCGCTGGTGCGGACCTTATTACCCCCGAGCTCCCTTGCGAACCCGCCTCGCTGCGCCAGGCCATTACCGCGGCTTGGATGCGCGACGAATCCGAACACGTCCGCGACCTGCTGGAGCAGGCGCGCCTGCCCGCCGCGGACCAGGCCGCCGCCCAGGCGTTGGCCGCGGACCTGGTGGTGCGGGTCCGGGCCCGCGCCGCAGACCAGGGTGCGATCGAGGCCTTCATGCGCCAGTACGACCTGGGCAGCGAGGAAGGCGTGCTGCTGATGTGCGTGGCCGAGGCGCTGCTGCGCATTCCCGACCAGGACACCGCCGACAAGCTGATCCGCGACAAGCTGGGTGACGCCGACTGGCGCAAGCACATGGGCGAAAGCGACTCGGTGCTGGTCAACGCCTCGACCTGGGGCCTGATGCTGACCGGCAAGCTGGTCAGCCTGAACGACCTGACCCGCCACGATGTGCGCGGCGCCTTCAAGCGCCTGGTCGGCCGCGTGGGCGAGCCGGTGATCCGCCTGGCCGTGCGCCAGGCCATGCGCATCATGGGCCACCAGTTCGTGATGGGCCGGACCATTGGCGAGGCGCTGAGCCGTTCGCGCAAGGGCGACAACGCCAATTACCGATATTCCTTCGACATGCTGGGCGAAGGCGCGCTTACCTCCATGGATGCCGCGCGTTACCTGGAGGCCTATCGCAAGGCCATCCACTCGATCGGGAAGACGGGCCCGTTCGCCGACATCTTTGCCGCGCCCAGCATCTCGATCAAGCTTTCCGCACTGCATCCGCGCTACGAACACGCCAAGCGCGAGCGGGTGATGGCCGAACTGGCGCCCGGCATCCTGGAACTGGCGCAACTGGCCAGGTCCTACGCCATCGGTTTCACCATCGATGCCGAGGAAGCCGACCGCCTCGAACTCTCGCTGGACCTGATCGAGGCGACCTTTGCCGACAAATCGCTGGACGGCTGGGAAGGCTACGGTCTGGCCGTGCAGGCCTACCAGAAGCGCACGCCGTACGTGATCGACTTCCTTGCCGACCTCGCCCGCCGGGTCGGCCGGCGCATGCCGGTGCGCCTGGTCAAGGGCGCTTACTGGGATGCGGAAGTGAAGCGCGCCCAGGTCGAAGGCCATCCGGGCTATCCGGTGTTCACGCGCAAGCCGAACACCGACGTGTCCTACCTGGCCAATGCGCGGCGCCTGCTCGACAACAGCGACGCGCTGTATCCGATGTTCGCCACGCACAACGCGCAGACGATTGCGGCAATTCGTTCGATCGCCGCCGGCCGCGACTACGAACACCAGAAGCTGCACGGCATGGGCGACGACCTGTATGCCGAAGTGGTCCCGGCCGCACGCCTGGGCATTCCTTGCCGCGTCTATGCGCCGGTCGGCTCGCACGAGGACCTGCTGCCCTATCTGGTTAGGCGTCTGCTGGAAAACGGCGCCAACTCCAGTTTCGTCAACCGCATCACCGACGAAAAAGTCGCCATCGACGACCTGATCCGCGACCCGGTGGAAGTGGTACTCGCATTCGATTCCATCCCGCATCCGCGCATTCCGCTGCCGGTGCAACTTTTCCAGAACCAGGCGCCAAGCCTGAGCACCGACAGGAAGAATTCCATGGGCGCCAACCTCGCCAACGACAACGAGCTGCGCACGCTGGCCGAACAGGTCAACGCCGCTTTCGAACAGGCCGGTCCGCATGGCTGGCGCGCCGCACCGCTGGTGCCGGGCGCGGTGCTGTCCACCCGCGCGCTGCCGGTGACCAACCCGGCCGACCGGCGCCAGACCGTGGGCGAATGGCATGCGGCCGATGTCGCCATTGTCGAGAAGGCGCTACACAACGCGGTCACCGCGCAGCCTGGCTGGGACCGCACTCCCGCCGCCGGCCGCGCCACGATCCTCGAGCATGCCGCGGAACTGCTGGAGGCGCGCATGCCCGAATTCATCGCCCTGTGCGTGAAGGAAGCCGGCAAGACCATTCCCGATGGCGTGGCCGAAGTACGCGAAGCGGTGGATTTCCTGCGCTATTACGCCGCCCAGGCGCGCGCGCAGTTTGGTGCACCCGAACGCCTGCCCGGCCCCACCGGCGAATCCAACGAGTTGCAGCTGCATGGGCGCGGTGTTTTCGTCTGCATCAGTCCGTGGAATTTCCCGCTCGCCATTTTCCTCGGCCAGGTCGCTGCGGCGCTGGCCGCAGGCAACAGCGTGATCGCCAAGCCAGCCGAACAGACCAACCTGATCGGTCATGCCGCGGTACAGTTGCTGCATGAAGCGGGCGTGCCGGAGAACGTGGTCCAGTTCCTGCCCGGTGACGGTGCCGTCGTGGGCGCCGCGCTGACCAAAGACCCTCGCGTCGCCGGCGTTGCGTTCACCGGCTCCACCGACACGGCACGTGCTATCAACCGCGCCATGGCCGCGCGCGATGCCGCCATCGGCGTGCTGATCGCCGAGACCGGCGGACAGAACGCCTTCATCGCTGATTCTTCCGCACTGCCCGAGCAACTGGTCAAGGATGCGATCGGCTCGGCCTTCACCTCCGCCGGCCAGCGCTGCTCGGCCGCGCGCGTGCTATTCGTGCAGGAAGACATCGCCGACAAGGTCATTGGCATGCTCGCCGGGGCGATGGATGAGCTGAAGGTGGGCGATCCCGGTCTGCTGTCCACCGACGTCGGCCCTGTGATCGACGCCGATGCGCTGCAGATCCTCGAAGACCATGCCGTGCGCATGGATAAGGACGCAAGGCTGATCAAACGCGCACCTGTCGACGCAGCGGTGGCGCATGGCAGCTACTTCGCACCCGGCGCCTGGGAGTTGCAGTCACTGGATCAGTTGCATCAGGAAGTCTTTGGTCCCGCGCTGCATGTGCTGCGCTGGAAGGGCGAGGACCTGGACAAGGTCATCGACGCGATCAACGCCACCGGCTACGGCCTGACCCTGGGCGTGCATTCGCGCATCGACGAAACCATCGACCGCATCGCCGCACGGGTGAAGGTGGGCAACGTCTACGTCAACCGCAACCAGATCGGCGCGGTCGTCGGGGTGCAGCCGTTCGGAGGCCAGGGACTGTCGGGGACAGGGCCCAAGGCCGGTGGCCCACACTACCTGCCGCGCTTCGCCACCGAGAAGACCGTGACCGTGAACACCACGGCGGCCGGTGGCAATGCGTCGCTGCTGACCCTGGGCGACTAACGGAACATCCATCCTGCGGCGGGCCTTGCCCTCCCCTTGCGGTCAGCGCGATCTCCATAAGGGGCGGGTCAATACCCACCCGACGGATCCGGATCGCCGATAGCTCGGCCAGCACAACGGCTACGGATGCGCTATGTACGGGACTTGTCCGCATGGCGAGACATAAAGCCGATCATGGCTAATGGCCGGGGTAGCGCGGCCCGTTGGCCGTTACTATCCCGCAATGACCACCGATTTCTACAACCTGCTGCTCAGCGACTGCGCCCTGGCCACGGTCCTGCTGGTGCTGTTCTGGTACGTGCAGCGCATCTCTCGGGGCCTGCGCGGCATCGCCGCCTGGGGCGTGGCCCATCTGCTGTACTCGCTGGGTGCGGCCATGCTGGATGGAACCAGCCAGGAGCTGACCCGTTCCGGGGCCATGGATTCGGCATACTGGACCGCGGGCATGGGTGGCCTGCTGGCCTGCGGCGGCGTGGCTGGACTGGCCCTGTCGATCATCCAGTTCGTCCGCCAGCGGGCACTCAGCCGCCTGGAGTGGGCGTTGATGCCGCTATGCCTGGGATTGTCGCTGGCGGGATGGATCTTCTGGGGCACCGTGGATGCCCAGGGCGCGGCCATGAGCGCGTCCGAAGTGCTGATGCTGTTGGTGGTGATTGCGCACCTTCGCCACCTCAAAACCGCGCCCGACCATTTGCCCGCGCGTTTGATGATGCTGGGCTGCACGGTATTGCTGGTGCTGTACGGACGCGACCTGCTGGATGCCTTTACTGGCGACTACGGCCCCAACGATGCCTGGGTGAACCTGGATATCTCGATCTGGTTCCTGCTGAATTTCTGCATGCTGATGCTGACCAGCTTCCGGGCCGGGGAATCCCTGCG
>JBDTPP010000150.1:0-6796 GCA_039932615.1 Pseudoxanthomonas sp.
TGAGGCTGCAGGCGCCGGCCAGCGTCGCCGCCAGCGGTTGCGCGCCGCCCATGCCGCCGAGGCCGGCGGTGAGGATCCACTTTCCTTTCAGGCTGCCGTCGTAGTGCTGGCGACCCATTTCCACGAAGGTCTCGTAGGTGCCCTGGACGATGCCCTGGCTGCCGATGTAGATCCAGCTGCCGGCGGTCATCTGCCCGTACATCATCAAACCCTTCCTATCGAGTTCGTTGAAGTGTTCCCACGTGGCCCAGTGCGGCACCAGGTTGGAATTGGCGATCAGCACGCGCGGCGCGTCGGCATGCGTGGGGAACACTCCGACCGGCTTGCCGGATTGCACGAGGAGGGTTTCGTTGTCCTCGAGGTTGCGCAGTGATTCGAGGATCGCGTCGTAGCAGGCCCAGTCGCGCGCGGCGCGGCCGATGCCGCCGTAGACCACGAGCGAGGTCGGGTCCTCGGCCACTTCCGCATCCAGGTTGTTCTGCAGCATCCGGTACGGCGCCTCGCTGAGCCAGGACTTGCAGCTGAGTTCGCTGCCGCGTGGGGCGCGGATGACGCGGGAGGGGTCGTAGCGTGGATCGGACATGAGGGGAATCCAGGAGCAGGTGATGGGCCATTATCCGTGGGAGCGCCATCCTGGCGCGAGCTTTTGCTTTTTTGTGCGCGGGGAAAAAGCTCGCGGCTGGAAGCCGCTCCCACAAGGTCGGTGTGCGTGGCAGACTGCCCATATGCGCCGCCCTGCCCTGACCCTCCTGTCGATCCTGCTGTTGCTGGCCTTGTGCATGCAGGCCAGCGCGAGCATGGAGCCGCGGGCGCGCGTTCTTTTGTTCACCAAGACGACCGGCTGGCGCCACGATTCGATTCCCACCGCGGTTGCTGCATTGCAACGGCTGGGCGCGCAGGATGGCATGCAGGTGGACCACAGCGAGAACGCCGGCGACTTCAACGCGAAGAACCTGGCGCGCTACCAGGCGGTGGTGTTCGCCAGCACCACCCTCGATGTGCTGGACGCGGAGCAGCAGGCGGCGATGGAAGGCTTCCTACGTGCAGGCGGCGGATTCATGGGCATCCACGCCGCCGCGGACACCGAATACGACTGGCCCTGGTATGGCGAACTGGTGGGCGCATGGTTCAAGAGCCATCCGCAGGGATTGCAGACCACGCGGGTGCTGCTTGAATACAAGGATGCTGAAGGCGAGGACGTCGATGCGCCGAAAGACTGGACAGTGACCGACGAGCTGTACAACTACCGCAGCAATCCGCGCGGGCACGTGCAGGTCCTGGCTACAGTGCAGGAAACCGATTACGAGGGCGGCACCATGGGCGCGGACCATCCGATTGCCTGGTGCCATGCGTTCGATGGCGGACGCGCGTGGTACACGGGGCTGGGGCACGAGATCAAGCTTTACGCCGACCCCGTATTCCTTGGCCAATTGCGGCGCGGCCTGCGCTACGCGGCGGGAATCTCGACGGGTTGCTGAAGCCGCAATGGAAAACGCCCGGCAAGGCCGGGCGTTCCAGTCGGAAGTCCATTGCGATCAATGCACCGCGGGATCGAGCCGGCGCAGCGCATCGCTCAAATCGATGGCACCGGTCCTGTCCAGGTCCTCCTTGGAATAGGCGCGGCCGCTGGCGTTGACGCATTTGCGGCCCTTGCTGTCGGGACGCGGCGCCAGGCGCGAGCCGGTTTCCTTCAGACAGTTGCGGTCAGTGGCATGCTCCTTGGTGTCTCCATGCGTGGACGCAGGCTGCACTGCGGCAGCCGTGTCGGAAGCCGGCGCGGCCGCCGGATCCTGGTCAGGATTGGAAGCTGTGCCCTGGGCCATGGCGGCCACGGCCATGGTAGACAGGAAAAAGATTGCGAGACGTTTCATGGGATTCTCCTGCACGTCACCGGCGTGCCGCCAGCGGGGTTTGACACTAATACGCCGATCGCGGGCCGGCGGTCGCAATCTGGGTCAATGCATTCAGAGCCGGGTCAGTGCGCCGGGGGTCACCCAACGCAAGACGCCCGGCAGAAAGCCGGGCGTCGGTTACCACGGCTGGCTGAATTCAGCGGCGCAAAAGGACGTCGGCCATTGTCCCCGCACCCGCTTGATCTATGTCCCCGTTCATGTACACCTTGCCGATGCCGATGGCGCAACGCTGGCTGGAGCGGTCATCGCGCAACAGCCTGGAACCGGTGAAGCGCAGGCAGTTGTCGCGACCCACATTCTGGTCCGGAGCGGTGACAGGCATCTCTTCGGCCCTGGCGTACCTGAGCCTGAACAATTGCGGGAGTCGCTTGACGGCAGTGGAGTCACCGCTCTCTTCCGGCGTGGCGAACCGGGATTTGCGCACGACCGGTTGTTTCACTGCTGCGGGCTCAAGCACCGGCTCGCCGATCTGCCGACTTGAATCCTGTGCACCCATGCCGGCATGGGCGGTCACCGCGCAGGAACCGATCAGCAAGGCAACAGCAAACGAAGTCCTGTTCATGTTCATCGAGCCGCTGCCTGTTGGAGACTTTGTTCTACAGGCAGCGCCGAGGTCAGTCAATCAGTCGCCAGCAATGGGGCGCTTGCCGTCGAATTTCATCTATTCACCGGGCAGGCATCGCCGGCCTGCGCCGTCGCGAAACGCCTTGACCGCCGCCGCATCCGCAGGCTCCGGACGGATGCCGTCGTCGAAGATCAGCCGCCATTCGCCGTCCGCTTCGCGTTGCCACACCGAACCGTAGCGCCCGTGGCGATAGGTCCCGGTCTTCGGATCCTGGTACAGCGCCGGGCCGCTGGAATACGCAGTGTTGCCATCGCCGCCCACGGTGACCACGGCGGGATACCACTCCAGCTTCAACGCGCTGCCATCGATGATGCCCTGCCACTCACGGGTCACCGCTTCGCGGCCGATGGTGGGTTCGCGACTCACGCCCACGGCGGCATTGGCCGCGAGGAACCCGGCGAATGCGACGGGGTCGTGATCGGCGACTGATCTGGCAAAGCCGAGTTCGCGTTGCCAGACCTCGCAACGCGCGATCTCACGCTTACCTTCCAAGGTCGCAGGTGCAGCCGAAGCAATGCCGACTGCCAACAGGAGTGGGCCGATGCAGGCGATGCGTGGAAGCGTTGTCATGCGCGATTCTCCGGAGTCTGCCAAGCTGGTTGCAACCATACCTGCAATCATTTCCTATGCGTTCTCCATTGTTCCGGGTTGCGTCACTGGCCGCTTTGCTGTTTCTGGCGGCCTGCTCCACCACCCAACCAAACCCTGCTCCTGCTGGCGCACCTGCCCTCGCCCAGGCTTCCGAGCCCGTACCCCTGCTGCTGGTTTCCATCGACGCGCTGCGCGCCGACTACCTGGGCAAGGGCGATACGCCGAACCTGGATCGCCTCGCCCGCCAGGGCGTGCGCGCCGAATGGATGAACCCGTCCTACCCCGCGCTGACCTTTCCCAACCATTTCACTTTGGTCACCGGCCTGCGTCCGGATCATCACGGCGTGGTCCACAACACCATGCGCGAGCAAGGCCTTGGCGATTTCAGGGTCGCCGACCTGGACGCCGTGGGTGATGGGCGCTGGTGGCGCGCCGAACCGATCTGGGTGAGTGCAGAGAAAGCGCACCTGCCCACAGGGATCTGGGCCTGGCCGGGGGGCGCGGCACAGATCGACGGGGTGCGCCCGACCCGTTGGAAGCCGTACGACGAATCGGTTTCCGCAGCGCGTCGCGCCGATGAACTCGCCGCCTGGTTGCAGGAGCCCGCGGCCACGCGTCCACGTTTCGCTGCCTTGTATCTGGAAATGGTCGATCGTGCCGGCCACGACTTCGGCCCCGATGCGCCGCAGACGCGTGCAGCCGTGCGCGAAGTGGATGCGGCGGTCGGGCGTCTGCTTGATGCACTCGCCGTCAACGGACAGCTGGATCAAATCAACGTGATCGTTGTCTCCGACCATGGCATGGCCACGGTGGCGCCGGGCCATGCGATAGACGTGGAAGACATGGTGCCGATAGCCGATGCAGCGGTGATCAGCGTCGGCCAGTCGATCGGCATCGCCCCGCGCGAGGGACGCAGGCAGGCGGTGGAAAAGCGCTTGCTTGGCCGCCACGAGCATTACCAATGCTGGCGCAAGGAGGATCTGCCCCCGCGCTGGCATTACGGCAGCAATCCGCGCGTGCCGCCGATCATCTGCCAGATGGACGAAGGCTGGGATGCGTTGCCTGCAGCGACGATCGCCAAGCGCGCGCCCGGCAACACCCGCGGTTCGCATGGCTACGATCCGGCACTGCCGTCGATGCGCGCGACTTTCATCGCCCGCGGTCCGGCCTTCCGCAAAGGCGCTTTGATCCCAGCCTTCGACAATGTCGATGTGTATCCGTTGATGGTCCGGTTGCTCGGCATCCCGCCACGCGCGAACGACGGCAATATCGCACCATTGCTGCCGGCGCTGCAGCCGATGTAGGTGATGTAGGAGCGACGCAAGTCGCGATAGAGCATCGTTGATGCCGCATCGCGACTCGCGTCGCTCCTACAACCGATAATCCCATTATCCCTGCCTGAAGCATTGATGTCCGAAAACGGCGAGTCTGGCATTCACGGCGGTGCTAGCCTGCAGCCATGGCCCTCCACACCACGACCTCCCTGCCCGACCCGCGCGTCTGCGAACAGGCGCGGCTGAGCCGCGATGCGCGCTTCGACGGGCTGTTCTTCACCGCGGTGAAAAGCACCGGCATCTATTGCCGCCCGGTCTGCCCGGCGCCTGCACCCAAGCCTTCCAATATCACCTATTACCGCAATGCCGCAGCGGCTGAAGCCGCCGGTTTCCGTCCGTGCCTGCGTTGCCGCCCGGAACTGTCGCCAGGCGATGGCGCGTGGCGGCGGGGCGACGAAGTAGTGGCGCGTGCGTTGAAGCTGATCGACCAGGGCTTGCTGGCCGAACAACCGCTGTCGGCACTGGCCGAACGCGTGGGCATCGGCGAGCGCCAGTTGCGGCGGTTGTTCGTGGAGCGTCTGGGCGCCGCGCCGATTGGCGTGCATGGGACACGCCGGCTGTTGTTCGCCAAGCAGTTGCTGACCGAGACCACGCTGCCGATCACCGAGGTCGCGCTGGCCTCGGGCTTCGGCAGCCTGCGTCGTTTCAACACCACGTTCCTGGACGCCTACCGGATGGCGCCGCGTGATTTGCGCCGGCATCCGCTCGTCTCGCAGGAGGGAGTCATGACCCTGCGTCTGGGCTACCGGCCGCCCTACGATTTCACCGCGATGCTGGATTTCCTGCGCGGCCGCGCCCTGCCGGGCGTGGAGCACGTGGACGAGCACGGCTATGCACGTGTGATCGGACCTGCCCCTACGCCGGGCTGGCTGCGGGTCAGCGCATGGCCCGGCGGCGAGCATGCCTTGAAACTGGAATTGCGCGATGTGGCGCCGACGCGTTTGCTTAACGTAGTCAGCCGGCTGCGGCGCATGTTCGACCTGGATGCGGATCCGGATGCGATCGCGGTGGCGCTGTCGCACGACAGACGCTTGCGCCCGTTGTTGAAGAAGCGTCCCGGCCTGCGCCTGCCCAGCGGCTGGGACGGTTTCGAGATCGCAATGCGCGCGATCATCGGCCAGCAGGTCAGCGTCGCGGCCGCACGCACTTTCACCACCCGCCTGGCGCAGGAATTCGGCGAAGCCCTGCCCGCGGAATTCGCCCCGGGCCACCGGCATCTTTTCCCCACGCCAGAGGCACTGGCCGATGCCGACCTGACCCGCATCGGCTTGACCCGCACGCGCGTCGATACGGTGCGCACGGTCGCGCGCGCAGTCCTGGACGGTCGAGTGGATTTCCGCAGCGAACACACGCTGGACGAATTCACCGCGCGCTGGGTCGCCCTGCCGGGCATCGGCCCGTGGACGGCAAACTACATCGCCATGCGCGCGCTCGGCCACCCCGACGCGTTCCCCGCCGACGACCTGGTGCTGCAGAAGGCAGTGCCGACCCAGCCTGCCCTCGCGAAGGCGGGGGACTCGCGGATGACCGCGAAGGCGCTGACCACGCGCGCGGAAACGTGGCGGCCGTGGCGCGCGTATGCGGTGATCCACTTGTGGAAGGATTCGATGCCGGCGCCGAAAACCAAGGGCCAGGCTGCAGGAGCGACGTAAGTCGCGAAGGCAATCTCTGCAAGGCATCGCGACTCACGTCGCTCCTACGGCTCCCACACTGACTCGCATCCAACCTGGAGGAACTATCGACAATGATCTTCTACCAATACATCGACAGTCCGGTCGATCCCTTGCTGCTTGCTGCAAGCGACGATGGCCTGCATCTCATCGAATTCCACTCACCACGGCATCCGATGGCACGCCTGCCGGACTGGCAGGAAGGCGACCATGCGCTGCTGCGCGCGGCGCGGTCCCAGCTGGAGGAATATTTCGCTGGCAAGCGCAAAGACTTCGACCTGCCGCTCGCGCCGCAAGGCACTGCCTTCCAGAAAGACGTGTGGCAAACCCTGGCCACGATTCCCTATGGTGAAACCATCAGTTATGCGCAACTCGCGCAGCGCGTAAGCAGGCCAACCGCAATGCGCGCGGTCGGCGCGGCCAATGGCCGCAATCCGCTGCCGATAGTGTTGCCTTGCCATCGAGTGATAGGCACGGATGGATCGCTGACCGGTTTCGGCGGCGGCCTGCCTAACAAGAAGTTCCTGCTGCAACTGGAAGGTGCGCTGCCGCAAGGCGATCTGCTGGCTTGATGATGATCATTTTCCCCGAGGGGACAAAGAAAGACTCTCGCCTTCAATCGGCGAGCAACGCCTGCAGGGCCTGCCGATATCCCACCAAAAT
>JBDTPP010000151.1:0-6750 GCA_039932615.1 Pseudoxanthomonas sp.
GGCTTGAGCACGGCGAAGAAGCCCTTGAACATGCCCTCGGCCTGGCCGGCCATGCGCCAGTTGTGCACGTTGCGGAAAGTCAGCACCAGGTCGGCCGAGTCCGCCGGCCCGAACACCGGCGCCTGGGGGTCGTAGCCCACTACCTGCGCCTTGCCATACTCCGCCGGTGAAGCGGCGAATTTCGAGTCCAGCGCGGTCTTGTTCTTCTGCTGGTAATCGCGGCCCTTGCCTTCGGCAATCGCGGCGGGATCGACCACTGCGGCGACATAGTTGCCGTTGCCGTGCAGGTAAGGCGCGAGGATTTCCGCATACCAGCCGCCGCCCGGGGTGATCTCGATCACCGTCTGCTGCGGAGCGATGCCGAAGAACGTCAGCGTCTGCTGCGGATGGCGATAGACATCGCGGGCCACGTTGGCCGGGTCGCGCCAGCTGCCTTGCAATGCATTGTCGAGCGCTGAAGTTTCGCTGGCCGATGCGGGACCGGTCGCGGTCTGCGACAGCACGGAAGGGGAAGCGGCCAAGGCGACCAGCACAGCAAGACCCAGGGAAAGACGATTCATCCACAACCCTCCGCTATTCAAAGTGCAGCGAGCCTATCACGCACGGCGGAAACGACGCGTAGTCCGCAACAGGCGCCCTGAGTCATGCATCCAAGCCTGCAAAGGGCAGGCATACGCAGCTCAAGCCAGCCGCGCCGCCTCCGGATACGGCGGCGTGTCCGGATAGTCGCCGTCGCGCAGCCGGGCCTGCAGCTGGCGCCACCAGGCGGGATCGAAGATCTCGCCATGCGCGTTCTTCAAGGCCCTCATCAACGGCGGCGACAGGCCGAGGAATTTCGGGAACTGCTCGGGGAAGACATCATTGGGCGCGGCGTAGAACCAGCCGTCGTCCATTTCCTCCTCGTGGTGGCGGGCCTGCGGGATCGCGCGGAAATTGCATTCGGTGATCAGGCACAGCTCGTCGTAGTCGTAGAACACCGCACGCCCGTGCCGGGAGACGCCGAAATTCTTCAGCAGCAGGTCGCCCGGGAAGATGTTGTTGCGGGCCAGGTCCTTGATCGCCTGGCCATAGTCGATCACCGCCAGGCGCGCGGCTTCCGCGGCCTGTTCGCGTACGTACAGGTTGAGCGGACGCATGCGCCGCTCCACGTAGCACAGGTGCACGACGATGTCGTCGCCATCGACGCTGATGCCGTTGGCGCAGGTCTGCAGCAACTCCTGCAGCAACTCCGCGGAAAAACGCGCGCGCGGGAAGCGCAGGAAGCGATAGGGTTGGGCATCGACCAGGCGGCCGACGCGATCGTGCAGGAACACCAGCTCGTACTTGCCCTCGACCTGGGCCCGGTTCATTTCCTTGGGATAGGCGAAGCGGTCGCGGATCACCTTGAACACCAGCGGATAGCTGGGCAAGGTAAACACCGCCATGACCATGCCACGTTCGCCTTCGGCCTGGGTCAACGGCTCCTGCGGCAGGGCGGCGAAGTGGCGGAAGAAGGTGCGAAAGCGCTCGGTCTTGCCCTGCTTGGCCCGGCCCAGCACGGTGTAGATCTCGTCGATGGGCTTGGCCGGCAGGAGCGTGCGCAGGAATACCACCGCGTCGCCGACCGTACCCAGGTCGGCGTGGAAATAGCTGCGCGAATAACTGAAGAGGTGGGCGACGTCGGCACGGTGGGTCAGCACCGCATCCACGCGCAGGCCGCGTTCGTCGTTGACCAGTGCGATCACGCAGGGCGAGAAGCGGTGCTCGCCGAACACGCGCCCGACCAGATAGGCGCGGCGTTCGCGGTAGAACACGGTTTCCAGCAGTTCCACCGAGCGCACCGGATTCGGTCCCCAGTGGGCCAGGTCGTCCTGCAGGCGAACGACTATCGCGGCCGCGCAACGCGTGCGGTGCGCATAAGGCACGTCGAAGGGGTAGTCGCCGAGCACCCGGTTGAAGGTATCGACCGGCCGCAGTTCCGACACCGCGTAGCTGTGGCGTCCGACCGGGTGGGTAATGGCATCGGTGGGCTCGATGTCCATGGCGATGAATTCGATCGCGCCATCGACGCCGCGGGTGCGGAAAAAGCGCCGGGTCAGGGTGTTGTAGAAGGTCTTGAACAGTTCGCGGTCGATCAGGCCCTCGATCAGGCGCCCGTAGCTGTCGCGGATATGCGACCACAGACCGCGGTCGTGGGCGCCCTGCTGCAGGCTCGCCTCCAGCCGCAGCATGCATTCACCGACGCACTGGTCGTACAACTCGATGCGCTCGACCGCGTCGACCCGCGCCGCCGCCCAGTCGCGGGTCTCGAACCGCCGTCGCGCGCGCCGGGTCACATCGGCGAAACGCGCGTGGTAGTCGGCGAAGGCGTCGCGGATGATGGTGGCGAAGGCGTCGGCGGGCTGCATGCCTTTATCGTAAGGGCAATTGCCGGTGGACTGGCAGGACACGTTTGCCTCCGCAATGGATGAGGCATGGGGTCCAGGGGCCGGCGCCCGGACAGTGGCGGCTTTAGACGCATCGCGGACAGTCGGCACCAAGGCGGATGGCGTGATTTCCGGGAACCCGTATTGAAAGCGCTTGGCCGCAGCGTCGCCGACCTGTCGTTGTCCCTGATATCTACCGCGAGGACTGGACTGGATC
Organism: Pseudoxanthomonas sp.; assembly: GCA_039932615.1. GTDB lineage: Bacteria > Pseudomonadota > Gammaproteobacteria > Xanthomonadales > Xanthomonadaceae > Pseudoxanthomonas_A. The sequence goes on from JBDTPP010000151.1 coordinate 2,623, forward strand.
CGAACATCGTGGCGTGACGAGTTGGAGACACGATCCCGAGTCCCGAGACAGGCGAGGCATGCAATGAGCGACGAACGCACGGCGTCTGAAATCGCAAGCAACTATCCGCCGCGGAAGTCCAGCTTGGTCCGCACGTGTACCGCGCCGATCATCGGCGCGCCGCACGAATGGCTGTTCGACGAGGTGACCGCCGAACTGCTGGCATGCCTCAACGCGCCCGGTCTCACGCGCGAAAGCCTGTTCACCACGTTTCGCGATACGGCGGGCGCGTTCGCCGCGCCTTCCATGCACAACCAGGGCAAGGGAAGGTTCTTCCGCGGGCCGAATGCCAAGGCGGCCACGCGACTCGCGCTGGCGCACCCGCAGAGCTGGCTCGACGTGCTGCGCGTGCGCGACGTGGGCCCCGACATGTTCTACGACATGTTCGCGATGATGGCCGTACGCTGGGTACACCGATTCGGGGAAAGCCTGCCGGTGTTCATCGCGGCCGACGGCACGCCGCTCGATGGCGTCGACATCAGCGTCTATTCCGGCCCGGGCATCGGCTCGCCAGTGAGCGTGAAAGTGCGCCAGGGCATCGGCTTCGATGCCGCGACGGACAGCGTGTTCGCGTTCCCGGCCATCGGCGAATACGGCCTCGCCTCGGCAACGGCGTCCATCCGGGTGAACGTACCCGTCGCCACGCCCGTCACCCGCGTAGGCATCGGTTCGCCCGGCGCGCTAACGGTTTTCCATGACCCGGAAATAGTCGAGCTTTCCGTCCATCCGGCGAGCAGCAACTACAAGGCCAAGCATGCGCAGGGGGGAATCTACACCTACGACAAGCAAGGCAACGTCTGCGGGTCGTGCGACAAGTTCTCCTTCGTGAAGCAGGAGGACATCGAAGCGGCGGCGATCCTCACCGTGGCCACGGACCCCGCCTCCAACCACACGGTGCTGCAGGGGCTTGTGCCGGGGTATTACGTGATCGCCGGGCACTCCGCCGACGGCATCATCACCACCACCGTGCGCGACGTGGCGATGGACTACGCGAGCCTGCGCGAGATCGGCATGGACCACGGCTTCGATCTGTCGCGGCTCGAAGTCGAGCCGCCGGGCAAGGCGTTCCTGCAAGGCAACATCGTGCAACAGCACCAGCAGGACACCCACTGGTGCGGCTTGTATGCGCTGGCGCATTCCTTCGGCTACTGGGCGCCGGCGCGCTACAACCCGATGGGCGACAACGGGCAGTGGGCTGGCGAGCACATCAAGGACGGCTGGACCTCCACGTGGCTGCATTCGCTGCTGCTCTACGCGAGCGCCGGGTTGATTCCGGCGGCGGTGTCGCTGTTCACCGACGACCCGTCACCCGGGACGCTGCAGGAAACCATGACGCTCGGTGCGCGCTTCTACGGATTCTCCTACCAGGGATACACGTACGACTCGCTGGGCAAGGACGAAGCACTCAAGCAGCTCAAGCGATGGATCCACGCCGGCGTGCCGGTCATCGTCACCGTCGACGAACTCATGGACGAAGGGGAAGGGCACTGGAGCTCCGAGCACTACAAGGTGCTGGTCGGATACGACGACAACGCGCGCTACCGGTATAACGACGACGATGGCATCGAGCATATCGCCGACGGCGCGTTCTACTTCCAGAACTCCGGCGGCCAGGGGGAAACGCGCGCGGATCCCGATGCGGTCAGCGCCGAGCTGCGCGAGGACCACCCGGACTATTACTGGGTGCCGATCGGCAACGAGGCGGATTCGTATGCGGTGTTCTGGAAGAAATGGGAGACGGGAGGCATCCCCACCTTCAGCGATTCACTTTGGTGCCTGCCCATTTACCCGGTGGACTTCGTGAAGGCGTTTACGCCCAGTCCGGATGCGTAGGCGGATCAAGTCATCACCTTTGACGGTTCCGCTCCACACAGCTCGGTCAGGCGTCAGCAGAAGTCGCAGATCGCTGACGGAAGCGCTCGGTCTTCAGCCCAAGAAGGCTGATGCACCTTTTTCCGAAGCCCGCGACGACGTGGGGCGTCACGCTTGATGGGTGTCGCTACGCTCGACCCATCCTACGCAGGCACATCACACGGCCAGTCCGGCATCACCTTCCAGCACCGCCTGCAGCATCCGGGGTCGTTCGCCCGCACGCCAGAGCGGCACTTCATGGCGGACGCGTCGGCCCGGACACCGCATCGAACAGGCGCTGCCCCTGCGGCGTCAGCACCACTCCGCGCGGTCCGCGTGCCAGAATCACGCGAGGCGATCGAGGCCTTCGCCGGAAGCGACATCGCGCGGGCGAAGTACTACCGGGAAGACGTGGATTATCTGCTCGAATGCGAGCCGACGGTCGAGCATTACGAAGTCTCGTAGAAGCGTCCGTGGGAGCGGCGTCCCGCCGCGAGCTCTTGTTTCTCTCGTCTTGAAGAATGCCAAGAGCTCGCGGCGGGACGCCGCTCCCACGGGCCGACTTAGGTTCTTCCTGTTGCTCGCGGGGTGTACGCTGGCCCGAGCGCGTCTGCTGACGCGCCCGACTTCCCACCCTCCCGGAGGATCCATGCAACGCACCCTGATCTGCTGCGCCCTGATGCTGGCAATGACATCGGCCACTGCCCAAACCTCGCCCGACGCGGCACGCAAGCTGGCGCAGGACGCCGTCATCGTCGACACCCACATCGATGCACCCGGGATGCTGATGGATGGCTGGATGGATCTGGGCGTGGACGCCAACGGTCGCGAGTTCGATTATCCCAAGGCGCGGGCCGGTGGCCTGGATGTCGCCTTCATGTCGATCTACACCTCGCCCAAGCAGGACGACGACGGCAGCGCCTGGCAGGTGGCGAACGAGATGATCGATTCGGTCGAGGCACTGGTGCAGCGGCATCCGGACAGGTTCGCACTGCTGCGTTCGCCGCAGCAGGTCGATGCGCTGCGCAAGGGCGACCGCGTGCTGCTGCCGCTGGGCATGGAAAACGGCGCGCCGATCGGCGACGACATCAAGAACCTGCAGTTCTTCTTCGATCGCGGTGTGCGCTACATCACACTGGCCCACAGTGCGGCCAACCGCATCGCCGATTCTTCCTACGAGCTCGAGGGAAAATGGCATGGCCTGAGTCCGTTCGGCAGGCAGGTGGTCGCGGAGATGAACCGCCTGGGCATCATGGTCGATGTCTCGCATCTGTCCGACGAGTCCGCCAGCGAGGCGATCAGATTGAGCACGGTGCCGGTGATCGCCAGCCATTCGGCGTTCCGCCATTTCACCCCGGACTTCGAGCGCAACATCAGCGATGAACTCGCCAAGGCCGTGGCGGACAAGGGTGGCGTAGTCCAGGTTCCGTTCGGCACCGCGTTCGTCGATCCGAAGGGCGCCGCCGACACCCAAGCGCATTTTCGCGCGATAAACGATTTCAACCAGCGCAATGCCGCGTTGAAGGCGGCCGGCAAACCACTGGACAGCAAGGAAGCTTTCGACAACGCCTGGGCCGACGCGCATCCCGCGCCGCAAACGAAGATCGAGGCCGTGCTCGACCAGATCGACTACGCGGTGAAGCTGATCGGTATCGATCATGTCGGCATCGGCTCGGACTTCGACGGTGTCGACGGCGAACTGCCGGATGGCTTGCGCACGACCGCCGACTATCCGAACCTGGTCGCGGGATTGCAGGCCCGCGACTACAGCGATGCCGACATCCGCAAGATCCTCGGCGACAACCTGCTGCGGACATGGACGGCGATCAAGGCCGGATCCGCAAGCCGCTGAAGCAACAAAAAGGCCCCGCGATGCGGGGCCTTTCTGATTACGACATGTCTTGTTACGGCATACAGGCGACGATCAAAGCTGCTTGATGATCTCGTCGGCGAACTCGCTGCACTTCACTTCGGTGGCGCCTTCCATCTGGCGCGCGAAGTCATAGGTGACGCGTTTGTTGGCGATGGCCTTGTTGATGCCTTCGATGATCGCGTCGGCCGCCTCGGTCCAGCCCATGTAACGCAGCATCATCTCGCCCGACAGGATCACCGAGCCGGGATTGACCTTGTCCAGGTCGGCGTACTTGGGCGCGGTGCCGTGGGTGGCTTCGAACACGGCGTGGCCGGTGACGTAGTTGATGTTGGCGCCCGGCGCGATGCCGATGCCGCCGACCTGCG
>JBDTPP010000152.1:0-6679 GCA_039932615.1 Pseudoxanthomonas sp.
CCCTCTCTCCGCCAGTTTTGAAGTTTTGATGCGTCGCCAGATGCATTCTTTATGAATGCATGCTCCATGGATGCATGTCCTATGGTGGCCCCGTCGGCCCCTCGCGACGCTAGGTTGAAAACTCCGCCAGGGCCGGAAGGCAGCAACGGTATTGACTGATGCGGGTGCCGAGGTCCGCCGGCGGGGCTGCCACTCTTTTCGGCAACGGCCTGCCGTGAGCTAACCTCCGGGCACGAAGCCCAGCGCAACCGGTTCGCGGCCCACCGGCCAACGACCGACGACCTGCCAGGTCCGGGTGTCGATGACCGCAACCCGGTCGCCGCCACTGATCGCCACATAGGCACGCGGTTTTATCGGATCCACCAGCAACGCGATCGGCAGCGCGGCCCGGCCCAGCATGGTCTGGTGGTATTCGACGCCTGGTTCGGCCAGCACGATGGTGGCCACGCGCAGCCTGGTGCGGGTATCGAAGACCGCCACATTGGCGACGCCAGCATTGACCACCAGCGCATGACGGCCATCCACGGTGAACGCCACCCGGATCGGGAAGCCCTTGCTGCTCATCCGCCGGCGCAGCGCCAGCGTTGCCGGATCGTGCACCGTGACCGTGCCTTCCTGGCGATTGCTCACCCACACTTCGCGGCCATCCGGACTGACCGCCACTCCCTCGGCGCCCTTGCCCGCCGGTCGCTCCTGGGTCTTGTGGCCCGAGGCCAGGTCGATCCTGCTGATGGTGCCGGCGTTGACCTTGGTGACGTAGGCGAACTTCGCGTCCGGCGACAGCGCGAGCATGTGCCCGGTGCCGCTACCCACGTCGATCACCCGCTCCACCACCCCGCGTTCGATATCCACCACCAGCAGGCTGGCCGAGCCCTCGGTGGTCACCAGCGCGCGACGGTCGCCCGGCAGCAGGCGCAGCCCATGCGGTGCACCGTGTTCCCCCAGATCAATGGTGCGCGTACGCCGGCCCTCCGCCAGGTCCAGCACTGACAAGGTGTTGCCCGAGGTCTCACGCCCATAGTTGCTGACCACCGCGAAACGACGGTTCGCAACCACCGCGATTTCCTGTGGCGCCTCGCCGACGCGGAATCCGCCGGTCTGGTGGCCATCGCGCGTCGATACCCGCCACACGCTGTCGCTGGCCACATTGCCGACCAGCAGCTCATCTGCGCGGCAACTGCCGGTGGCAAATCCCAACAGGAGGATCGAGAAGGGAAACAGCGATGGCAGGCGGACAGGCATGCGGACGCTGATCAGTCTTTCGGCGAGAGGGATTCGGGATGCAGCCAGCCCGCATCACCGTCGCGATAGCGTTCCTGCTTCCAGATCGGCACCCGCAATTTCACTTCATCGATGACGTAGCGGCAGGCGTCGAACGCGGCGCCTCGGTGCGCGGCGCTCACACCCACCCATACCGCCAACTCGCCGATGCGTAACTCGCCAACCCGGTGCACGCAGCGCGCCTCGACGATGGCGAACCTGGCCAGCGCCTCATCGACAATCCGTTCGCCTTCTTTTTCAGCCAAGGCGGCATATGCCTCGTAGTGCAATCCCTGCACTGCCCTGCCCTCGTTGTGGTCGCGAACCCAGCCTTCGAAACTGGCGAAGGCGCCGGCGTGTTCGTCGCGAAGTGCCAGGCGCAAGCCGACCACGTCGATTTCCGAGTCGGCCAGCTCGAACCTGCTCATTCCGAGCCCTCCATCTCAGCCGCCGCTGACCGGCGGAATGAAGGCAATCTCGCTGCCTTCGCGGACGGGATCGGCCCAGCGCGCGAACTCTCCATCGACAGCCACGCGCAGGCTGGCCTGCGGCCACTTGAATCCATGGCGTGCCTGCGCTTCGAAATACAGCCCTTGCAGGTCCGACGCAACGGATTCGATGGCCTCGGTCTCGATTCCGGCAACTTCCCGCAGGCTGGCGAAATACAACAAGCTGACCGCGGCCATCACGACTCCCCGAAATCGCGTTTTCCGCCACGTTTTCCCAGCAGTTTCGCCGGTCCGATGACGATGCGGTGAGAAAGCGCCTTGCACATGTCGTACACGGTCAGCGCGGCGACGGTGGCCCCGGTCAGCGCCTCCATTTCCACGCCGGTGCGATGCGTGGTCTTGACCGTGCATTCGATCTTCAAGCGGTTGTCGCCCTCCCAGGAGATGCCGATGCGGCAGCCGTCGATCGGCAAGGGATGGCAGAACGGAATCAGTTCGTGCGTGCGTTTCACCGCCATGGTCCCGGCGATGATCGCGGTTTCGACAATGCCACCCTTGGCACTGCGCAAGCCGCTGGCACGCAGCTGCGCCGCTACCTCCCCGGGGAAGCGCACCGCGCACTCGGCTTTCGCTTCGCGGGGGCTTATCGCCTTGGCAGAAACATCCACCATCGCCGGCAGGCCGGCGGCATCGATATGGGTCAGGGTCTTCCGTCGGGTGGTCATTCAACCACCGATCAGGAACATTTCGACGTGCCTGCCCTTCGCCGCTGCCCGTTCGCCGCGCAATTCGCTGTAACGATCCGCGCGCCGCGACCATAGCCCGGCGACCTGTTCGACCAGCGCCTCTTGGCCCTGCGCCAGCGCGCCGCGCAGGTCGGCACCCTCGCTCGCGAACAGGCAGGTGTAAAGCCTGCCATCGGCGGAAACACGCGCACGATGGCAGTCGCCGCAAAAGGTTTCGCTGATGGAGCTGACGAAGCCGAATTCGCCCGCGCCGTCCTCGAAGCGGTAGCGCTTGGCTACTTCACCGCGATAGTTGGGGTCCAGTGGCCGGATCGGCCAGCGCGCAGCGATACGATCGCGCAATTCGGCCGAGGTGACCACTTGTTCTCGCGTCCATCCATTGCAGCTGCCCACGTCCATGTATTCGATCAGGCGCAACACATGCCCACTGCCACGAAAATGTTCCAGCAGCGGCATCACCTGGTCTTCGTTGATGCCGCGCTGGACCACGCAGTTGATCTTCAGCGACGTGAACCCGGCCCCGGTAGCGGCGTCAATGCCTTGCAGCACCGTAGCCACTTCACCGCGACCGCCGGACATGCGGCGGAACAGATCCGCATCCAGCGCGTCCAGGCTGACCGTCAGTCGCCGCAATCCCGCGCGATGCAAAGCCTCGGCCTGCGCCGCGAGCAGCGAACCGTTGGTGGTCAGGGCAAGGTCGTCGATACCGGCAATGGCCGCCAGTCGTGCGATCAGTTCCGGCAGACGCTTGCGCAACAACGGCTCACCGCCGGTCAGGCGCAACTTGCTGACACCAAGGCAGGCGAACCCACGGACCAATATCTCGATCTCGTCGAAGGACATCCGCGAGGCGGCGTCCAGGCCGTAATCATCCGCCACCCGATCGGCGGGCATGCAGTAGCCGCAACGGTAATTGCAGGCCTCGATCACCGACAGTCGCAGCTCGCGCAATGGCCGGCCACGCTTGTCCGACGGCACGCCCGGCGGCCAGGTCGGAAGTTGCTGGACTGCGTTCATGGGGAAGGAATGCGGGCCGCGGCCGGGTCTTGCAAGGCTACCCGTTCGCCCGGAAGTGCAACCCGATATCCACGGGCCGAAAGTGCACGGCCATCCTCGGCGCTGGCGTAGTGGTACAGGATGCAGCGCTGCAGCAATGCGGCCGGATACTCGCGCTCCAGGTCGTCGATGCCGCTGTGCGAGGGGTTGCCCTGCAGGCTGCAATCGTGGGCGATCAGTTCGCCGGCGTCCGCATACTTCGCCAACGCTTCGGGAATCGGCCGGGTATCGCCGGTCCAGACCAGGCTGCCGCGCAGGCGCAACGAATACGCGGTCTCGGGCCAGTGATGGCGTGCCGGGAATACTTCCAGGCGCACGCCGTCATGCCAGAATGAATCGCCGACTGCGATCAGCTGGAACGCATCCCAGAAATTGACCCCGCCCTCGGCCAGCACATTGGGATAGTCGGCGATGCGCTTGTGCAGCAACGGAACCACGGTGGCCGGGACGTAGAGCTTCACTTTTCCGCATCGTTGCGGATCGAACCAGGTGGCGACGAACAACCGCTCGAAACCGGCCACGTGATCAAGATGCACATGGGTGACGAACAAGGCCTGCGGCATCGCACCGTATTGAGCCAGGTAAGCCGAGAGGCCTTCGGCGCCGCAATCAATGGTCAGCCAGGGCTTGCCGTCGCGCTCCAGGGTGGCGTTGGCCGAACCCAGCTCCACCGCCGAAGCGTTGCCCACGCCGAGGAAGCGCAATGCCCAAGCCATCAGTAGCCGCGCTTCCAGTCGCTGTCATAGGCCTGGCGCAAACGCGCGAAGTCCTGCAGCACTTCCTCGCGGCTGCGCGAGGCGCGCAATTTCAGCAGCGAGCGCTGCAGGCGCATCAGGTTGTTCTCGCGCCAGCGCGTGGCGGGGATGCGCAGGGCGCCACGGTCGAAATCGATCAGCCAACCCTTGCCCTGTGCATTGAACAGCACGTTATGCGCGTTGAGGTCGGCGTGGTCCAACCCGGCACGATGGAAGCGCGCCACCAGGCGGCCGGTTTCTTCCCACGGCGCGTCCTTGCCGGCGACCAGCGCGCGGTCCGCCAGCGAGCGCACATCCGGCAGCCGCTCAAGCAGGATCGCCGCACGGTAGCTGATGCCGTTGCGCACATAGCTGGCGGCGACCGGTCGTGGCACCGGCAGGCCCTTGGCCAGCAGGGCGCGGGTCAGGCGGAATTCCTCGAAACTGCGGGTCCGGTTGGCCCCGTGCCAGAGATACTGGTCGCGACTGAACCGGGATGCCCAGCCGCCGCGCAGGTACAGGCGCAACAGGCTGGGACCGAAAGGCGCATCGATGAACCAGGCCCCGCCGCGACCGCCGCTATCCACCGGCCGGGCCCGTTCGCCCCACTTGGCCGGCAGAAACCATTCCGGATCCGCTTGCCGCAACTGCTTGCTGTCGAACAGAATCGCTCCCAATCCGCTACCTTCGCGGAACGGGATCATGGATTCCGTGGCGTCAAATTCGACCATATCTTCCGAGTCTAACAACACTTGTCGATCAATCCCTTATCGCTGTGCCTGCTGCGCCTGTCGGCGCTGGGCGATGTGACCCACGTCGTGCCCCTGGTCCGCACGCTGCAAAAGGCGTGGCCGCAGCTGTCACTGGACTGGGTCATCGACAAGGGCGGGCAGAACCTGCTTGAAGGCCTGGACGGCGTGGTCTTCCACGCCTACGACAAGCGCTCGGGCCTGGCCGGCATGCGCGCCTTGCGCAGGGAAATGCCGGCACAAGGCTTCGATGCGCTGCTGCAGATGCAGGTCGCGTTGCGCGCCAACGTCCTGTCAGCGTTTATCCCCGCGCGGCGTCGCATAGGCTACGACCGCACCCGCTCCAGGGACCTGCACGGGCTTTTCATCAACGAACGCATTCCCGACCGCCCCGGCATCCATGTGCTCGATGCCATCGGCAGTTTCTGCGAACCGCTGGGCCTGAAGCAGACCGAGGTCGTGTGGAACCTGCCGGTGCCGGAGGCAGCGCGAGAATGGGCCCGCGCGCAATGGGCCGACGATGGCGCACCGACCCTGATGATCTCGCCCTGTTCCAGCCATGCGCGCCGCAACTGGTATCCGGATCGCTACGCCGCCGTCGCCGACCATGCAGCGTCGAAGGGCTGGCGCATCGTGTTGTGTGGCGGTCGCAGCGAACTGGAACGCAGCACCACCGACGCCATCGTCGCAGCAATGAAGGCGCCCGCGCTGGACCTGGTCGGCAAGGACACGCTGAAGCAGCTACCCGCGCTGCTGGCACGCGCCGAATTGGTGATGACCCCGGACTCCGGCCCGATGCACATCGCCAACGCCATGGGCAGCAAGGTGTTGGGCCTGCACGCGGCCAGCAATCCGATGCGCAGCGGGCCTTATTCAGACGTGCGCTATTGCGTGGACAAGTACGACGCGGCGGCGCGGAAATTTCTCGGCAAGCCTGCCAGCGAACTCGCATGGGGGACGAAGATCGAGTTCGACGAGGTGATGGATCTGATCGGCGTGGAAGATGCGATTGCCGCGTTCGAGCGCTACGTGTCCGATCAGCAAATGGCCCAGGCGGGTCTTGACCCGCACTCAAACCGATCGCGATATTGCTGAAGGCGAATCGAAGCCCGCCCTGCTTCAGGGCGCCGAAGCGCTTTGGTAGTCCTGATAGGACTTTTCTTCCACGTAGCTGGAACCCAGCGCCCGGTTGATGTCTTTCTTGATGCGCGCGCGCACGTCGTTCTCGAAATACACGCTGCGCGCGAGCTTGATGAACTCCGCATCGAATTCCTGGGCCTTTTCCTTCAGGCGGATGTCATCCTCGATCACCCACAGGCGTTCGTTGACCGCCTTTAGTTGCGCACGCAATTCGACCAGGTTATGGCTGGCAGCGGGATGTGCCATCCAGCTGGATTCGAGCGCCGACAGCTCGTTGCGCACGTTGGCCAGCTTGGCTTCGTCGCTCATCCGCTCTGATTTGATCTGCAGGATGGCGATCTTGTCGAGCAGTTCGCCGAAAGAAACGGGGGCCTGGATTTCGGACATGGGATGGGTTCTCACAGCGGGATCAGCGATTGTAACGGCACCGCCATTTCCCGGCGGCATAGCCCCATGACGCAAAAGCCCCCATTTCGGGGGCCTTGGCGTATTGGCGGAGAGGGTGGGATTCGAACCCACGGTTGGCTTACACCAACGCCTGATTT
>JBDTPP010000153.1:0-6652 GCA_039932615.1 Pseudoxanthomonas sp.
CGCTGCCCTCATTGAGGATATACGCCCGGTCGCAGATTCCCAAGGTCTCGCGCACATTGTGGTCGGTGATGAGCACGCCAATGCCGCGATTCTTGAGATGCTTGATGATGCGCTGGATCTCCCCGACCGAGATCGGGTCGACGCCGGCAAAGGGTTCGTCCAGCAGCATCAGCCGCGGTTTGGCGGCCAGGGCGCGGGCAATCTCGCAACGCCGGCGCTCGCCGCCGGAGAGGCTGGCGCCCAGTTGTTCGGCCACATGGGCGATCTGCAGTTCGTCCAGCAGCGAGTCCAGCTCCTTGTCCACGCCGGCCGAATCCAGGTCTTCGCGCAGTTCCAGCACCAGGCGCAGGTTGTCCGAAACCGTGAGTTTGCGGAATACGGAGGGCTCCTGCGGCAGGTAGCCCACGCCCAGCTTGGCCCGCTTGTACATGGGCTCGACGGTGATGTCGCGACCATCCAGCTCGATCTTGCCGGCATCGGCGGCCACCAGGCCAACGATCATGTAGAAGCAGGTGGTCTTGCCGGCGCCGTTGGGGCCGAGCAGGCCGACGACTTCGCCCGCGTCGAGGGTCAGCCCGAAATCGGCGACCACTTCGCGCTGCTTGTAACGCTTGCGCAAGCCCTCGGCGACGAGCATTACTTGCTGTCCTTGGCGGGGGTGGCGGCCGACTTGGGCTGGATCACGGTCTTGACCCGGGTGCCGTCGCCGCCGCTCTGCATGTTGCCGGTCTTGAGGTTGTAGACCATCTTCTGGCCGCTGTTGGAACCCTTCGGGGACTTGATTGTGTAGTTGCCGGTGAAGGTCACCACCTCGTTGATCGTGTCGTAGTCGATCCGGTTGGCCGTGGCGGTCATCGGACTGCCATCTTCCATCTGCTGCTTCAAGGTGGCCGGGGACCCGGTGAACACGACGCGGGCTATTTCGTTGTCACGCATGCTGATCTCGCCGCGCTCCGAACGGACATCCAGCGTTCCCTGCTGCACTATCACGCCACCCGACAGGATCGTGGTCCCGGACCCCTCGATGCTGCCGCTTTGACCGCCAGCATCGATATTCATCGCCTGGTTGCGGTCAGATGATTTTGCCCAAGCCAACGTCGGCAAAGAAGCGGCAAGGATGGCAATTAGGCTAACGCGCAGACTTGGGTTCATATCGGGTCTTGACCTGGGACTTGAAGGTATATTGCTGGGTCTGGGTGTTGGTCTCAAAACCAACGCCAGTGAGTATAGAACCGGGGCGGGTGATGGTGACCGCATCGTCGGTGCTGGCGAGGTTCTTGCGGGGGAATACGTTCAGTCGCCCGGTAGTGAAAGTGGTTGGCGTGATCGCGTCCTGCGGACTACGGCCGCTCACCTCACCCAACAGCCGGACCTCGTCGCCCTTGGCGCTTACCCACGCCGTCCTGGACCGCATTTCCCAGTGCTTGCCATCGGTATCGGGCAGCAGGAACAGCGGGGTGGTGATCTGGAAAGTCTGGTCTTTCGGATTGCGCTGCATTTCCGGCGCGCGCAGGGTCATCGACTCCTGACCCTGCTCGTCAAGGCTGATCATCTCGAAATCGCGCATCAGGTAGTCCGAACGCTCGGTCGAAGGCGCATCGGCTTCGGCTACATCGCGTTGCTTCCATGCCGACCAGCCGCTCAACGTGGCAGCGACCAGCAACACCAGGCCCAGTCCCAGGCGCCAGCTCATGACGTGCTTCCGGCCAGCAGCGGACCCGTATGGCCTTGCGCATCCAGCAGCAGGTCGCAGAGCTCGCGCGCGGCGCCTTGTCCACCGCTTGCGGTGGTAACCCAGCCGGCGCGGCTGGCGATCCAGCGATGCGCATTGGCGGGCGCCACGCTCAGGCCGACGGCCAGCATGACTTCAAGATCCGGAAGATCGTCGCCCATGAAGGCGACCTGGCCAAGATCAATGCCTTGCTCTTCGCAAAGTGCGCTTACCTGTGCCAACTTGTCCTTGATGCCGATGAATCCTTGCGCGCCCAGGTCGCGCGCACGATGCGCGGCCGACTGGCTGTTGCGTGCGGTGACAAAAGCGACCTGGATGCCGAAACGCTTCAGCAACACCATGCCCTGGCCATCGAGTACATGGAAGGCCTTGGATTCGCGGCCTTCGCTGTCGTAATACAGGCGGCCATCGGTCAAGGTGCCGTCGACGTCGAAGCACGCCAGCTTGATCCTGGCGGCGCGTTCGCGGATATCGGTGGTGATGGCAGTGAGGTGCGGACTGGACATGCGGGAATAGGTTGGTCGTGGTTGGCGGTTGGTGGTTGGTGGTTGGTGCGAGTAGGCAGTGATCCGTTACGAAGCACCGGCATCTAACTGCCAACCTATGGTTTAGACCACGCGTGCGCGCAACAGGTCATGAATGTTGAGCGCGCCTACGGCGCGGCCGGCTTCGTCTACCACGACGAGACCGCTGATCTTGTGGGTTTCCATCAATCGCGCCGCTTCGACCGCCAACTGATCGGCGGCGATGGTCTTGGGCTTGCGGGTCATCACCTGGGCGATCATCGCGGTGCGCACGTCCAGCGTGGCATCGTCGAGGGTGCGGCGCAGGTCGCCATCGGTGAACAAGCCGATCAGCCTGCCTGCGTTGTCGACCACTGCCGTCATACCCAGGCGTTTTCGACTCATCTCCATCAGGGCTTCGCTGAGCGTTGCATCTTCGCGTACCCGCGGGACCTCGTCGCCGGCGTGCATCACGTCGGTGATATGCAGCAACAGGCGACGTCCCAACGCACCGGCGGGATGCGAACGGGCGAAGTCGTCGGCGGTGAAGCCGCGCGCTTCCAGCAGGGCCACGGCCAGGGCATCGCCCATCGCCAGGGTGGCGGTGGTGCTTGAAGTCGGTGCGAGATCCATCGGGCAGGCTTCAGCGGGCACGCTGACATCCAGGTGCACGTCGGACTCGCGCGCAAGGGTCGATTGCGGCCGTCCGGTCATGGCGACCACGGCATTGCCCTGGCGTTTGAGTACGGGCAACAGGGTGAGGATTTCGTCCGATTCCCCCGAATACGACAGCGCCAGGACCACGTCCGCGTCGGTGATCATGCCCAGGTCGCCATGCCCCGCTTCGCCCGGATGGACGTAGAACGCAGGGGTACCGGTCGAGGCCAGGGTCGCCGCGATCTTGCGTGCGACATGCCCGGACTTGCCCATACCGATGGCGACCACTCGACCTTTGGACGTCAGGATCAACCTGCAGGCGCTGGAAAAGGCACCGTTGATGCGCAAGGCCAGGGCATCCAGCGCGCGTGCCTCGATTTCCACGACCCGGCGTCCGCTGGCGGCCAGGCTGGCGTCGGTCGCGTTTTCTTGCGGGGGCAGCAGTTCGGACATGGGCTTGTCGGGCAGCGGGTTAGAATGACCATTCATTTTATTAGGAAAAGCACGTTGGACACCGAAACCATCCGTAAACTGATAGAAACCGGCCTGCCAGGGGCAGAAGTGCGGGTATTCGGCGACGATGGCGTGCATTTCGAGGCTACCGTGGTCTCAGCAGCATTTCACGGCAAGTTGCCCCTGGCCCGTCACCGACTGGTTTACGCCACCCTGGGCGATTTGATGGGCGGCGCGATCCATGCGCTGGCCTTGAAGACGGTGACACCGGACGAAGCGGCCTGAAGCCGGTTCGTAGTTGGTGGCGGGCGGTCCTGTAGCAGGACCTCACCAACCCCCAACCGCCTCAACCACCTTTAGAAAACAAGAACCCAAACGCATGCAGAAAATCGTAGTCACCGGCGGCAATCCTCTCCACGGCGAAGTCACCATCTCCGGTGCCAAGAACGCGGTCCTGCCGATCCTGTGCGCCACCCTGCTGGCCGATGCCCCGGTGGAAATCACCAACGTGCCGCACCTGCACGACGTGGTCACCACGGTGAAGCTGCTGGGCGAACTGGGCGCGGGCATCAGCATCGACGAAGGCACGCTCTCCAAGGGCAGTGCGATCACGGTCGATCCGCGCACGGTCAACCAGCACGTCGCGCCCTACGAACTGGTCAAGACCATGCGCGCCTCGATCCTGGTGCTGGGTCCGCTGCTGGCCAAGTACGGGGCGGCGGAAGTTTCGCTGCCCGGTGGTTGCGCGATCGGCTCGCGTCCGGTCGACCAGCACATCAAGGGCCTGCAGGCGCTGGGTGCGGAGATCACCGTCGAAAACGGCTTCATCAAGGCCACCGCCAAGCGCTTGAAAGGCGCGCGCTACGTATTCGACATGGTCAGCGTCACCGGCACCGAGAACGTGCTGATGGCCGCGACCCTGGCCGAGGGCACCACCGTGCTCGAGAACGCAGCCATGGAACCGGAAGTCACCGACCTGGCCGATTGCCTGATCGCGCTGGGCGCCAGGATCGAGGGTGCAGGGACTTCGCGCATCACCGTTCATGGCGTCGAGCGTCTGTCCGGCGGTCGCCATGCGGTGCTGCCTGACCGGATCGAGACCGGCACATTCCTGGTGGCTGCGGCGATGACCGGCGGCAGGATCATCGCGCGCCGGGCACGCGGCGACACGCTTGAGGCAGTGCTGGACAAGCTGACCGAGGCCGGCGCATCGATTGAAGTCACCGCCGACACGATTACCCTGGACATGCACGGCAAGCGACCGCGTGCGGTCAGCCTGACCACCGCGCCCTATCCGGCATTCCCCACCGACATGCAGGCCCAGTTCATGGCCATGAACTGCATCGCCGATGGCGTAGGCGTGATCAGCGAGACGATCTTCGAAAACCGCTTCATGCACGTCAATGAACTTTTGCGCCTTGGCGCCGACATCCAGGTCGATGGCCACACGGCCATCGTCCGCGGCGTTGAAAAGCTCAGCGGCGCGCCGGTCATGGCAACCGACCTGCGTGCGTCTGCTTCGCTGATCCTCGCCGGCCTGGTGGCCGAGGGCGACACGGTGATCGATCGTATCTACCATCTCGACCGCGGTTACGAGAACATCGAGGAAAAACTCGGTGCGCTGGGCGCCAAGATCCGTCGCATTTCCTGAGTGCCGTCATGAATGCAAAACCAGGGCAAGTACGCAAGCTGTTCTCGACCCGGCGCAAGGCCCTGCTCGGGCTGGTCGCCATCGCCCTGGCCTTGGTCGCCTGGCTGCAATACATCGGTGCGGCCGGCATCAGCGGCATCCACACCAGGGACATGGACTGGAACGCGGATGGCACGGTCAGCCAGCAGGAAATATTCGAGTCGTTCTATGCGGTGGCAGTGAAGAAGACCAGCGAAGGCCAGCGCGAGTGCAGCTCCTATTACTGGCGCAAGGACCAGAGTTCGATCCGGGTGGAGTGCAGGACGGTGATGGCATCGACCGCCGGCAAGGAATGAAAAAAGCCCGGCATTGCCGGGCTTTTCCATGGAAAGTACAAACAGCTTTAACGCCAGGACTTGACCTTGAGGTCGATTGAATCCTGCCCGCCCTCGCGCTGCAGGATGCGTGCAGGTACCGGCATGTTGGGCACTACCCAGACGATGAGTTCCTTGTTGCCGGAGGTGCGCACCACCTTGGTCGCGTCGCGGGATTGGCCGCCAACGGTGATTTTTTCCTTGCCCGCTACCTGGTAGAGCATCGGCTTTGCGTTGCCGTTCTCCACCATGCGGTAATTCAGTGGCTTGCCGGCGGCCACATCGCGCACGATGGCCAGGTTGACCAGCAATGCATCCATGTCGCCTGGCTTCAGCGCGACGGGTCCGGCCCGGTCAGGCTTGACGTCTCCGCTCCAGGTCGCCTGGTTGCTGCCCCAGTCAAAACTGGTATTGACGGTCTTCTTCTTCACCAGCAGCCGCGACAGGTCGGTACTCGACAGTGGGCGCAGCCAGCCGTCTTTTTCATCGAACACGGTCGACTGACTCAGGTCTACCAGCGAGTTCTTGATGGTAAGTGTGTACTGCCAGCGACCGTTGCCTTGCGCGGTGATCGACATGTGGCCATCGCCTTGCAAACCCATGGCACTGGCTTCGTAGTCGGCGTTGAAGGCCTGCACTGCCGCGGCGGGCGCGCTGGCGATGGCCAGCACGCTGGCGGCTATTGCGCCGATGGCGATGCGGCTAATATTGGTGGAAATGTTCATGCTTATTTCACTCCTTGGTATTCGACCAGACGCAGGTCAAGGGTGTCCTGGCCGTTTTCGCGCTGCAGGATACGCACTGGCGTAGGCACGCCGTCAGCGACCCAGAACACGGTTTCATCGCCGCTGCCATTGGTGCGAGCCACGCGCATGGCGTCATAGCTGAGGTCTTCGACGTTGACGATCTCGGTCTGTTCGGCGACGGCATAGTGGTAATCGCGCGCACGGCCGTTGTCGACCACGCGGTAATCCAGCGCCTTGCCCGGTTGCGCATCGCGAATCACCGCCAGATTCATCAGCAGGGCACTCATGTCGCCTGACTGCAATGGTACGGGCGCGGTACGGGTCTTCTTCACATCACCCTGCCAACGCGCGCTGAGTGATTGCCAGTCGTACACGCCCGAGATCTTCTTGCCGGTGAACACGGCATGCTTGACCGTGGCCTGGCTGAGCGGCCGGTATTGATCGCCAAGCGCATCGAATACCGTGCTCTGCTCGATATTCAGGCCCGCCAGCCACGCAAAACCGCGAGTTCCGCGGATGCCAAGGTCCACGCGCCAGCGCGTGTCCCCGGACTGCAC
>JBDTPP010000154.1:0-6589 GCA_039932615.1 Pseudoxanthomonas sp.
TCGCCGACCAGCACGCTGGGCGCGTTGCCCCACAACGCATTGGCGGTGCTGCGGCCGCGGCGCAGGTCGGATTCGTCCACCACGTCGTCGTGGAGCAGGGTGGAGGTATGGATGAATTCGATGATCGCCGCCAGCTGGTGGTGATCGGGGAGAGCCGCACCACAGGCACGTCCAGCCAGTACCACCAGCATCGGCCGCAGGCGCTTGCCGCCCGCGGAGATGATGTGGTCGGCGATCTGGTTGATCAGGACCACGTCGGAAGCCAGCCGGTCGCGGATCAGCGCGTCCACCGCCGCCATGTCGGCAGACGCCAGGGCCTGGATGAGCGGCAGGGCCAGCGTGGGCCGGTGGGTTGACCAGCCTTCGGCTGTTTTGGAGCGTTCGACGAGGGTCATGTGGTTCAGGCGGGGGAAGTCGCTGAATTATAAGGGATGGATGTCCAGAGAACCCCTACATGACGGCGCGGCAGATACGGATAGCGCCGGGCCCCCGGTTATACTTCACTGGACTGCGCCCGCGACTGGCGGGCATTACCGGACGGGAATCGATATGGCACGTGGCGTCAACAAAGTGATCCTGGTAGGCAACCTGGGCAACGACCCGGAAACCAAATACACCCAAGGCGGGCTGGCCATCACCACGCTCAGCGTCGCCACGACCAACGTGCGCAAGGACAAGGAAGGCCAGCAGATCGAAAAAACTGAATGGCACCGGGTCAAGCTGTTCGGCAAGCTGGGCGAGATTGCCGGCGAATACCTGCGCAAGGGTTCGCAGTGCTATATCGAAGGTCGCATCGAGTACGGCAGCTACGACAAGGATGGCGTGAAGCACTACACGACCGACATCATCGCCGACGAGATGCAGATGCTGGGCGGCAAGAGCGAAGGCGGCGGCGGCGAACGCCCGCAGCGGACCGCGCCGCGCCAGGATTCAGCACCTCGTCGCCAACAGCCAGCCTCGCAGCAGGCGCCGATGGACGACTTCGCGGACGACGACATCCCGTTCTGAGGATCGTCCGGTGCAGTGGGGTGTCTAAGAATTTCATTTCGGGAGGCGAATGTGCCGACTTGGCTGGTGACGGGTGGTGCGGGATTCATCGGCGGCAATTTTGTATTGGAAGCGGTCGCCCGGGGCGTTCGCGTAATCAACCTGGATGCGCTGACTTATGCTGGCAATCTGGATACCCTGTCTTCACTCGAAGGAAACCCGCATCACATCTTCGTCCACGGCGACATCGGCGATCGGGCCCTGGTGTCGCGCTTCCTGGCTGACCACCAGCCCGACGCGGTCGTCAACTTTGCGGCTGAAAGCCATGTCGATCGATCGATCGACGGCCCCGGCGCTTTCATCCAGACCAACGTGGTCGGCACGCTGTCCTTGCTGGAATCGGTACGCGACTACTGGCGCGGGGTGGAAGCAGCGAAGCGCGATGCCTTCCGTTTCCTGCATGTCTCCACCGACGAGGTCTACGGCTCGCTGGGCGACACCGGCAAGTTCACCGAAAACACGCCTTTCGCGCCCAACTCTCCTTATTCCGCCTCCAAGGCCGCCTCCGATCACCTGGTACGCGCGTTCCACCACACCTACGGCTTGCCGGTGCTGACCACCAATTGCTCGAACAATTACGGGCCGTATCACTTCCCCGAAAAGCTCATCCCCTTGATCATCGCACGCGCACTGGCCGGCGAGCCGCTGCCGGTATATGGCGACGGCAAGAACGTTCGCGACTGGCTCTACGTGACCGATCATTGCGCGGCCATACGCGCCGTCCTGGAAAAAGGGCGTCCGGGCGAAACCTACAATGTCGGCGGTGATGCCGAACGCCAGAACATCGAAGTGGTCCGGACCATCTGCGACCTGCTGGATCAGCGTCGCCCGCGCGAAGACGGAAAGCTGCGCGAAAGCCAGATCACCTATGTGACTGATCGCCCTGGCCATGACCGCAGGTACGCGATCGATGCCTCCAAGCTTCAGGGTGAGCTGGGCTGGAAACCGCAGTACACGTTCGAGAAAGGCATTGCCCAGACCGTGGACTGGTACCTGGAAAACCAGGAATGGGTCAAGCGCGTGCTCGATGGCAGTTATCGCCTGGAAAGAATCGGCGCAGCCGCCTGAGCCATAAGGAACAGCAATGACGCAACGTAAAGGCATCATCCTGGCCGGAGGTTCCGGCACGCGCCTGTACCCGATCACCCAGACCGTCAGCAAGCAACTGTTGCCGGTCTACGACAAGCCGATGATCTACTACCCACTCAGCGTGCTGATGCTGGCGGGTGTCCGCGAGGTGCTGGTGATCAACACGCCGCACGAGCAGGCATTGTTCAAGCAGCTGCTGGGCGATGGTTCGCAGTGGGGCATGCATATCGAGTATGCGGCCCAGCCGAGCCCGGATGGCCTGGCCCAGGCTTACCTGATCGGCAAGGATTTCGTCGCCGGCCAGCCCAGCTGCCTGGTGCTGGGGGATAACATTTTCCATGGCCACGGACTGACCGAGATCCTGAAGCGTGCCGACACGCGTCAGCATGGCGCCACCGTGTTCGGTTACTGGGTCAGCGACCCGGAGCGCTACGGTGTAGCCGAGTTCGACGACGACGGCAGAGTGGTGGGATTGGAAGAGAAGCCCACCCAACCCCGCTCCAACCATGCGGTCACTGGCCTGTACTTCTATGACGGGCGGGCCAGCGATTACGCCGCCTCGTTGAAGCCTTCGCCGCGCGGGGAGCTGGAGATCACCGACCTCAATCGCTGCTATCTGGAAGACGGATCGCTGCACCTGGAGCCACTGGGTCGCGGCTTTGCATGGTTGGATACCGGCACCCATCAATCGTTGCTGGAAGCCTCCAACTTCATCGAGACCATCGAGGCCCGCCAGGGCTTGCGGGTCTGCTGTCCGGAGGAGATTGCGTTCGGCAACGGCTGGATCGATGTGGCGCAGCTTGAAAAACTGGCTGCGCCGCTGGCCAAGAACGGTTATGGCCAATACCTGCTTTCGCTCGCGACGCGTGGCGTGGTGCGATGAAAGTAATCCAAACCGATCTGCCGGGTTGCGTGGTCATTGAGCCGGCGGTGTTCGGCGACGAACGCGGCTTTTTCTTCGAGACATGGAATGCCGATCGCTATGGCGAGCACGGATTGCCGGCGAAGTTCGTGCAGAGCAACGTCTCTTCTTCTGCGCGTGGCGTGCTGCGCGGCCTGCACTACCAGTGGCCGAATCCGCAGGGCAAGCTGGTCAGCGTGCTGGAAGGCGAAGTCTACGACGTGGCGGTGGATATCCGCCGTGGCTCGCCGCACTTTGGTCGTTGGGCTGCTGTCGTGTTGAGTGCAGAAAACAAGCGCCAGTTATGGATCCCCGAAGGCTTCGCCCACGGTTTTGCCGTATTGTCGGAACGGGCCATCTTCAGCTACCTGTGCACCGCGCAGTACGACAGGGCCGCCGATGCAAGCGTGCGCTGGGACGACGCGGCCATCGGCATCGACTGGCCCGTCAGCGAACCCTTGCTTTCCGAGAAGGACGCCAAGGCGAAATTCCTGGCCGACGTGGCCCTGGATCTGCTGCCCCCATACATCGCATGAAGGTCCTGCTGCTCGGCGCCAATGGCCAGGTCGGCCATGAGCTCAGGCGCAGTCTTTCCCGCATCGGCACGGTCATCGCAAGTACCCGCGCCGGCGTGCTTGAGGACGGGACCGAGTGCGAGCTAGCCGATCTCGACCGCCCCGATTCGCTACCAGCCCTGCTTGATCGCATTTCGCCCGATATCGTGGTCAATGCGGCGGCCTATACCGCAGTCGATCGCGCAGAAGACGAGCCGGTTGCCGCCTTCCGTATCAATGCCGAGGCACCGGGGCGCTTGGCTGAGGCCTGCGCGGCGCGTGAAGCCGTCCTTGTGCATTACTCCACCGACTATGTATTCAATGGAGGCGCTACGCGGCCTTACCGTGAAGACGATGCCACCGATCCACTAGGCATCTACGGTGCGAGCAAGCTGGCCGGGGAAAAAGCCATACGCGAATCAGGCTGCCGACACATGATCTTCCGTACCGCATGGGTGTATGGAAACCATGGAAGCAACTTCATGCGAACCATGCTGCGGCTTGCCGCCGAACGCGAGCAATTGAGCGTGGTCGCGGACCAGGTCGGTACGCCGACCCCTGCCAACCTGGTCGCGGACGTGACGGCGGCGGCGTTGGAATCGGGAATGACCCGTTCCGGATTGTGGCACCTGACTGCCTCTGGCGAGACCAACTGGTATATTTTCGCAACGGAGATTCTTCTGCAGGCATCGGCCCGGGGACTGTTGGCGAGACTGCCGGAAGTGGTTCCCATCACCGCGGCAGAGTACCCGACAAGGGCCAGGCGTCCGGCGTACTCATGCCTGGATACCTCGCAACTCCAGATGGATTTTGGATTGGTGTTGCCGGATTGGCGGCAGGCCCTGACCGGGATACTGGAGTCGGCCAGACACTGATCGCCACAACGATTTCGTGCCGGGGGGCATATATCAAATGAAGGGGATGCTGCAATGAAACGATTCTTGCTGGTGGTTTTCAGTCTTTCCATGCTGGTCCGTGCGGGTGCCGCGAATGCGACAGGCCTGATCCCGATCAAGGACTTCGTGAAACACCCCGTCTACAGCGATGTGAAGATATCGCCAAGCGGCGAGTATCTGGCAATGACGGTGGATCGTGGCGAACAGGATGTCCTCACCATATTGCGGACCAGCGACCTGAGCCTGGTCAAGGTCAACCAGTTGCCGAACGAAAACAGCGTGGGCAGCTTCTACTGGGTTTCCCCCAACCGCCTGCTGTTCAATTCAGTGCGCAAGATCGGCAGCTTCGCCCGGCCGTTTGCGACTGGCGAATGGTATGGGGTCAATGCCGACGGCACCCAGGCCCGGCCATTGATCTTCTACGGGACGCGCGACGCCACCCAGCGTGCGAAGGCCGTCGGCAACGAGAGGTTCAGCCTGCTCGACACCTTGAAGCAGGACGATACCAATGTCCTCATGTCGGTCAGCTATCCGCGCTCGAAGGATGGGGCCGGTACCGAAGTGGTGCTGTTCGATACGATCAGCGGACGCCGGAAGGGCCTGGCGCGAGCGCCGCGCGAGAACTGCAGCATCGCCCTGGATGCGGCCAAGGCACCCCGTTTTGCGATCTGCTACGACGACGAAGATGCCGAGGGCAACTACGACAGCCAGAATGAGCTTTACCGGCGTGGGGATGACGGCAAATGGAAGCTGATCAACAGCTCCAAGGCGTCGGGCAAGATGCTGGCGGTGCTGGGCAGTTCGAGCGATGGCCGGGTCTATGCGACTCAGAGCGACGGCAAGGCGCCGGAGGCTTTCGGGATCATCGACACGCAGAGCGGTGAGTTCAAGCCATTGTTCAAGGATCCGGTGTCCGATCCCGCGAGCTATATCACCTCGGCCGATGGCGATACGGTCATCGGTGTGGTCACCGAAGCGGGTGCGCCGACCATC
The DNA here is from genome assembly GCA_039932615.1 of Pseudoxanthomonas sp. Lineage (GTDB taxonomy): Bacteria > Pseudomonadota > Gammaproteobacteria > Xanthomonadales > Xanthomonadaceae > Pseudoxanthomonas_A. Next base: position 5,481 of record JBDTPP010000154.1, read on the forward strand.
AACCTGGTGGACGAGGAGCATCCTGATGCAGTGCTATATGCTTCCCTGGCCAGCGCCTTCGAGGGCCAGGTGGTCGATTTCTCCAGCGCGACCGCTGATGGGAAAAAAATAGTCGTATCGGTGTACAGCGACAGTAATCCGGGCGAGCTTTACCTTTTCGATCGGGATACGGGCAAGGCCCGCTTCCTGATGCAGAACCGTTCGTGGCTGGATGCCAAGAAGATGGCGACGGTCAAGCCATTCGAGCTGACCACGCGCGATGGCCTGAAGATCCATGGTTACCTCACCGTGCCCAATGGCTCGAACGGCAAGGACCTGCCGATGATCGTCAATCCTCATGGTGGCCCGATGGGCCCGCGTGACAACTGGCGTTTCAACCCGGAAACGCAGCTGCTGGCCAGTCGTGGCTACCTGGTGCTGCAGGTCAATTACCGTGGCTCGGGTGGCTTTGGCAAGGCCTTCCAGGACAAGGCTTATGGCCAATGGGCGCAGGGGATCATGAACGATGTCATCGACGCGACCCACTGGGCGATCAACCAGGGCTACGCCAACAAGGATCGCATCTGCATTTATGGGGGCAGTTTCGGAGGTTATGCATCGTTGATGGCGCCGGCGCGCGATCCTGAGTTGTTCCAGTGCGCATTCGGCTACGTGGGTCTTTACGATGCGCAGATCCAGATGAGCAAGAGCGACACCGGCCAGAGCGAAGCGGGGCGTCGATACCTGGTGCGCGCATTCGGCAAGACCCGCGCGGAACAGGATGCGATGTCGCCCATCACCTATGCCAGCCAGCTGAAATTGCCGATCTATCTGGCGGCGGGTGCACGCGATCCGCGTTGTCCGCCCGAGCACACCGAGGCCATGGCCAAGGCACTGACCACCGCAGGCAATCCGCCCGAGGGCATGATCATCCAGTCAGGCGAGATGCACGGGTTCTACAAGGAAGAGAACAACCTGAAGCTCTATACCGAAATGCTGGATTTCTTCAACCGGCATATCGGCGGCAAGGTGAGCCTGGGTCATCCGCAACCGGTGCCCGCTGGCTGAAGTGTGTCGGCTGCGTGCCGCGCCTTGCATGGACGGACTGAGAGGAGGGGTCTCAAGATGAA
>JBDTPP010000155.1:0-6523 GCA_039932615.1 Pseudoxanthomonas sp.
TCGCCCCCGGCGACCGCGCCCTGCTGCAACGCCAACGACAGGTCGATGTCGTAGCACCGGACGTCCTCGCCCAGCACCGCGCCGACAATCCAAATGGCCGCAAACTAGAACTCGCCGAATGGAAGCGCAAGAACGCCGATTCCATGCGCATCCTGGAAGAGAACGACCTACGCGAAGCCGAAGCGTCGACGCCCGGTCATTGATGCTTCCTGGCAAGGACCAGAGGTTGGGGTGGGCTTGCAAACCCCGACTTCTGGCCGGAGAGGGTAGGGCAGAACCCACGCAGCGCATTGCGCCGCGCTAACATCTCTCCCAACCGCTGCGACGAACCCTTGGCAAGGTGCCCTCATGTGCTATTCGGCGATGATTTACTCGGAGTTGAAGCAATACAAACGCGCCACCGGTGCGACCATGGACGTGCACGAGTACGTCAGGACTTTCTGGGTCGACCGGGGCAAGAATCCCTTCCTTAAGCGCCCCAAGGTCCCACGGGCCATGGAGATCGAGATCCTGCGCGAGGGGCCGACCGAGATAGCCGACTACATCCGGCAATGGGACGCCCTGGAGATGGCCGGGCTGGAGCAGGAACTGTTCAAGCAGAAGAAGCGCGTGGCCGATGGTGAGCGAGCCCTGCTGACCAAGGTGACCAGGAAGGCAGAGAACGACGTGCGCATTGGCGGCGACAAGATGGATCGTATCCAGGGGCGCATGCAGGCCTTGAAGCGCCTGCAGCCGAAGACGGCCGACAGCCGCATTTTCCCTGGCTACTTCGCCCCGGTGCTGGTGATGGAGAACGGGCACAAAGTGCTGAAGCCCATGCGCTACCAATGCCGACCCGCCGGAAAGCCGGCGCTTTACGACACCAGGTTTCCCGGTACCTACAACGCACGGCGCGACAACCTGGAAGGTTTCTGGCGAGAACAGTTCGGCCATTCCCATGGCCTGATCATCGCGGATGTCTTCTACGAGAACGTCGAAGTGCAAGGCCAGAACGAACGCCTGGCATTCGTTCCCCGCAACGGCGAGCCGATGTATATCGCCTGTCTCTGGTCGCACTGGAAAGACCCCAAGGGCGTGGAACCGGACCTTCTATCGTTTGCCGCAATCACGGACGAACCCGAGCCGGAAGTCGCCGCCGCGGGGCATGATCGAACCATCATCAATATCAAGCCGGAGCATCTGGACGCCTGGCTGAGCCCCCATGGCGACTTGCAGCGCATGCAGGCGATTTTCGACGACAAGCAGCACCCCTATTACGAACACCAGATCGACAAAGCGGCGTGATGGCTGCCGAAAACAGGGGTCAGAGTAAAGTTTCTGTAGAGCAGGTGAGAAATTGCACTCTGACCCCTATTTCAGAGGTGTTAATGTCTGGATCAAATCCTCGCCGTAACCAAGCTTGAGACGCAGATGGCGCGCAGTAGACCAAGGAGCAGGGGTATCCGCAATCCGGTTCGGAACGCGCTCCTGCTTGGCTTGTTCACCGCCGCGGGTATCGCGCTGATCGCGGTCGGTGTGGTGGATATGCGTGCCTCCGAAGGTACGGGTTCGCCGCTGATGCTGCCAGGGCTGTTCCTCGCGCTGCTGTGTCCCATCGCCTGCGTTCACTACCTGCGCACCATCGCCGTGGTGGGTGGCATGCGCAGCGGACGCGACGCGATTGCGCGCTGGACGGTGCCGGCGAACGAGTTCAACCGGTTTCGGGAAGGGGAGGCGAGGATTCCCAAGCGGAGCGTGATGGTCAACTTCTACAAGCCGCCGCATTACATCCCGGAGGGCGGGGTCGAGGTGGTGTTCTCCAATAGGGGCGTGTTGATCGGCGACGGCTACTTTCCTCTGTCATCCAGGCGCGGAAGGCGCATCGAGAGCGTCCGCCATGTGGATTCGAATCCGCCATCCATCGAGTTTTCCCTGGCGATGACATCGCCGGTGCGTACCTCAAGCGTCACCGTCGACAACGTCCGGGCGACCCACGCGCTGCGCGTGCCGGTGGCGGCCGATGCGACGCGACAGGCGAGTGAGGTCGTGCGGTGCTACCAGGCGATCCTGCACGGTCGAAAGGCGTGACCCCTTGCCTTAAAACCCGCGCAACGCGCGTAAGCCAGCCAGCGGCAAACTATAGGGGACAGAGGCCAAAACAGGCGTCAGAGTGCACTTTTCGCGTTGGCCGTTGATTACTCGGGGTCCGTTCTACGCGCGTCCCGTTTATGGTGGTGCAATCTGACCCTGTTTTTAAGCCTAAGCGTGGGGAATAAGGCTGTCTGACGCCTTTTGGGCAATGACTGGGAACGTGCGGAATAGAGCAACCCCGGCTATCGTGCAGCCCTGATCCCGGATAGACGCCATGACCAAGCGCTACGACCCACCCCTGACTTCGGATCCACACGGCCCGCTCTATCGCGTCGACAAAGCGATCATGTTGGCGCAGCAACGTCTAGATGCCGCGGTCGACGCAAAGCGTCATCACACCAGCCAGAACCTGGCCCATGAGGTCATCAAGGAAGCGCGCGAAGCACTCCGAAAGTCGGAGAAGCTGCGTGCGCTCAGGCTGATGGAGCTTGGAGCTTTGGCCGAGAGCAGGTCGGGTGGAAAACCATAAGGACTCGTAGGGCGGAACCCGCACAGCGGATGACTCCCTTCCTGCCCAAGCGATCCTGGGAGCCCGGACAAAGCGTTACCCCTTCAGTGCGGAGGATCCTGCGCCACCCGCCAGTCTCCCGCGCGTGCGCCGGGCACTACGCGCCATCCCGGATTCAGTGACAGCGTCCAGCCGGTGCCGCGGGTCGATGGCGCGCCAGCAGGGGCAGGCACCGTGGCGCGCGACTTGTCCGCCAGCACGAGCGCACCTTCGCGCTCCACGATCAGCGTGCCCCAGTCGTCGCTCAGCTCCAGCGTCGGGTAGATCGTGCCGATGCCGTCCAGGGACACCAGGGTCTGCGGATTGAAACGGAAGTTCGCGTGGGTCAGCGGAAGCCCCAGTACTGGGCCGTCGACCAACGCCGCACGGTAGGTGACCAGGCGCAGCAGGCGCTGCTGCTCGCGCCGTACTTCGCTGGCGCGTAGCGTGCCATCGTCATATCGCGCCATGCCTGCCTGCAGCCCGCCTACCGGCATCGGCTGCACCGGCAGCGCCGCAGCAAGTAGCTGGTCGGGACTGCGCCCGGAGGCAAGCCTGGTGCGCCAGGTGGGATCGACTTCGTCCAGTAGCAAGCCATAGGCCGGTCCATGTGCGTACGCGAACGAGCGCACCAAGCTGGGCGCCTCGACGAAGCGGGACAGGTCGAAAATCGCATAGGCACGCCGCTGCTCCGGCGTGTCCAGGCCCAGTCGCACGCCGGTGTATTCCGGCACGCCCTCGTTGATATCAAGGGCGCTTTCGTCGGACGCCGCATTGGCGAACAGGCGCTGGCGTTCTGACCTGAAGGCCAGTGCGTCGCTGATCCTTGCGTTGCGATCGCCGCTCTCCTGCGCCATCAACGCACGTGCCAGCGCACGCCACTCCAGTTGCAGCAGGTAGCGACCTTCGAGCGTGTCGAGATGGCCGTTGCCGGCTTCCGGCCTGGACAGGCCCAGCGCGGGCTGGATCCGGTGGAAAAGTTCGTGCGCCAGGGTCACGTGACGAATCATCCCGTCGAAGTCCACCGGCCACAGCAGCTGCGTCCAACGCGTGCCGGACCATTCGGTAGGCGTGTTGGCCACCGTCACCGATGCCGGCAGCACGCCGGTGAACCAGCCGCCGTGGGCAGACAGTGCACCCTCGGCATCGGCCTGGTTGGCGATCACCGACCGGTCGGCGGGGTCGACCAGCAGCACCGGGCCGCACAGCGAGCGCCCCCAGAGTGCGCCGCCGTCGTGCTCGCAGAGGGCCTTGGCTTCGGTAAACACCATCGCCGCGCCGTCCGGATCCACCGCGGCCCGGACCGGTGCCGGGTGCAGGCAGGGAACCAGCGCAAGTGCGACGAGGCATGAACGCAGCGGCAGGGAGTGGATCATCGAAACAGCGAAAGCGGGAGTTTCCATCCAATTCTTCATTACAACTCCGGTCGAGGAACGCTGGTAAGGATTGCAGGCACCATGACGATCCATGGGCAGGCTGCTTGTGCGTCACAGGCATGACGAACGGGACCCCTCCAGATCGACAGCATGCACGGTGCATCACAACGATAGCGGCTATAGAGGCCCCGCAGGATGGCTTTCGGAAACGTTCGGCGGGCTGAAGCCCGGCCTATGGAGGTAAGTTGGTATGGGGTGGTCCCCTGCCCAACGCCTGGACGAGTCGAAAAACGGCCGGCCAAACTATCGACGTGAATCGCAGATTGCCTTGGACCGCTCGTGCTCTGGTTTTAGGGGCGAACGACCACCTGGGTTCAATGCAGCGAAAGGTTTTCCAGGAAGCGTTCGCCGTTTCCTGTCACCTGCAGCGCGCGGCCTTGTGGCTGGCGGCTTAGCAGCCGCAGCACCAGCATTCGTTCGAGGATCGCCGCCCCCAACGCGCCCCCCAGGTGCATGCGGCGCTCGCTCCAGTCCAGGCACGGGCGGCAAAGCGGGCGGCGCGATGCACGCACGCTTGCCAGATCGATTCCCAGCTGCTCGCACCACGCTTCGCCTTGAGGGGTCAATGCGGTCGCGCCATCGCATTCGGCAAGGTGGCCATGGGCGTGCAGCCGATCCCAGAGTGCGACCCCGCAGCGGCCGGCGAGATGGTCGTAGCAACTGCGTGCATGGCGCAGCGCCGGGTCGGCGGGGCCGGTAGCAACGCTGGCCACGCCCGCGTGATCCTCGCGCGTGGCGAAGCCCAGCAAGCCTTCGATCAGTTCGGCCACTGGCGCATTGGCAAGGCGGAAGTAGTGTTGGCGCCCCTGCTTGAGCATGACCAGCAGGCCGGCCTCGGTAAGGCGGGCAAGGTGGCTGCTGGCGGTCGAGGGCGCTACCTGTCCTTCGATCGCCAACTCGGTGGCCGTCAGTGCGCGGCCGTCCATCAGCGCCAGCAGCATGTTGGCGCGCGTAGGGTCAGCCAGCAGGGCGGCGATGGCGGCAACGTTCGGAATCATGGTTCGGTCCACATCGAAGCGACGTAGTGGCGAGAATCGCATTATGGCGTCCCCACACTAGCGAGGACGATCCGATGGCAGGCAGCATTCACCGATATGGCGCGGCGCTGGAATGGCGTGGCAACCAAGGCAGTGGCACCCTTCGCCATGATGGCTATGGCCGCAGCTTCGAAGCCCGGATCGAAGGCAAGCCCCTGTTCACGGGTTCCGCCGATGCCGCGTTTCGCGGTGATCCTGCAGTACACAACCCGGAAGACCTGCTGCTGATCGCGCTTTCCGGTTGTCACATGCTGTCGTACCTGGCCCTGTGCGCGCGCGAAAAATTGGCGGTAAGCGCCTACAGCGATCGTGCCGAAGGCGTCATGCACACCGATGCAAGCGGGAGCGGGCGTTTCACCGGGGTCGTGTTGCAGCCGCGCGTGACCATAGGCGACGCAGGTCAACTGTCCCGGGCGACCGAGCTGCACGCGACCGCGCACTCGGTCTGTTACATCGCCAACTCCTGCAACTTCCCGGTCGAGGTGCGCGCAACCGTCAGTGCCGACGCAGGAAGCGCCCCCATGAACGCATCGGAGCACAGCTGATGAAGGACATGGCGATCCTCCTCGGGGACTGCCCTGGCGCATTGGCGCAGATGGGCAACGTGCTGGGCCAGGCGGGGATCAGCGTGGAAGGCGGCGGCGCCTGGGTGGCGGGCGGGCAGGGTATTGCGCACTTCCTGGTCGAGGATGGTGATGCGGCGCGAACCGCGCTGGTGGCCGCCGGAATATGCGTGGTGGGCGTACGCGAAGTGTTGATCCAGCGTCTGCGCCAGGATCGCCCGGGCCAGCTCGGCGGCTTGTGTCAGCGCATGGCGGACGCCGGGGTGAACATCGAGGTGCTGTATAGCGACCATGCCAACCAGCTGGTGCTGGTGGTTGACGATATCGAGGCGGGGCGCGGTGTTTCCGCTGCGTGGATGCGCGACGGGCTCATGGGGCGGTGAACGCGAGGGAAAGGGGCCAGGTTCATTTATCACGCCATCGACAAAAGAACCTGATCTTTTTATTTCGCCTGTCCTGGCCAATCCAGCTTCCTGCAGATGATGGAGAAGGTATTGAATGGCCCGGCACGCGCGCGGCCTCCGGGCCGGCCGCGTGGCTATTCAAACGCTGATGTTCTCTGAGCCCATCTGGGCGCAAAGGCTGGACTGGATGATGGCGCTTCGGCGACCATAGCCCTCAGATGCCTGTCCACTCCACGCCGTCCGTACAGCTGCTGCAGCTTCTGCCCGAAGCGGTGGTGCAAACGGACGCAATGTGGATCATCACCTACCTGAATCCCGCGTGGCACAAGCTCACTGGCCATTCGGTGGAGGGGGCACTCGGCCAGTCCTTGCTCGACTTGGTGCATCCCGACGACACCGGAACCTTGAGATCAGGCATGCCGGTGTTCCGGCTGCGCCTGGCAAACGCGGACTATCGCTGGATGCG
>JBDTPP010000156.1:0-6481 GCA_039932615.1 Pseudoxanthomonas sp.
TGCAGCTTGCGCGGATCGGCGCTGGCCGGACGCGTGGGATCCATGTCGGGGATGATCGAGGTCAGCCCCAGCGCCGGATCGAACAGCGCGAACGGCGGGAAGGTCGGCAGGTCGACGCCACCGGGCTGCATGCCGAAGGCGTTGCGCAGCAGTTCGACCTGGGCGACGAAATGACGATGTCGATAGACCACGCCCTTGGGCACGCCGGTCGAACCGCTGGTGAACAGAATGGCGGCCGTGTCGTCAGGCCGGGTGTTGGCAAGTTGCGGGCCTGCATGGGATCCATCGCGCTCGATCCTGGCCAGCGTCGTGCCGCCCCAGCCGAAACGACGACCCACGGTGACCTGTTTCTTCGCGCTGCGTGACCAGCCCAGCAGCAGGCGCGCCACATGCGCGAGCGGAATGCCGATGAAGGCTTCGGCTGCTGCTTCGTCGAGACACTGCTTGAGTGCGCGACGGTCAATGCCCGGATCCACCAGCACCGGCACCGCCCCGGCCTTGAACAGGGCGAACATCAGCAGGAAGAATTCCGGCGAGGGCCGCACCATGATCACCGTGCGCGTGCCGCGGACGATGCCGTGTTTCCCCAACCCGGCGGCGATCGCATCGCTGCGCGCGTCGAGTTGCGTATAGGTCAGGGTGGTGTCGTAGCGGCCGCCGCCGCTGGGGCAGCGGATTGCGATCTGGTCGGGACGTTCGCGGGCCAGGCGCGGCAGGCTGGCGGCGATGTTGCAGGGGGGAGCATCCATTGACGCATTGTCGCCGCAAGCGGCGCTTGCGTCAGCCGCTACAGGCCGCAGAATGTTGCACCGAACCGATTCCTGCGCGCCGTATCCGATGCATCCCTGCCTTGCCTGCGGCGCCTGCTGCGCCCATTACCGCGTCAGCCTGCACTGGTCGGAGACCGATCCTGCGCTGGGTGGAGTGACGCCGGTCCAACTCACCGAGCCCTGCGGACCGCACGTTTTGGCCATGCGCGGCACCTGGCAAGCGCGTCCGCACTGCATTGCCCTGATCGGCGAAGTCGGACAGGCAGGCGGATGTTCGATCTACGCGCAGCGGCCTTCGCCTTGTCGTGATCTGAAGGCGGCGTGGGAAGACGGTTCGCCCAGCCCGCAGTGCGAGCGAGCGCGGCAAGCTTATGGCTTGGCGCCGCTAACGCAGCTGGACTGGCCTGCGACGAAGCCCGCGACGTTGTAGCACGTGGAAGCGGCTTCAAGCCGCGAGTTTGCGGCTTCGCAGTGATTCTCGGGTTTATCGGGAATGCCGGCCAAGACTGAAGGGCGAGAGCTTGCGGCTGGAAGCCGCTCCCACGGAAGCCGCTCGTTAGAAAGCGGCTTCGAGCTCCGCTGCGCAGCGCGCGAGGGAGGAAGTCAAATCGGATTGCGGTCGAGGAACGCGCGGATCGCCGGCACCAGTTCGGCGGCCTTGTCTTCCAGCACGTAATGGCCGGCATCTTCGAATGCGGTGACTTCGGCTTTCGGCAACGCGCGGGTGAAGCCGGCGAGGAAGTGTTTGTCGAAAACGAAATCCTTCAGTCCCCAAGCGATGAAGGCCGGGCGATCGGCGAACTGCGGCAACTTCTGCCCGGCCGATTCGACCAGCGCCCAGGCCTTGTCGCCCGGGTGCAGGGGAATGTCCTGCATGAAGCGCACGGTACTGATGCGGTTGGCCCAGCTGTCGTACGGCGACACATAAGCGCGGCGCACGTCGGCGGGCATTTTCTTCTCCACGCCGATGCGCGAAGCACCGCTGGAGAAGGCGTTGAAGGCGCGGATGAGGAAGGCACCGAACTTCGAATCGCGTCCCAGTGACAGCTGCCAGGGCATGCTCTTAGCCGATGGCAACGGGAAAGCGGAGGTGTTGGTAATGACCAGTCTTTTCACCTGATCGGCATGAGTGAGCGCCCAACCGAAACCGATCATGCCGCCCCAGTCGTGCACGGCCAGGGTCACCGGGCCATCGATGCCGAGGTGTCCGAGCAGAGCGGCCAGGTCGTCGATGCGCGACTGCAGGGTGTAGTCGTAGGCGCTGTCGTCGGGCTTGTCTGAGAAACCCATGCCGATGTGGTCGGGCACGATGCAGCGGTAGCGTTTTTCAGAAGCCGGGTCGCTGAGTCCGGAAACCAGGTTGCGCCAGTAATAGCTCCACGACGGATTGCCATGCAGCATGACCACCACGTCGCCGTCACGCGGACCTTCGTCGAGGTAGCTCATGGACAGGCCCGGGCGAACCTCGAAGCTCTTCGGAGTAAAGGGATAACCGGGAAGATTCATCGTGTTCTGGCGCCCAAATTGAAAGGGCCGGCGAACCGGCCCTCGAATTCACTGTTCCTGCGAGTTACCAGACCACTTCGGCCATCGAGCAGTTCAGGCCGGAACCGATGCCCAGCAGGGCGATACGGTCACCCTTCTTCAGGCGGCCGAGCTGCTTGAGCTTGCTCAGCACGATCGGCACGCTGGCCGGACCGATGTTGCCGTGCTCGCCGAAGATGGTCAGGACTTTCTTGGGGTCGATGCCGAAGGCCTTGATGAAGGCCTGGGTGTGCACCTGGCTGACCTGATGGATAACGAACTGGTCCAGTTCATCCACGGCCCAGCCCAGTGCGATCTTGGCGGCGACGAAAGTCTTCTGCGCCAGCTTCAGGCCTTCGATCAGCAACAGGCGGGTGTCGGTGACCATGCGGTCCAGGTTGCCGCGGCACAGGGTGTTCCACTGCGTGGCGGCCTTGGTCACGCCGCCCTTGTAGCGGGGGGCGTCCGGGGTGAGGTCGCTGCGCGACATGACCATGGCGGCAGCGCCACAGCCCAGGGTCAGGGTGGCCAGCTCGCTGCGGAACTGTTCCTCGGTGACGTCCGGCGACAACATCCGCTCCAGGGTCATCTTGTAGGCCAGGTTGGCGGTTTCGCCATCCACGACCAGGGCGTAGTCGATCTCGCCACGTTCAAGCATGCGCGCGGCGATATCCATGCCGTTGATGAAGGCCAGGCAGGCGTTGGCAACGTCGAAGTTCTGGCAGTCCTCGCCCATGCCCAGGTTGCCGGACACGATGCTGGCGGTGGACGGCTCCAGGTAATCGCGACTGACCGAGGTGTTGACCAGCAGGCCGATCTGCCCGGCGGTTACGCCCGCATCTTCCATGGCCAGGCGGGCCGCGAGGGTGGCGACGTCCGAGGCTTGCTGCTCGTCGTCCCACAGGCGACGCGCGTGGATGCCGGCGATGTCGCCCAGCACGTCGGTGCGGATGCCCAGACGGTCCATGGTTGGCTTCAACTGTTCGTTGATGGCTTTGGAAGTCAGGGTGTGCGGCGCATCGATATGCGCCAGTCCCGCGATGGAGACGTTCTGGAAGAGCATCTAGGTGGGCGCCAAGGCTGGCCGGAGGGGCGACAAGATTACCGGCTTCGGGCCTCCACCGCACGTTTGGCTTGGGCCCTTACCTTTGCCCGCATAGCAGCGAGGAAGACCGGGAGGCGTGGTGCTGGAGCATGATCTGGAACAAACCGGGCAGCCGGATCACGGGCACTGAGCCCGCTCACAGCTGCCGCAAGTGGGCTACGAAGGCCGGTGCATCAAGGAAGTGCCCCTGGATCCCACGCCCGGAAATGCCCTCAGCGGCCGGGGCAGCGATAGGCCGCGAAACGCTGTTCGCCGCCGCTCGGATCGGCCAGCGGCTGCACGGTGTTGGCCTGGATCCCGGGGGCCTCGTTGCGGGCCAGGGTTTCCAGCTCGTCGCGCACGCGCAGCTCATTGCGCTCGTAGAAAGCCACGTTGTTCTTGACCGCAACCGAGACTTCGCCGCGCTTTTCGCAATCGGCCGGCGCCGCGCCAGCCGCGAGCACGCGCACCGTGCTGGCCCCCGGAGCCATGTGTACCCAGGTGCAGCCGGACAGGGTGAGGACGACGGCAATGGCGATCAGGGGCAAGCGCATGCAGATGAATCCTTGTAGGTGGGAACCGGACTTCCGGGATTATGTCCCCGTGCGTCTGAACTTGACGAAAAGCCAGCGTCGGCTGCTGCTGCGTATATGGAAAGCATGCCCGGCAGAAAAGGCAAAGCCTGCCGGAATGCCGGCGGGCTTTGCGTGCAACCGAACGGGCAGCGGACTTACTTGGCGCCTGCCACCGGCTTGCCATCCGCATCGACGATGCTGACTTCACCCAGCTTCAGCGCACGGATCGGTGCCTCGATCTGCTTCAGGTCGCCCACCACCACCCAGGTCAGCGCCTTCGGGTCGAGAGTCGCGGCCGCGGCCTTGACTTGGTCCGGAGTCAGGCTTTCGATTTCGGCCTTGCGCTTGAACACGTAGTCATCAGGACGGTCGTAGCGGACGATGCCGCCAATGGTCCCGAGCACCGAGGCCGCGGTTTCGAACGAACCCGGCAAACCGCGGATCTGGATCGCCTGCATGCGTGCGACTTCCGCCTGGGTTGGCGGCACCTTGCCGCTGAAGTACTCGTTGATCTCGCGCTGCATCTCCGTGATTGATTCGGCGGTCTTGTCGATCTGCACCGGTGCCGCCGCGATCCACGGGCGCTGGCCCAGGGCGCTGGGCGTGCTGCTGCGCGCGCCATACGACCAGTGCTTGTCTTCACGCAGGTTCATGTTCAGGCGCGATGTGAAATCGCCTCCGATCACCGCATTGGCGATGTCGAAGCGGATCGCACCCGGATCCTTGCTGGAAGGCATCACTTCGCCAGCGAAGATATTGGCCTGCACCGCGCCGGGCTGGTCGATCAGATACACGCGCGTCGTGGCCGGGCGGGCGACATCGCTGACCGCCGGCACCGTCGGCGCCGCACCGTCACCCTTCCAGTCACCGAAGTGCTTGTTCAGCAACGGCACGATTTCCTTCAGGGTGGTGTCGCCAACAACAATGACAGTGGCGTTTTCAGGACGCACCCAGGCCTTCTGGAAGCCCACCAGGTCGTCGCGGTTCAACGAACCGATCGAGGCCTCTGTGCCGCTGCCACTGAAGGGAATCGCATACGGATGGCCGGCGCCGTACAGCAACGGCGGCAACACGCGCAGCGCGGCGCCGTTGGGCTGGGCTTTTTCCTGGCCGATCCCGGCGATCCAAGTGGCTTTGATCCGGTCGACTTCCTTCTGCTCAAAACGCGGATGGCGCAGCATCTGCGCATACAGGGCCAGCGACGGATCCAGGTTTTCCTTCAACGCCGACAGGTAGGCGTTGCTGCCGTCCAGCGAGGCGCTGGCCCCCAGGTTGGCGCCCAGCAATTCGGCGCGATTGCCAAACGCCAGCGAATCCAGGTCACCCGCACCTTCGTCCAGCATGCCCATGGCGAAACTCGAGGTGCCCAGCTTGTGTCCGACGTCGGCGCTGTAGCCGCCGTTGAACTCATAGCTCACCTGGACCACCGGGATGTCATGCCGCTCGGCCAGGACCACGGTCGAACCATTCTTCAACTTGGCGCGCTGCAGTTCCGGGAAGACCAGTTGCGGATAACTGTCGGTCCTGGGGATGCCGGTCTTGCGGTCGACGCCGGGCGTGGTGGTGTACTTGGGGTCCACGGCCGGCAGGGTCAGGGGAGTGGGGGTTACCGCCGGATCTTCGGCCAGCGCGACGCGCGGGCCCGGGGTCACCACCAGGGTGTGGCTGCCCTTGCTCAGCCAGCGGTCGCCGGCGGCTCGGATGCTCCCGGCCGTGGCGCTGTTCAAGGTCTTGAGGCTGTCGCGGAAGCAACCGGCGTCACCGGTGAACACCGCGCATTCGGCCAGCACGTCGGCCTTGCCGCCGAAGCCACCGATGCGCTCGACCCCGCGCACGAAACCGGCCTTGAACACGGTGCGGGCCTGGGTGACCTCGGTCGCGGTCGGGCCGTCCTTCAACAACCGCTTCAATTCCTCGTCAATCACCGCTTCGACCTTGGCCGCGTCCACGCCCTGCTTGACCGTGGCCTGGAGGAAGAAGAGTGACCCCAACTGCGAGCCAAAGGCGCCGGTGCTGACGTTGTCCACCAGCTTGTCCTGGTGCAACAGGCGCGTATCCAGGCGCGAGCTCTTGCTGCCGCCCAGCACCTGCGCGAACAGCTGCAGTTCGTCCAGGTCAGGCTGGCCGTATTCGGCCACGTTCCAGACCCGGTAGATGCGCGTCTGCGGCACCTGGTCGGTCATGGTCGAACGCGAATCCTTGTCGTGCGCGGCGACATCGACCCTGGGCTGGGCCATGGTCGGGGTGGCCGGGATATCGCCGAAATACCTGGCTGCTTTTTCCTTGGCCGTGGCCAGGTCGATGTCGCCCGCGAGCACCAGCACCGCATTGTTGGGGCCGTACCAGGTGCGGAACCAGTTCTTCACGTCCTCAAGCGAGGCCGCATTGAGATCGGCCATCGAGCCGATGGTGCTGTGGTGGTAGGGATGGCCGACGGGATACATCTTCTCGCCGAGGACGTCGAAGACCTGGCCGTACGGCTCGTTCTCGCCCTGGCGCTTCTCGTTCTGGACCACGCCGCGCTGTTC
>JBDTPP010000157.1:0-6452 GCA_039932615.1 Pseudoxanthomonas sp.
GAATACGCCTTGGCCGTGTGCAGGTGCAGCCGCTGGTAATGGCGATACCAGCTCGCGCCGACCTGCTCGGCCTGCTCCAGGATCACGCTGGGGATTCCCGCCTGCTTCAGGCAGGCCGCGACCGCCAGCCCGGCTGGTCCGGCGCCGACGATGATCGCGTCGCTGCGGACCCTTCCATCAACCGTCGTTGTTGCAGAAGCCATGTTCCCAGCCTAGCAACAAATGACGTTGGCGATCTGCAGCTTTGCCTGCCGCTGCGGTGACGATGCGGCACGAGTATGGAGAGCGTATTGAGCCCCCCTATCCGCACTGCATCACCACTCACCCCTGCGATGGTTGGACACCCAGCGGTACATGCCCATGATGTTCAAGGTTTTCATGGTGTCGAAGCCGATCCACTTCTTCGTCTCGTCGCTGAACTTCACGTTGCGATAGAGCTGGTCCCAAGACTGACCGGCGCGGACGAGGTCCAATACCTGCTGGTGCAGGTCGACCATGTAGGCCCGCTCAGCGGCGATGTCGGGCTTGGTTGCCGGGCTGTAATGCCCGATGTCGATCACGTCAACATCCTGCTGCAACACCCAGTCGAGCGTCTCGATCCAGCCGGGATAATAGAAGTCGAGGAAGTCGTTGTACGGCATTGACTTGCCTTCGCAGACATCCGTGCACTGCAGCGCCTTGTACTTCGGGAACAGCACCATGGTCATGCTGTCGGAATGGCTGGGGGCGACGCGATGCAGCAGCACTGTTTCCCCGCCGAGTTCGATCTTCATGTCGGTGTCGAACACGCGGTCCGGCACGGCAGTGGGCAGCTTCTCGCCGACGATCGGTTCGAGCGCGCGCTGGTTGGCTACGACGATCGCACCGTCCTTCTGGAACACCTGGCCACCGCTGATGTGGTCGGTGTGGGCATGCGTATAGACCACGTATTTCACCGGTACGTTGAAACGCTTGCGGATCTCGTCACGCAGCCAGCCGGCGGTGCAGGTCGCCGCAGGGTCGATGACCAGCGCGCCTTCCTTGGTGATGATCACCAGGCCGCTGTGCACGGCGAGGCCCGGCCCACTGGTGTGGCGATAGAGGTTGCCCTTCACCTGCTCCAGTCCGCGCGGCATGTCGGGGCAATCGCCCGCAGTGAAATCCGGCAGCAGGGCGCGGTTGGCATATTGGGCCTGGTCGACTGCGATGCCGTCGTCGGCGGCGCGCACGGTTGGCGCGAGCGGGACCAGCAGAGCGGCCAGGAGCGTTGGGAAGCAGACAAGTGCGCGCATCATCGAGTTCCTTGATCAGGGCGAAACGGCATCGAGTCTAGGCCTTTCGTGGCATTACGGCGTGCCTACGCGATCCGGTGACGATGCGGCAGCAGCGCGGTCAGCGCGTCGCGATTGTCCAGTCCGCCGCGCAGCCACAAACGGGTGGCTGCCTCGGCGCGATCGATCAGCTCGCCGGTGTGGGTGAAATCATAGGCATGCACCGCCAGCGGGCACAGCGGCGGGATCACGATCAGTTCGCAGCGTGCGGAATAGTGCTCGACGTCGCTGCGCAACTGGCGCATCGCCAGCAGGTTCAGCGCATGCACGGCGATGGCGAAGGCGCCGCGTGGCGGTTTTTGCAGCGTGCACGGCACGCCGGTTGGCAGCACTATCACCCGGGTCGCGCCCAGGTGCAGGGCGGTGGAAATCGGCGTGTTGCCGGCGACGCCGCCATCCATCAGCTGCCGTTCCCCGATCGACACCGTGGGGAAGATCACCGGGATCGCCGTACTGGCGAGCAACGCTGGCACCACCTCGCCTTCGGAAAAAACGACTTCCGTGCCATCCAGCACATCGGTGGCGACGATATGGCACGGCAGGCCCGCATCCTCGATTCGTTGGTACGGAAGTTCCGATTCGATCAGCGATTGCAATGGCGCCGGCGTGGCCAGGTAATCGCGTCGCCCCAGCAGCCACGACAGGCTGCCGGCCAGCGACAACGGAAAAATGTCCGACCGCCGCAGCCCACGCCAGATCCGCTCGAGCCTGGCCACGCCTGCTTCATCGGGATCGGCGGCGTAGTAGGCGCCATTGATCGCGCCGGCCGAAGCGCCGACCACGAAATCGGCAACGATGCCGTTCCCCGCAAGCGCCTTGAGCATGCCCACCTGGACCGCGCCCAGGCTGCCGCCGCCGGCCAGCACGAAAGCGGTGCTGGGCTTTTCGTCCCCTGTCGCGACGGGAAAGTCGTTCATGCCGGAATGCGCTGCCGCTGCAGCTCGGCTTTTATCGCCAGGTTTTCCTGGTCGCGTCCAACCGACGCCGCGGCCACCAGTTCGCCCTTGTGGAAGAAGCGCGCGGTGCAGTCCTGCGCAGCCAGCGCGCCTTCGATGCGCACTTCATCCCAGGCAAGCGCATGCCCGCTGTAGCGGATATCCAGGCCGTAATGATGGGTCCAGAAGAACGGCACGTCGTCGAACACACGATCCGCGCCAAGGATATTCTCCGCCGCGGCCTGGCCCTGGCGTTGCGAATGTACCCAGTGTTCGATCCTGACCCGTTCGGTGCCATGGCGATATCGGGCCACATCGCCTGCTGCATAGATCCCGGCGACCGAAGTCTGCAGGCGCTCATCTACCAGGATTCCGTTCTCCACCGCCAGGCCCGCGGCGGCGGCCAGGGCGATACGCGGGGCGACGCCGGCGCCGACGATCAGCAGGTCTGCAGGGATCCGGGTTCCATCAGCCAGCGTCAGTACTTCGCCGTCGAAACTTGCAGGACTGGCCTGCAGGTGGAAGCGCACCCCGTGGTCGCGGTGCAGGCCGGTGATGAACTCGCCGAACTCGCGACCCAGCGCGCGTTCCATCGGTACTGCCTCGCGCGCCACCACGTGCACTTCAAGCCCGCGCGTACGCAACGCACCGGCCGCTTCCATGCCGATGAAGCCGGCGCCGACCAGGGCGACGGTCTTCGCGGTGCCGACCGCAGCGACGATATGGGCGACAATCGCCCGCGCATCGGCCAGCGAACGCAGAGCGAACACATTGGGCCGGTCGAATCCCGGCAGCGGCAGGCGCACCGGTTCGGCACCGGTGGCGATCAGCAGGGCGTCGTAGCCGAAACTTTCACCATCGCGGGTGTGCACTTCGCGCGCACTTTTGTCGATCGCGGTAACTTCGCAGGACAGGCGCAGGTCAATCTTGCGTTCGGTATAGAAATGGTCCGGCTGCAACGGGATCCAGTCTTCCGAGGCGGTGCCCGCGAGGTAATCCTTGCAAAGATTGGGCCGGTCGCAGGGCGGATCGGAATCCGCGCTTAGCATGGTCAACGAACCGTTGAAACCGAGACCGCGCAGGCGTTCGGCCGCGGCGAACGCTGCGGCGCCGCCACCGATGATGACGATGCGGTTTGGATGGGTGGACGAATCGGCGGCAACGGTTTCCTCCTCCACGCTGTCGACCTGGCCGCGAACGAAGACCGTGTCGCCGACGGTTTCCACTCGCCACCTCGCCAGCGGTGCGAAGGCCGGCGCCTTCAACGCCGCACCGGTGCGCAGGCTGAAACAGGCGTGATGCCAGGGGCAGTGGATTTCGCCATTGCTGGCCAATCCTTCCGCCAGCGCCGCGCCGTAATGAGTGCAGGTTCCGCCGACCGCGAAGATCCCGTCGTCCAGCCGCGCCAGCAGCACCGCTTCGCCATCGACATGGCCGGCAAGCACGCCACTGGTGGGCACGCTGGACAACGGCACGCCGAGCACAAGATCCGGGCCTGGGGGTGGGGAGTCGGACTGGGACATGACGGCGTCTCCTTCGATCTTCGTAGATGCGATGCACCTGCACGCCAATGCGGGTTGCATGCATTGGATGACGAAGGCCGCATCCGGTTCCCGGTGATTGTCGGGTGCGATGCGTATCGCAGGCGTGAGCGTGGGAGCGGCTTCCAGCCGCGAGCTCTTGATTCTGCCTTGAATGGAGAATCGCAAAGGCACAAGCCACAACTCGCGGCTGGAAGCCGCTCCCACGGAAGTCGCCCCGCGGGAACCTCACCCGCATCCACGCATCCATTCCTGCATACCTCTTCAAACACTGAGCCCACACCATGCTCGATACCGAACTGCAAACCGTTGAACCCCTGTCCTGGCACCCTCACGGAGAAAACACAGCCCAGTGCCCTACCCGCCACGAAGCCGAAGCCGCAGTGCGCACACTCATCCGCTGGGCCGGTGACGATCCGGCACGCGAGGGCCTGCTGGCCACGCCGGCACGGGTCGTGCGCGCTTACGAAGAATGGTTCGGCGGCTACCGGCTCGATCCCGACCACATTCTCAACCGCACCTTCGAGGAAACCGGCGGCTACGACGACCTGGTCCTGCTGCGCAACATTCCGGTGCAGTCGGTGTGCGAACACCACATGGCCGCGATCCGCGGCGTGGCCCACGTGGCCTACTTACCGGGCGCGCGCGTGGTCGGCATCTCAAAATTGGCGCGCCTGGTCGATGCCTATGGCCGGCGCCTGCAGATCCAGGAGCGATTGACTGCCGAGATCGCCGATACCCTGCAGCGTGTGCTGCAACCGCGCGGCGTGGCCGTGGTCATCCAGGCCAGCCACGAGTGCATTTCCTCGCGCGGCGCGCGCATGCACGGTGTATCCATGGTGACCCGGCGCCTGCTCGGGCAGTTCGAGCAGGAACCGTATCGCCGCGACATCCTCGCGGCGCTTTCGGCATAAGCCGGGAACCTCGCGCGCACTCGTGCATCCGATGGGTGTAGAAGGAGAGAATCATGAACACGCCCGCCAACGCGCTAGCCATCGATTACGACCAACTGGAAGACACGGCCCTGGTCGCCCTGGCCCAGGCCGGCCACCGCGAAGCCTTCCGCCACATCATGCAGCGCTGCAACCAGCGCCTGTTCCGGGTCGCGCGCGGCGTGGTCAACGACGACGCCGAGGCCGAGGACGTGGTCCAGGAGGCCTACACGCATGCCTACGAGAAATTGCACACGTTCCGCGGCGAGGCGGCGTTGCTTACCTGGATGACGCGGATCGTGCTCAACGAAGCCTATGGTCGTTTGCGCCAGCGGAGGAACACCGTGGACATCGACCAGATCGAAGCCTCGCAGGCCAGCGACCGGATCGTGCAGTTCCCGTCGAAGTTCGGCAACGAGGATCCCGCCGCCAGCGCCGCGCGTGCGCAGATCCGGCGCCTGGTCGAGCACGCCATCGACGATCTTCCGGAACCGTTCCGCATCGTGTTCGTGATGCGCGAGATCGAGGAATGCACGGTCGAGGAAACCGCCTACAGCCTGGACCTGCGCCCCGAAACGGTGAAGACCCGTCTGCACCGCGCGCGCCGATTGCTGCGTGCCGCCCTGCACGACAGTCTGGCCACGACATTGACCGATGCCTTCCCCTTTCTCGGCCCACGTTGCGACCGCATGACGACGACGGTACTGAAGCGACTCGATACGCGCTTCAGCGTGCACGACGGCGAGCACAAGGCTTGAGCGACTGACCGGAGAAATAGAACTGTAATTGTTGAACGGGAACAGACGACGTCGCCGGTTCCTTACATCTGCTGCACCCACCACCCGAGGATCAGACATGCTCACTTATGCACTCATCGTTTTCGCCATCGCCGCCGTTGGCGGACTGGTCCTGGCCAGCAGCGTGCTGCGCGGCAAGCTCGCGCCGTGGGCCATTTCGATCCTGCACGCGCTACTCGGCGCCAGCGGCCTGGTCCTGCTGATCCTTACCGTGATGCAGGGCGCGACGCCGGCACGCGTCACCGCCGCCCTGGGCTTGCTGGTGGTGGCGGCGCTGGGTGGTTTCTACCTGGCTTCACTGCACCTGCGAGGCAAGGTTGCGCCGAAGGCAGTGGTGTTCGTCCATGCCGGCGTCGCGGTGGTGGGTTTCCTGACCCTGCTCAGTGTCGTGCTGGTGGCGTAGGCCGACCTTGCCATGAGCCATCCCCTGCATCCGGCGCTGGTCCATTTCCCGATCGCCTGCTGGTCGCTGGCCACCGCCGCCGACGTCGCCAGCCTGTGGTGGGGGAAACCGGCGTGGATGCTGGCCGGCATGCTGCTGGCGCTGGGCACCCTGATCGCGCTGGCGGCGATGGCGACCGGCTTGATCGAATTGTTGAAGGTGCCTGCGGAACACCCGGCCACGAGCGACCTAAACCGGCACATGCTGCTGATGCTGAGCGCATGGTGTCTGTATGCCACCAGCCTGTTCCTGCGCCTGCAGGGCACCACATTGACCCAACCCGACGCCGTGGACGTGGGTTTGAGCGTGGTTGGTTTTTTGGTGCTGGGCGTGGGCGGTTGGTTCGGCGGCAAGCTGGTGTACGCGCATGGCGTGGGTGTGGAAAAGTCGCCACCCGCGTAAGCCGAGAGCGGCTGCTTTGCGCGCAGCGCAAGGGGAGGCTGGGAGCACGCGTGGGAGCGGCTTCCAGCCGCGAGCTCTTGCCTTTGCCTTTGT
>JBDTPP010000158.1:0-6278 GCA_039932615.1 Pseudoxanthomonas sp.
CCATCGTGATGGTGCCGCTGGCGATCAACCTGGCGCTGGCGGCCGGCGGCAATCCAACCGCGTTCGCGTTGATCGTGGCGTTGTCGGCCTCCAACAACCTCGTCTCCGCATCAAACCCGATCATCTCCATGGTCACTGGCCCCGCCAACTACACCAGCCGGCAAATGTGGCGCGTCGGCGGACCACTGTCGCTGATCTACACCGTCATCGTGGTGGTAGTGATCAACCTGATGTTCTGGTGGTCGGCACGAGGCGCTTGAACGACTTGTACCTTGCGGATCCGGGCTTGCCCGGATGCTGTCGGCGCAGAATCAACCGCATCCACGCAAGCCCGGACCTACAAATAAAGGGCATCCAGGCAGGGCCGGAACTACGAACCGTGGACATCCTGGTCCGCCCGGATCTAAGCGTCGAAAGAAGCCACCTTGAGGGGCAAGGCAGGGGCGTTCGCGAGCACGACCTGTCCGCCATGTACTTCAACCGAAATCGCACGCAGCGAACCCGCGCCGCACGGGTCGGCAACGCAATCGCCCATGGTCCCGCCCGAAAGACACGCCAGGCAGGACGCGCGCATCTCTCATTCCTTCTACCTCGGGCGTTTGTTGCCCAATCGACCGCCCGTGATCCTGGACAGGATTACGCGCGCGTATTCGGCGTCGGCTTCATGCAGGCACCGCAAGAGCCAGAGCGCCAGCATGTAAACCGGCAAGAAGATGATCCCGCCAATCGCGAGCGCAAGCAGCGGAGGCTGCAGCCAGGCCGCTGGCCAACTGCACAGGGCGGCGAGCGCGGCGGCAATCGCTATGCGCAACAGGCGCCCCCAAGGCAGCGAAGAACGGGTTTCGCGCAAGGCCAGCTCGACAATAAAAACGGTACCCAGCACTGCCAGCGCTGCCGATGAAACGACCGCGCCCCTGAAGCCGAAATAGAAGGTGCCCACCCCTGCACCCACCACGCGCAACAGGGTGAAGATCAAGGTGAGTTTCATCATTGCCGTCTGCCGGTCCGCGCTCACCAGATAGGCCGAGGCGCCCTGTCCCAAAGTGCTCGTGACACGTGCGACCAGCAAGATGCTCAAGGCCTCCGCTGCCGGAGCGTAGGCCGGGCCATACAGCAATGCGATCAGCTGGTGCGAGAAGGCGGTACCAAGCGCCATCAGCGGGGCACCCAGCACGAACAACCATGCGGTGGCCCCGGCAATCAGTGACGCCGCCTCTTCCCGGCCGCGACCGTAAGCGCTGGCCATCATCGGCAGCAACTGCGCGCTGAGCACCCCCGGCGCCAATAGTGCCGCGCCCAGCGCCAGTGCATTGGCGACCTTGAACATGCCGGCCTGGTCGGAGCCCGCCCACAGGTTCAAGAACGGCAGCTCGATCTCACTGGTGCCGACCGAGCCCAGGATGATGGTGAACGCGACGACACGTAGATGATGGGTAATGCGTGCCTCCAGCTGCGCTGGCAACGGCCCCTTGGACTGTTTTGCCATGTGCCGGATCGCCGAGGTACGCGAACGCGATACCAGGTAGAAAACCACGCCAGAAACCGCGTAGATGGCAACGAACACGGGAAGCGAAGAGCGCCATGCCCATGCCACCGCGATCATGGCCAGGTTGGTGGTTGAACTGACCCCCGCGATGATCGCAGTGGACTTGAAATCCTGTCCTCCCTTGGCCAGCGCAATGTTGAACATGTAAGGCGCACGTAACAGCACCGAGGCGCTGATCAGGCCCAGCAATCCCAAGTTCAATCCCGTTGCAATGTGATCACGCGTGGCATACAGCAATACCGACACGCCAACCCCGACCAGCAGCAACATTATTCGCTGCATCCGCTGCAGTTTCCGGACCAGCGCTCCGACCAGGTCGGAGCGCCCCGACCCTTCCAACTCCGCCACGAATTTTATCGCGGCCGTGGTAATGCCCGCATTGGCAACTATCACGCCCGTGGACACGATCCACACCAGCAAACTGTAAATGCCCAGGTCCGCAGGCCCCAGGGCACGCGCAACCAGGATCGATGCAATCAGGCCGAACAGGTATTCGATGTAGAGGCCGGCGGACGAGTAGCCCGCGTTGGAAAGTGCTTTTTCGCGTCCGCTCATGGCATCAGCATGTCCTGCAGCTGGAAGCCAGGACAAACTTGCGTATGACCCGCTCTCCCCGTGCCCCGGCCATGTAGCCCCCCGCTGTCTCGATCTGCGGAGTTTAGCGCGACCGCACCTTTCCCAAGCCTCAACTGCTCAAGGTCGACTGCAGCCCGCTGCTTGGGAGGGTGGTTTTCGCGAGCAATCCCTGCGAAACCCTTTATCCCACCATGATCATTGGCCCATCTACTGGCCTGCGCTGCCTTGCGATCCGGCACGGCGATGGGTGCGGATGCCCGATCGGGAAAACGATTCAGCCGCTCAGTACCACCTGGCCGTCACGTACTTCCACCGCAATCGCACGCAGCGAATCCCCGCGACACGGGCCGGCGACGCAATCGCCCCGGGTGAGTTCGAAGGAGGCGCCATGCGCGGCGCAGACCAGGTGGCCTTCCTTGCTCTTCAGGAACTTGCCCGGGGCCCAGTCCAGGCGCCGGCCCGCGTGGGGACAGACATTGAGCCAGGCGCGCACGTCATTGCCATCACGATGGACAATCAGCGATTCCGCATCTCCGTCAAACAGCGCCTCGACTTCAGCAAAGCCGCCGTCTTCGAGCAGTTCAAGCGAGATCAAAACCATGTCGTTTAACGAACTTCTCACACTGTCATGTATCGGTCATCCGATACTGCTGCACCGGCGCTTGCCGCATTCTGTCACGCCCACCTGCCATGTTCGCCAATAGTTTCCGTTTCGACAGCTCCCGACTGCGCTCGGCATTCGCCCCGCGCAAGCCGCGCCATCCCTTGCTACGCCTTGTTTTCGGCTTGGTCGGGTTGGCATTGCTTTGCCTGCTGGTGTTCTTCAGCGTATTTGTGGGCGCAGCGATGATCATCGTCGGCGTGGCCTGGAAACTGCTCCGCAAGCGCGGCAAGCCGATCGCAGTGAGCAACGCCCACGTGGTGGAAGGCGAGTTCCGCGTCGTCCGCAAGCCGGCGCTTCCACTGTCGCAGTGAAGCGTTTGGGTGTTGAGCGCCCCTGGATATCTTCCCTGCTCGTTCCGCCCGCCATTTAAGACCGGCGGAGACGGAAATATTAACCGTGAGCAATCGGCTTGAAGAGAGAAGCCACCCACTCCTCACTCCTAGCTCCTCGCCTTAGACTGTCGCGTCATCCCGAACCACGGCGCGAATCCATGACCGACCTGATCCCCACGCCCACGCAAGCGCGCGTACCCGTCCGCGGCGGCGGCAGCTTCCCCGTGCGACGCATCTATTGCGTGGGTCGCAATTTCGCCGACCACGCCCGGGAAATGGGCGCGGTGGCTCCTGCCTCCAAGGCCGAACGCGGCCAGCCGGTGTTCTTTCTCAAGCCCGCCGACGCCGTGGTCACCGGGGGTGCGGACGTGCCCTACCCGCCCGGCACCCACGACCTGCACCACGAAGTGGAACTGGTCGTCGCCCTGGGTCAGGACGCGCCGGCCGGCGTCCTCGCAAGCGAGGACTCGGAGCCGTTGATCTTTGCCTACGGCGTGGGCCTGGACCTGACCCGCCGCGACCTGCAGGCGGCAGCCAAGGCCAAGGGCCTTCCATGGGACATCGGCAAGGGCTTCGATCATTCGGCACCGATCAGTGAGCTTGTGCCGGCTGCACAGGTCGCGGGCCTGGCTTCGCGATCGTTGACCCTTCAGGTCAACGGCGAAACTCGCCAGCACGGGTCCCTGCAAGACTTGATCTGGGACGTGGCGGATATCCTGCATGAGCTGTCGAAACTGTTCGCCCTGAAAGCCGGCGACCTGGTGTTCATGGGCACCCCCGCCGGGGTCGGGCCTTTGCTGCCCGGCGATGCCTTCAGCGCGTCGCTGGATGGCGTGGTGGAGCTGCACGGGCGCATTACTGGCGCCTGATCGGGTTCGCGCTATATTCGGCGACATCGGCGATAGCTCGCCATCAACAGGAGCGCTTCATGGGCATGGTAAGCGAGTTCAAGGAATTCATTTCCCGCGGCAGCGTCATCGACCTGGCGGTCGGCGTGGTGATTGGTGCGGCCTTTGGCAAGATCGTCACTGCCTTGGTCGACGGCATCATCATGCCGCTGGTCGGACTGGCGATGGGCGGGGTCGATTTCTCGCAACTGTTCATTGCCCTGGACGGCAAGGACTACGCCAACCTGGCGGCGGCGAAGGCAGCCGCGGCGCCCGCCCTCACCTATGGCGCCTTCATCCAGACCCTGATCGATTTCCTGTTGATCGCGCTGGTGATCTTCATGCTGCTCAAAGGCTACAACCGCATGCGCAAGCCGGCCGATGCCGCGCCCGCCGCACCGGCGGAAGAAGTCCTGCTGTTGCGCGAGATCCGCGACAACCTGAAACGTTGATCCTGCGCATGCCGGCAATGTCGGCATGACCTGTGGCACAAAAGCGCGTAGCCGCGGGCTGTTAAGCTCGCGGCTTAACTTTTGAAGGGATCGCCATGCGCCTCGTTCCGTTGCTGCTCGCCCTGACCTTTTCCGCCCAAGTGGTTTCGGCGGAGCGCGAAACGCGCATTCCCGATGCCGCATTGAAGACCGCAACGGCGCTGCGCGAACAGGCGTTGGCCGACAACACCGGCTGGAACACAGTGCAGTCACTCACCACCGAAGTAGGTCCGCGCCTTGCCGGCAGCGAAGCCGATGCGCGCGCAGTGGCATGGGCGAAGGCGAAGTTCAAGCAACTGGGCTACGACAAGGTATGGACCGAGCCGGTGACGTTCCCCAAATGGGTGCGGCGCAGCGAGCATGGCGAAGTGCTGGGCGCGCACTCACAGCAACTGGTACTGACCGCGCTGGGCAGCAGCCCGGGCGGCGATGTCGAAGGCGAAGTGGTGCGCTTCGCCGATCTCGCCGCACTGGAAGCGGCGCCCGCAGGATCGCTTGCCGGCAAGATCGCCTTCGTCGATTTCCAGATGCAGCGCAGGCAGGATGGCGGCGACTATCGCTTCGGTGGCGGCATTCGCGGCCGTGGGCCTTCCGTGGCCAGCAACAAGGGCGCCATCGCCTTCGTGATGCGTTCGGCGGGTACCGGCAACCATCGCGTGGCGCACACCGGCATGACCCGTTTCGTCGACGGTGCCAAGCCCATCCCCAGCGCTGCGCTATCGATTCCCGACGCCGACCAGCTCGCGCGCCTGGCCGCGCTCGGTGCGACCCGCATCCGCGTCGCGCTGGATTGCGGTTTCGACGGCGAATACACCTCGCAGAATGTCATCGGCGAGATCACCGGCAGCAAATTCCCAGACGAAGTGGTGCTGATCGGCGGCCACCTCGATTCATGGGATCACGGTACCGGCGCGATCGACGATGCCGCCGGCGTGGCCATCAGCATGGCCACCGGCGCACTGCTGAAGCCGCTCAAACCCGCGCGCACGATCCGCGTGGTCGCCTTCGCCAATGAGGAACAGGGCCTATGGGGCGGCCGCGCCTATGCCGAGAAGCACGCCAACGACGTGACCAAGCATGTGATCGCCGCCGAAAGCGACTTTGGCGCAGGCCACATCTACGGATTCGACAGCAGCGCGCGCGATGCGCAACCCGAGGCGCTGAGGCAGATCATGCAGGTGCTGGCGCCGCTGGGCATCGAATGGTTGCCGAAGCAGGGCGACCCGGAATCGGACATCGGCCCACTGACCCAGCGCGGCATGGCCTGGGCCTGGCTGGGCCACGACGGCACCGGCTATTTCGACCTGCACCACAACGCCGACGACACCCTGGACAAGATCGACCCGAAGGACCTGGCCCAGAACGTCGCTGCCTACGCGGTGTTCACCTATCTGGCGGCGGAAGCGGACGGGGATTTCGGCAGCGCGCCGAAAAGCGAGTAGTGAGTGGAGAGGAGTGAGGAACGAGTGGGGCGGCCTCGACTCGCTTCTCGGCTCTCGTTACTCGTTACTCGTTACTCGTTACTCGTTCGCTCCGCAGCCACTGCGCCAGGAACACCGCCGTGGCCGCAGCCACGTTGAGGCTTTCCACCGCACCGGTGCCTGGGATCGACAGGCGCAGGTCGCAGGACGCAGCCAGGGAATCATCCATGCCCTCGCCTTCAGCGCCCATCACGTAGATCAATCGTTTCGGCAATCGAGTGGCGAAAAGATCCTGGCCGTCGCGTACCAAAGTCGCGGCCAGGGTGAATCCTGCGGCGCGCAATTGCGCGATGGCATGCTC
>JBDTPP010000159.1:0-6277 GCA_039932615.1 Pseudoxanthomonas sp.
ACTCGGCGACCAGGCGCCGGTGGGCTCGCCGCTGGCGATCCTGCTGGTGGGCGATACGCCGTATGCGCGTGTGTACGTTCCGGAGCCGATGCGCGCCAACGTCAAGGTGGGACAAGCCGCACGGGTCTTTGTCGATGGGCGCGACGCGGCATTCAATGGCCATGTGCGCATGATCCGCAGCGAGCCCAGCTTCACGCCGTACTACGCGCTATCGGGCCGCGATGCCGGGCGATTGAGCTATCTGGCAGAAATAACCCTGGACAAGGTTGCGGACGATCTACCCGCGGGCGTGCCGGTGCGGGTGGAGTTCTCTGGTGGTGATAGTGGCAAGTAACGGCGCCGAAGACGTCGCCATCCGCGCGCACGGGCTGAGCAAGCGCTTCGGCACGCTGATGGCCGTTGACGGCGTGGATCTGACGGTGCCGCGTTCCAGCGTATATGGCTTCCTCGGTCCGAACGGATCGGGGAAATCCACCACCATCCGCATGCTCTGCGGCTTGCTCACGCCTACCGCTGGCGAGATCGAGGTGCTGGGATTCAAGATCCCGGAACAGGCCGAGGCGCTACGCAAGCGCATCGGCTACATGACCCAGAAATTCTCCCTCTACGAAGACCTTACCGTGCGCGAGAACCTGGAATTCCTGGCGACCGTGCAAGGTCTGTCGCGCGAACAACGTCGCGTCCGTATCGAGGAACTGCTCAGCGCCTACAACCTGGCTGATCGCGCCAGGCAACTGGCGGGCACCCTGAGCGGCGGGCAGAAGCAGCGGCTTGCACTGGCCGGGGCCACCGTGCACAAGCCGGAGCTGCTGTTCCTGGACGAACCGACCAGTGCGGTAGATCCGCAATCGCGACGGGATTTCTGGGAAAAGCTCTTCGACCTGGCCGATGCCGGTACCACCATCCTCGTCTCCACCCATTACATGGATGAAGCCGAGCGCTGCCATCGCCTCGCCATCCTCGACAATGGCCGCCTGGTCGCCGACGGCACGCCTGCCGAACTCACCCGCGCGCTGGCCGGGCGCACCGTCGGCGTGCGTGCCAACGAACCGCGCAAGGCACAGGCCGCTTTGCACGCGGCGCCCGGGGTCATCAGCGTGGCCCAGATCGGCAACGAGCTGCGTGTGCTGACCACGGCCGAAGATGAGCCGGGCGAGCGCATGCAGGCGTTCCTGCGCGGCCGCGATATCGAAGCCGAGGTCATGCCGATCGAACCGAACCTCGAGGATGTGTTCGTCTCGGCCACTCACACCGAATCCAAGGCGCGCGCCGCATGAAATCGCGCTTATCCATCAGCCCATCGTCCGTGGGAGCGCCGTCCCGGCGCGAGCTTTTTCGTTGCGACAGAAGACATATTGGATCAACGACCCGCGCCGGGGCGGCGCTCCTGCGCGGGTGGCCAGGTCCCGGAGAGATTGCATGAAATCGCAGCAGATCTTCGCGGTGATGGTCAAGGAACTACGGCAGATGGCGCGCGACAGGATGACCGTGGCGATGATGCTCGGCATTCCCACGCTGCAACTGCTGTTGTTCGGCTATGCGATCAACCTGGACGTGCGCAACCTGCCGGCGGCAGTGGCGGACATGGCCGGTACCGGCGGTTCTCGCGCCCTGGTCCAGGACCTGTTTTCCACCGGCGTGATCCAGCCTGTCGCCGGCGCGCGCACGCCGCAAGAGCTGCAAGTGTTGCTGCGCCAGGGTCAGATCAAGATCGGCATCGTGATTCCGCCGGATTTTGAGCGGCGTCGGATCGACGGGCGCGAGGCAATGCAGGTGCTCGTCGATGGCAGCGACACGTCGGTCCAGGCAACCGCGCGCCAATTGGCGCAGATGCCGCTGGATGGCCGCGGGCTGAGTGCGCTGCAAGGTCAGATCAGCGTGCTTCCGCTGTACAACCCCGAGAGGCGCTCGGCGGTCAATGTGGTGCCGGGGCTGATCGGGGTGATCCTGACCATGACCCTGGTGATGTTCACCGCCATGGCCATCGTCCGCGAACGCGAGCGCGGCAATCTCGAATTGCTCATCACCACCCCGGTGTCCAGTGGCGAGTTGATGGTCGGCAAGGTCTTGCCCTACATCGGCGTGGGCCTGGTCCAGACCACCGTGGTGCTGTTGCTGGGCATGTTGCTGTTCAAGGTGCCCATCAATGGCAGTCTGTGGGGCGTGTACGGCGCGGCGATGCTGCTGATCGTTGCCAACCTGACCTTGGGTCTGCTGGTCTCGACGCGTGCCCAGACCCAGTTCCAGGCCATGCAGATGGCGTTCTTCCTGTTCCTGCCTTCGATCCTGCTCTCGGGCTTCATGTTCCCGTTCGACGGCATGCCCAAGGCCGCGCAATGTATTGCCGAAGTACTGCCGCTGACCCATTTCATGCGCCTGATCCGCGGCGTGGTCCTGCGCGGTGCCAACCTGTTCGAGTTGTGGCCCGACGTGCTGGCCTTGCTGGCCTTCACCGTGGTGATGATGTCGCTGGCGATATTGCGTTTCCGCAAGCGCCTGGATTAGGACAAAACTGTCGGATTGTCGGACTGTCGGACTTAGGAGCGACGTAAGTCGCGAATTGCCAGGAGGCGGGAAAACTGGTTTCGCGACTTACGTCGCTCCTACGGCCTTCAATCGATTTTCAGCGCGCCGCGCAGCGAGTTGGCCATCACCTCGGTGATCTCCACCTCCACGAACTGTCCGATCAACCGCGCTTTGCCCGGGAAATTCACGTAGCGCATGTTCTCGGTGCGTCCGGTCAGCTCGGATTTGTCGCGGGTGCTGTGGCGCTCCACCAACACGCGCTGCACGCTGCCGAGCATGGTTTCAGAAATGCGGGTCGCGTTGGCGTTGATCGCCGCCTGCAGCCTTGCCAGGCGTCCCTGCTTCACCGATTCCGGGGTGCCGTCTTCCAGGTCCGCCGCGGGTGTGCCGGGGCGGCGCGAATAGATGAAGGAGTACGACTGGTCGAAGCCCACGTCCTCGATCAGCTTCATGGTCTTGTCGAAGTCCGCGTCGGTTTCGCCCGGGAAGCCGACGATGAAATCCGAGGAGATCGAGATGTCCGGTCGCACCGCGCGCAGCTTGCGGATCTTCTGTTTGAATTCCAGCGTGGTATAGCCGCGTTTCATTGCAGCGAGGATGCGGTCGCTGCCGGCCTGCACGGGAAGGTGCAAGTAATTGGCCAATTGCGGCACGTCGCGATAGGCTTCGATCAGGGAGTCGGAGAACTCCAGTGGATGCGAGGTGGTGAAGCGGATCCGGTCGACGCCGTCGATCTCGGCCATGGTCCGGATCAACAGGCCAAGGTCGGCCACTTCTCCCTCGCCATAGGGTCCGCGATAGGCATTGACGTTCTGGCCGAGCAGGTTGATCTCACGCACACCCTGCCCGGCCAGCTGCGCGATTTCCACCAGCACGTCCTCGAACGGCCGGCTCATCTCCTCGCCGCGCGTGTACGGCACCACGCAAAAGCTGCAGTATTTGCTGCAGCCTTCCATGATCGATACGAAGGCGGTTGGACCTTCGGCACGTGGTTCGGGCAGGCGATCGAATTTCTCGATTTCCGGGAAGCTGATGTCCACCTGCGGCTGGCCGGATTCGCGCCGGGCGCGGATCATTTCCGGCAGGCGGTGCAGGGTCTGCGGGCCGAACACCAGGTCCACGTAAGGCGCCCGCTTGATGATGGCGGCGCCTTCCTGCGAGGCCACGCAGCCGCCGACGCCGATCAGTACCGGCTTGCCGTCCTTCTTGAGCGACTTCCAGCGGCCAAGCTGGCTGAAGACCTTTTCCTGGGCCTTCTCGCGGATCGAGCAGGTGTTGATCAGGATGACATCGGCGTCTTCCGGGTTGTCAGTCAGCTCCAGGCCATCGGAATTGGCCAGCACGTCGGCCATCTTCGACGAGTCGTACTCGTTCATCTGGCAACCGTGGGTCTTGATGTAGAGCTTGCCGCGTATCGGAATGCAGGCCGGAGACGCAGGCGCAGCGGGCTTGTCCAGGGCGGACGGGGAGGGGTTGGCGATCCCGGGCATGGTGGGTAATCCAGGCGGGTTGGCGGAAGAGGGCGACAGTTTAACGGCCGGAACCACCCGCGACCGCCGTTGAATAAGGAAATCCGCCGCTCATCGGCCCACGCAATGAGAAGTGGGTCACCCTCCGCTTCCCGGGGAAATTCTTTTGTCGGACAAGCACTTGGCAATCGCTGATGAAGTTGGGACACTCCCCGGCATGAAGGGGGCTTCTCTGAGACATGCGCTGACATTGCTGGCGCTGCCGTTACTGGCAGTGTTGATTGCGTCGACCGCGTTGCCGGCCGCTGCGGGCACCCTGTACAAGTGCACCGGCGCAGACGGCGTGCCGAATTACGTCAGCAAGCGCGTGGGTGGCGCCAGTTGCGAAATCATCAGCCGCTACGCCGCCGACAGCCGTGCCAGCAGTTCCTCGGTGTCGCGACCTTCCGGTGCGGGTAGCATCTCGACCCCCGCCACGCCGACGACGACCCTGGGCGCAGCCGCCTCCGGGGCGATTATCACCATGCCTGTTTCGGCTTCGGCCAACGCGGTAGTGCCCGCTTCGGCCCCGGTTGTCGCAACAATGGCGCCCAAAGTCACGCAGTCGGGGAATACCCGTCGCGTAGTCAGCGGTCAGGTGTATTCGTTCGTCAAGGATGGCGTGCGCCATTACACCAGTGCGCGGCCCAAAGGCGCCGACAGCGTGGCCAGCCTCCGTACCATCAAATACAGCTTCATCGAGACCTGCTTCGCCTGCGCGGCCAATCCGGGCGTCAATTTCGGCACCCTGCGCTTGAATACGGCTGCCTACCAGGCCGAGATCGCTGCCGCTGCCCGCGAATTCGGGGTTGAGGAAGCAGTGGTGCGCGCGATCATCCACGCCGAATCCTCGTTCAACCCGATGGCGCTTTCGCATGCCGGGGCGCAGGGCCTGATGCAGCTGATGCCGCCCACCGCGCGCCGTTTCGGTGTGACTGATTCCTACAACGCCGGGCAGAACATCCGCGGTGGCGTGCAGTACCTGGCCTGGTTGTTGAAGCGGTTCAACGGCAACCTCAGCCTGGCCGCCGCCGGCTACAACGCGGGCGAGGGTGCCGTGGATCGCCACGGCGGCGTACCGCCGTATCAGGAAACCCAGCGTTACGTGGCCCGGGTCGGCGTGCTTGCCGACCGCTATCGTGGCGCGGTCGGCGCACGCTGACCACTTCCCGGCTTCGTCAGGGCGCCCCAAGTCATTGATTTGCTGGCCAACGTTGTCGGCGGATTAAGGCTTCCGTTACACTTTGCCGTCTTTTGCAGCCCACGCCGAGTCTGGCGTCGGCTTTGGCAGCCCTTTAGCTACCTGAATGTTTTGCGGAGTGCCGGATGGCCAATGATGCGGTCAATGAGCCTGTGAATACGGGCCGACGCCGATTCCTTACCGCGACCACGGCTGTGGTCGGTGCGGTGGGAGCCGGGTTTTTAGCAGTACCGTTCATCAAGTCGTGGAACCCGAGCGCCCAGGCCAAATTGGCCGGCGCCCCGGTCACTGCCGACCTGACCGGTTTGCAGGAAGGCCAGCGACTGGTCCTGGAATGGCGCGGTCAGCCGATATGGATCGTGAAGCGCTCCAAGGCCATCCTGGACGCATTGCCGACCCTGGACAGCCGCCTGCGTGACCCGGAGTCCACCAACCTGGACCAGCAGCCAGCCTACGTGTTGAAGGGCAACCCTGAATTCCGTTCGGTCAAGCCGGATATATCGGTCCTGGTCGGCCTGTGCACCCATCTGGGCTGCTCGCCGGAAATGGTTGCCGAGATCAAACCCGAGCCGTACGACCCGGACTGGAAGGGCGGCTATTTCTGCCCTTGCCACAAGTCGCGTTTCGACATGTCCGGTCGAGTGTTCCAGGGCGTGCCGGCACCGATCAATCTGCTGGTGCCGCCGCATTACTACGAAAACGACACCACGCTGGTGATCGGCCTCGATCCCAAGGGGACTGCGTAAGCCATGGCGAAGAACATCCTCCTCCGCACCGCAGACGGCGTCTGGGACTGGTTCACCGTGCGCGCACCGGGCTTCATGCCCGTGTACCGCAAGCACATGACCGAGTACTACGCGCCCAAGACCTTCAACTTCTGGTACTACATGGGCTCGCTTGCCCTGCTGGTCCTGGTCAACCAGATCGTCACCGGCATCTTCCTGACAATGCACTTCAAGCCGTCCGCGGCCGAGGCATTTTCGTCTGTCGAATACATCATGCGCGACGTGGAGTGGGGCTGGCTGATCCGCTACATGCACAG
>JBDTPP010000160.1:0-6247 GCA_039932615.1 Pseudoxanthomonas sp.
ACCGGATCACCTTCAGCAACAACCTCATCGCCGAGGGCCTGGCCCACGCCAACCACATCAAGGGCGAGCACTCGAAAGGCTCGCTGATCCATGACAACGCCCGCGACATCCTGATCGTCGGCAACCTGTACGCGCAGAATTTTGAACGCAACCCGTTCTTCAAGGGCGGCAGCCAGGGTTGGGTGGTCAACAACCTGATCTACAACCCCGGCCAGCGCGGCGTGCAATACAACCTGATCGCAGCGGAATGGGCGGGTCATCCCTATCAGGTCGGGCAGATGGCGGTGGTCGGCAACGTCATGCGTGCCGGCCCCGATACCCCCATCGAAGCGGCGTTCTTCATGTTTGGCGGTTCCGGAGAACTTGATCTGTACCTGCACGACAACATCGCGGTGGACCGCATTGGCAATCCGTTGCCGATGATGGGCCGCTACACCACCGCCGCGGTTGCGCCGAAAATGATGAAGGTCGCGCCGGCGCTGCCGTTCGGGGTCAAGCCGATCGCCGCCACCGACGTCCAGGATGCGGTGATCGCCAATGTTGGCGCCCGTCCGTGGGACCGCGATGACATCGACCGTCGCATCCTCGAGAACACCATCGAGGGCCGTGGCCACATCATCGACAGCCAGGATGAAGTCTGGGGATACCCGAAACACGCGGAAACCCGCCAGGCGTTCGTGCCATCGGACTGGAACCTGGACACGATGGAACCACTGCATCCGCTCCATCATCGCGATCCGCTGAAATAGCGCCAGCGCGCAAGCAACCAGGCCAACACCGATGTCCGAGCGCTGCCGCGATGCCCCGTTGAACAGACGTCGTGAATTCCTCAGGACCGCCGGCTGGCTCGGCCTGGGTGCCGGTGCGCTGGCGATGCCATGGTTGCCTGTGGCGGCGGCTTCGCGGTCGAATGAGGCGCCGCTGGCATCCACCCGCAGTGGCAAGGTCCGGGGCTACCTGGAACGCGAAGTGCGCGTATTCAAGGGTGTTCCCTATGGCGCCGATACTTCCAGCCGACGGTTCATGCCGGCCCTGCGGGAAACGGCGTGGCGGGGTGTGCGCGAAGCAATAGTGCATGGGCCGTCCGCGCCGCAGTCGGGCACGGAAGAGCCGGTCAGCGAAGACTGCCTGTTCCTCAACGTGTACACGCCCGCGCTGCGCGATGGCGGCACCCGGCCAATCCTGTTCTACATCCACGGCGGCGGCTACAACAACGGTTCTGGCAGCAGTCCACTCTACGACGGGGTCAACCTGTGCCGGCGCGGCGACGTGGTCGTGATCACGGTCAATCACCGGCTCAATGCTTTTGGCTACCTGTATCTGGCCGAGCTGGGCGGCGAAGACATGCAACAGTCGGGCAACGTCGGCCAGCTGGACTTGGTCCAGGCACTGCACTGGGTGCGCGAACATGCGCATGAATTTGGCGGCGACGCCGGTAACGTCACGGTGTTCGGCCAATCCGGCGGCGGCGCCAAGATCGCCACGCTGATGGCGATGCCGGATGCGGCCGGATTGTTCCACCGAGCCTTGACCATGAGCGGGCAGCAAGTCACCGCTGCCGGCCCGCGCGCGGCGACCCAGCGCACGCGCCTGCTACTGGAAACGCTGCGGATTGCGCCCGATCAGATCGACCGCCTGCGCACGCTGCCGATCGCTAAGATCCTCGATGCAGCACTTACCCGGGATCCTTCGCGCATCGAGGACAGCGGCCTGTACTTCGGCCCGGTCATGGACGCGCGCAGCCTGCACCGGCATCCTTTCTATCCGGATGCCCCGGCGCAGTCGGCGCATATACCGATGATCATTGGCAACACCCACGACGAGACGCGCGGGTTCCTCGGCAATGACCCGGCCAACTTCACCCTGAGCTGGGACCAACTGCCCGGGCGCCTGCAGGCGCAGCAGTACACCGACCTGCTGCCTGAAACGGTGATCGCGGAATACCGCCGCCTCTATCCCGACTATTCGCCTTCGCAGGTGTTTTTCGCCGCGACCACGGCCGGGCGTTCGTGGCGCGGCGCGATCGAAGAGGCGGAGGCGCGGGCGAAACAGGGCGCGCCGACCTGGGCTTACCAACTGGACTGGGGATCGCCGCTGGACGGCGGCAAATTCGGCGCGTTCCACACCCTGGACATCCCGCTGGTCTTCGACAACGTCGCCCAGCCCGGTTCACCCACCGGAACCAGTGCCCACGCGCAGCGGATGGCCACGCAGATGAGTGGCATGCTGCTGGCCCTTGCGCGCCATGGCGATCCGAACCACGGCGGCATTCCGCGCTGGGCGCCCTATTCGCTGCAACAACGCGAAACGATGCTGTTTGACCTGCCGCCGCATCTTGAGAACGATCCGCGTGGTGGCGAACGCAAACTCTACGAGCGTGCGCCTTTCATCCAGCGCGGGACGATGTAGTCCGGGCACCGCCACTGCAGCTTTCCATTGAACGCAAAAAAAAGCCCGGCTTGCGCCGGGCCTTTCCCGTTGCCGATGATGGCCGCGACGAGACCAGGCCCGTCGCGGTCGACCGTCAGAACTTGTAACGCATTCCCAGCAGGTACTGGCGTCCGGTCTGGCTATATTCCAGCGGCAACTGCACGGTGGGGTTGGCGACCCACGATTCCTGCGCCTCATTGGTCAGGTTGTTGCCTTCCAGGCTGATTTCGAAATGATCGTTGATCTTCCAGCGTACCGACGCGTCCACGAGGGTCGTGCCGCTCTGTCCATGCACGCCATCGGCTGCGCTGTTGAAGCCGACTTCGGTACCGGGAACCTGGATCAGGTAGTCATCACGATTGGTCGCCGAAACGCGGCCGGAGAAGCGCTTGCCTTCATAGAACAGCGTTGCGTTCCACGAATGCTTGGACAGGCCCAGCAAGTCGGTCTTCTGCGCGGGGGTGCCATTGGACTGCAGGTACTGGATCTGCGAGTCGACATAGGTGTAGTTCACCTGCGTGCCGAAGTTGCTCCATGCGCCGGGCAGGAAGGTGAACGGCTGGGTGTAGTTGAACTCCAGGCCGGTCAGCTCGCCGCCCGGGGTGTTGATCGGCACGCTGAACACGAACTCGTCGCTGGGAGTGGCGGTGGTTCCGTCCAGCAGGCTCGCGGGCAGGCCGCTGTCGGAATACACGCGTGTCTCGCGGGTGTTCTGGATGAAGCTGTCGATGTCCTTGTAGAACAGGCCCACGCTGAGCAGCGCACCTTCGTTGAAATACCATTCGAAGCTCAGGTCAGCAGTCTTGGCCCGGACCGGATCGAGGAACGGGTTGCCGCCGCTCACCGTGCGCGCACTGCCGCTGACGCTGACGTTGACGCCGGGGGTCAGGCTGCTCAGTGGCGCCCGCGACATCACCTTTGCCGCGGCGAAACGGATCAGGAAGTCAGGTGCGACCTCGGCAACCAGGTTGAACGAGGGCAGCGTGTCGTTGTACTCGCGGTTGACCGTGGTTGGCGTGGGCGTGCCACTGGCCTGGGCGATGCCGCTCGAGGTCTGGTTGGTACGGACGTAGCGCACGCCGAAATTGCCGGAGACCGGGACCGGGCCGATATCGGTCGAGAATTCGCCCATCAGGTAACCGCTGCGATCCTTCTCGTTCACGCTGGTATGGCTCGGCGCGTAGTCGCCCAGGGCAAACGTGCCGCTGTCGCTGAAGATGCCGAACAGATCCGCGATGGCGTTGAAGTCGAGCACGCGCCAGGTGCCGGGCGCACCGCTCAGGCCGGTCAGGCTGGCCAGTTCGGTCATATCGGCGGGCACCGCGGTGGTGCCGCCGGCGAACGTCGGAACGATGGTTTCAGTCGCGGTGCGACGACGTTCCGAGGATACATAGCCGTAGTTCTTGGCCTGGATGCCGCCGCTCAGGGTGAATGACGGGCTGGCCAGCCATTCGAAGTCCAGTTGCCCGCTGTCGAAATCGTTGGTGACGGCATTGTCGCGCAGGCGGATCGTCGAAAGAGTCCAGCCATTGGGGTCGGTCGGGTCGACGCCGTAATCGAACACCGGCTGGTTCGCATTGCCGCGATAGTCGTAGCTGTAGCCGTCCACATCCAGCTTGTCCATCATCACTGTCGCCTGGACCGGATTACGGAACTGCGACTTGGAGGTACCGACCTTGCCGGTCAACCGGAAGTTGTCGTTGAAGCGGTGCTCGCCATCCAGGCTGAGCTGCTTGAACACCGTGCTCCATTCGTCATGGCGGTTCTCGGAGCGGATGTCGACGTTGTCGAACAGGCCGTAGACCAGCGCGCTATCCTCGACGACACCATCCAGCACCAGGATCTGCGGCTTGCCGGACGCGCCGGTCTTGCTGAGGCCGTTGGCTTCGATGTATTTCTCATTGCGTGTCGCGTCGATCTTGGAATACATGGCGTCCAGGCTGAACGTGGTTCGATCGCTGGGCTTGAACTGCAGCGCGGCAGTAATTCCCAGCCGCTTCTGGTCATGCTCCATCAACGTGTAGCGCGGGAAACGCGGCGCATACACGTCGGCCGCCAGCGCCGGCTTGAATGGCGAGGCGGCATTGAAGCCACCATTGGTGGTGCCGCCCGACCAGCGCACCGTGCCTGTGCCCTCGTCCAGCGCATGGCGTTCGGAATAGGCCAGAGAGACCAGCGCGCCGAACCTGCCATCGTCCCAGCTGTTGGCGATCAATCCAGCGAAGCGTGGATCGGTGGTGTCGGCCACATCGTTGAAGCTGCCCTGCAGGCTGCCCGCGGCGGTGAATCCGTCATAGTCGAAGGGGCGGGCAGTGCGCAGGTCGACCGTTGCGCCGAGCGAGCCTTCGTCAACATCCGCCGAGGCGGTCTTGCGCACGATCAACTGCGAGAACAGGTCCGACGCAAACACGTTGAAGTCGAAATTGCGGCTGCGATTGGTGCCGCCCTGGCCGTCGCTGCTGCCGACCGTACTCAGTGCTTCGAGTCCGTTGAGGCGCACGCGGGTGAACTGCGGGCCGAGGCCGCGCACGGTGATATTGCGGCCTTCGCCGGCATCGCGGGTGATCACCACGCCGGGAATGCGCTGCAGCGATTCAGCCAGGTTGAGGTCGGGGAACTTGCCGATGTCCTCGGCGACGATGGCATCGACCACGCCCTTCTCGCTGCGCTTGATGTCCAGCGCCTTTTCCAGGCTGGCCCGGTAACCGGTCACGGTGACGGTATCCAGGGTATCGACCGATTCCGCTGCCGCCGCTTGCGCGCTGGCCTCGGCGGGCGTCGGGCTTGCCTCCTGGGCAACAGCCGTCAGGACGTTGAATTGCAGGGCCAGGCCGATGGACAGGGCCAGCACGGTAACCGGTGTCTTCCGGCGATTGTTACGAGTTTGCATGGATTCCCCTCCTCAAGGGCACATGATCGCTCTAAGGCGCTTTTCACGTTGGATAAGATCGGATTTAACTACCTCGGGAACATCCCCAGAGGTAAAATGACACCGCTGGTCAAAAAACCGTAACAGAGTGTGCAGTGCAACAACAACTATTCGTTGCGGGGCCGTATGGTGTCCCCGGGACAATCCAGTGCCGGCCTCCATCCGGAGCGGCAGACATCAACTGAGGGAGCGACAGCATGCGGGGACACGTCATCTGTTTCGGGGAACTGTTGCTGCGCCTGAGTGCGCCGGGGAAGCAATTATTGCTGCAATCGCCCGTACTCGAGGTGTGCGTGGGCGGTGCAGAGGCCAACGTCGCGGTTTCGTTGTCCCGGTTTGGCCATCGCGCACGGATGGCAGGCGTGGTCGCCGACAATGCGCTGGGCGCCGCGGCAACCGGGGAATTGCGCCGCCACGGGGTTGATACGGGTGCACTGCAGGCGGCACCGGGACGCATGGGCCTGTACTTTCTGACACCGGGAGCCATCCAACGCCCAAGCGAGGTCCTGTACGACCGCGCCGACTCCGCCTTTGCCCGTGCCGGTGGCGGAGACCACGACTGGGCTTCCCTGCTGCAGGGCGCGGACTGGCTGCATGTGTCCGGCGTCAGCCCGGCCCTGGGACAGGCTGCGGCCGATCGCACCCTGCAGGCAGTACGTGCCGCCCGCGCAGCCGGGACCCGGGTGTCCTTCGATGGCAATTTCCGTCCGCAGTTGTGGAAAACCTGGGACGGCGATGCCGCCGGCATCCTCCGCGGGATCATGGCCGAGGCCGATGTGCTTTTCGCCAGCCATCGCGATATCGAAGTCGTGCTGGGCCAGTCGTTCGCACAAGCCACGGCCGCGGAGCAATTCCGGGCCGGCGCCCAGGCCGCCTTCGCGGCTTTCC
>JBDTPP010000161.1:0-6214 GCA_039932615.1 Pseudoxanthomonas sp.
TCAGCTCAGCTGGCCGTGGCAGTGCTTGAACTTCTTGCCGCTGCCGCAGGGACACGGGTCGTTGCGGCCGACCTTGGGACCGTCGCGGGTCACCGGCGAGAAGCCCAGTTGTGCGGCCTCGACGTCGGCGGCTTCCTCGTCGGCGCTGTAACCGCCGGCTTCCTGATGCTGGAACTGCAACTGCTGGTCGCGGGCCGCGGCCAGGCGCCGCTCCTCTGCTTCCAGGGCTGCCACTTCCTCCTCGCTGCGGATGCGCACGCGCGAGAGGATCGTCACCACTTCGCGCTTGACCTTTTCCAGCATGTCCGAGAACAGCTCGAAGGCTTCCTTCTTGTACTCCTGCTTCGGCTGCTTCTGCGCATAGCCGCGCAGGTGGATGCCCTGGCGCAGGTAATCCATGCTGGCCAGGTGCTCTTTCCAGCTCTTGTCGAGCACGGTGAGCATGATGTGCTTCTCCAGCGAACGCATGGTCTCCGGGCCCAGCTGCGCTTCCTTCTCGTCGAAGTGCGCGGTCATGGCTTCCTGCACGCGGCGGCTGATGGCCTCGGCGTCGAGTTCCTCGGTTTCCGCGGGCCATCGGGTGACCGGCAACGGCAGGCCGGATTCCACCGCCAGCTCCTGTTCCAGTCCCGGCAGGTCCCATTGCTCGTCCACCGAGTTCGGCGGCACGAAGCGCGCGACCAGGTCCTCGACCACGTCGACGCGGATGCCGTCGATGTTGTCCTTGACCGATTCGGCATCCAGCAGTTCGTCGCGCTGGCTGTAGATCACCTTGCGCTGGTCGTTGTTGACATCATCGAAGTCGAGCAGGTTCTTGCGGATGTCGAAGTTGTGCGCTTCGACCTTGCGCTGCGCCTTCTCGATCTGGCGGCTGACCAGCCTGTCCTCGATGACGTCGTCTTCCTTCATCCCGATCAGCTTCATCGCCTTCTGCACCCAGTCGGAGGCGAAGATGCGCATCAGGTTGTCTTCCAGCGACAGGTAGAAGCGCGAGGAGCCCGGGTCGCCCTGGCGACCGGAGCGGCCGCGCAGCTGGTTGTCGATGCGTCGTGATTCATGGCGTTCGGTGCCGACGATGTGCAGGCCGCCAGCGGCCTTGACCTGGTCGTGGCGCTGCTGCCATTCGGCCCTGGCCTGGGCGCGATCGGCATCGCTCGCGTCTTCCGGCAATTGCTCCAGCACCGCGTCCAGTGAGCCGCCAAGCACGATGTCGGTGCCGCGGCCAGCCATGTTGGTGGCGATGGTAATGGACCCGGGCATGCCCGCGTTGGCAACGATCTGGGCTTCGCGCTCGTGCTGCTTGGCGTTGAGCACCTCGTGGGGAACGCCCGCCTTGGTCAGGTGATCGGACAGCAGTTCGGAAGTCTCGATGGACGTGGTGCCGACCAGCGCCGGCTGGCCGCGCGCGTAGCAATCCTGGATATCGGCCAGCACCGCGTTGAACTTCCCGGTGCGGTTGAGGAACACCTGGTCGGGCGAATCCTTGCGCACGGTCGGGCGGTTGGTCGGGATGACGATCACTTCCAGGCTGTAGATGCTCTGGAATTCGAAGGCTTCGGTATCGGCCGTGCCGGTCATGCCGGACAGCTTCTTGTACATGCGGAACAGGTTCTGGAAGGTGATGCTGGCCAGGGTCTGGTTTTCGCGCTGCACCGGCACGCCTTCCTTCGCTTCCACGGCCTGGTGCAGGCCGTCGGACCAGCGGCGCCCGGTGAGGGTGCGGCCGGTGAATTCGTCGACGATGATCACTTCGCCATCGCGGACGATGTAATCGACGTCGCGGTGATAGATGGCGTGGCCGCGCAAGGCGGCGTTGAGGTGATGGACCACGCTGAGGTTGTTGGCGCCGTACAGGGTGTCCTGTTCGTCCTTGAGGATGCCGGCTTCGCGCAGCAGTTCCTCGGCGTGCTGCATGCCCGCCTCGGACAGGTGCGCCTGCTTGCCTTTCTCATCGACCCAGTAGTCGCCCTCCGCTTCCTCGGTCTCCTGCTTGACCAGCTTGGGCACGATCCGGTTGACCCGGATATAGAGTTCCGGCGATTCGTCCGCGGGGCCGGAGATGATCAGCGGGGTGCGTGCCTCGTCGATCAGGATCGAGTCGACTTCGTCGACGATGGCGTAGTGCAGGCCGCGCTGGTAGCGGTCCTCGCGCGACATCGCCATGTTGTCGCGCAGGTAGTCGAAGCCGAATTCATTGTTGGTGCCGTAGGTGATGTCGGCGGCATAGGCTTCGCGCTTGTCGCTGTGCGGCATGCCCGGATAGACCACGCCGACGCTCATGCCCAGCCAGCCATACAGCTTGCCCATCCAGGCGGCGTCGCGGCGTGCCAGGTAGTCGTTGACGGTGACCACATGCACGCCCTTG
Source organism: Pseudoxanthomonas sp. (assembly GCA_039932615.1). Lineage (GTDB taxonomy): Bacteria > Pseudomonadota > Gammaproteobacteria > Xanthomonadales > Xanthomonadaceae > Pseudoxanthomonas_A. The sequence continues at coordinate 2,366 of JBDTPP010000161.1, forward strand.
CCTTCCAGCGCGTTCAAGTACACCGGAAGAGTCGCTACCAGGGTCTTGCCTTCGCCGGTGCGCATCTCGGCGATCTTGCCCAGGTGCAGGACCATGCCGCCGATCAGCTGCACGTCATAGTGGCGCATGCCCAGCACGCGGCGCGAGGCTTCGCGGCATACGGCGAAGGCTTCGGGCAGGATCTTGTCCAGCGTTTCGCCATCGGCGATGCGCTTCTGCATTTCGGGGGTCTTGGCTTTCAGCGCTTCGTCGGAGAGCTTTTCAAGCTCCGGTTCCAGCGCGTTGATCTTGACGACGCTGCGCTGGAGCTGCTTGAGCAGGCGTTCGTTGCGACTACCAAAGACACGGGTGAGCAGACTGTTGATCATGTAGGGAACCGGATTAGGAAGGAGCGTGGGGCGCGGCCGGCGGCCTGGTGCCCGCTTCCGCCGCCCCAAAGGAAACAGGGCGCAATGCGCCCTGTTGGCAACACACCATTGTAGCTTGGGGCGGGGCCCATGGAATCAAGGCGCCGTCCCTGTGTGCAGGAGCGGGCCTTGCCCGCGATGCCCTGGTCACGATCTGGCCGAAGGGCATCGCGCCCAAGGGGCGCTCCTACCCGCGCTTGATCTTGCCGACCGGGGTCGGGCCCTCGCCCAGGAACTTGCGCGGGTTGACCACGTTGCCATTTTCCCAGACTTCGAAATGCACGTGCGCGCCGGTGGAACGCCCGGTGGAGCCGGCCTTGGCGATCTCCTGGCCCACGCGCACCAGGTCACCCACGCGCACGACCAGGCGCGAGTTGTGCGCATAGCGGGTGACGTAGCCATTGCCATGGTCCACATCGACCACGTTGCCGTAGCCGCTCTTGATTCCGGCGAAGCTGACCACGCCATCGGCCACGGTCAGTACCGGGTCGCCGACGCTGGCCTTGAAATCTATGCCCTTGTGGAACGCGCCGCCGCCGCCGAACGGATCGGCACGGCCGCCGAAGCCGGAAGTGATGTAGCTGTTGACGATGGGCATGCGCGACGGCGTCGCGTTCTTGTCCAGCTCACGGTTGAACAGCAACGCTTCCAGTACCGACAACTGCTTGCCGGAAGCAGCGAACTGGCTTTCCAGCTGGGCCACGCCCGCATTCAACGCCTGCGGGTCCATGTCGTAGGCTTTTTCACTGCCACCGACACCGACTGCCTCGTTGAAATCGAACTCGCCGTCCTGCAGCTGGCCCACGCGGGTCAGGCGTTCGCCCAGCGCGTTGAGACGGTTGGCCTGGGCCTGGAGTTCGCCCAGGCGCGCGGCCATGGCGTTGACTTCCTGCTGGGCGCCACGGCGCACCTGCTCCAGTTGCGTCTGCTGCTTGTCGGCCTTGGCCTGGAGCAACGAGAGCTGGGCCATGCCAGCGGCGCTGCGTCCGCCTGCGCCCAGGAGCAGGCCACTGAAGAGGAGAATGCCCGCGCTGGCGAGGGGCCGTGAGTAGACGAATCCACGCACCTGGCCCGAGGTCCTGGTCAGCGCATGCGCCAACCGGGTGCGTGAATTGTTTAGGATGGTTTGGAAAGTCATGGATACCAATGTCTGATTCGAAGTCCCCACCACGTCGTGCTTCATCGCCACAGCCCGCCTTGCAGGCTGCGATGTCCGATGCCGCCACCAACCCGGTGCGTCATGGCTTGTGGCTCGACGCAATGGAACAGTTGCTTCGCCCCTGTCTGCCACCTGGCCTTGCCGCCCATTGCAAGCTGGGGAACGTAACCGGCGGAAAACTCGTTTTTATCGTCGATTCCCCGGTATGGCACGCCAAGTTAAGGCTTGCCGCACCCGAGTTGATCAACTTGGCCCGATCCGTCGGGTTTGCAGCCACCGAAGTGGTTGCCAAGACTACGACTGCGCCTTTCCAGCGGCCCCCACCGGCCGGACTTGCCCTGAAACCGATGTCGGCAGCTTCGCGCAACGCGCTTGAAGCCGCCTTGGCATCCCTGGACGATCCCGCACCGGCTGATCCCGCACCGGATGACCCCGATGCCAGCGGATCCACCGAAAGCAGAAAGCGTCTTGCTGAACACCGGGGCGGCCGGGCCAAACGTTGAATCCGGCGCGCACAGGCCGAAGCATGGTACCCACATGGGGCAATGCGTTCGTTAGCGTGAAGTTAAATTATTGTGAAATCAGGGACTTGGGGTAGTCCGGGTTCACAGTTCGGGCCTTGAAGAGGGTCCGGGGCAGCGCGGACCGCTCAGACCGCCAGCACCGGGCTGGCATAAACCACCGGCGCCGGCGTGGCCGCGGATTCAAAGGTGACTTCTTCCCACGCTGAACGGTCGGCCATCAATGCCCGCACCAGCTTGTTGTTGAGCGCGTGACCCGACTTGAACCCTTCATAGGCGCCGAGGATCGCGTGCCCGGCCAGGTACAGGTCGCCGATGGCATCGAGGATCTTGTGGCGCACGAATTCGTCGGTATAGCGCAGGCCGTCATCGTTGAGCACGCGGAACTCGTCCAGCACGATGGCGTTGTCCATCGAGCCACCCAGTCCCAGATTGCGCTCGCGCATGTATTCCAGGTCGCGCATGAAACCGAAGGTGCGTGCCCGCGCCACTTCCTTGATATAGGCCGCCGTGGAGAATTCGATTTCCGCACGTGACTGCGCAGCCGGGATCATCGGGTGGTCGAACTGCACGGTGAAGCCGACCTTGAAGCCGTTGTATGGCGAGAAGCGCGCGATCTTGTCGCCGTCACGCACTTCCACCACATGCTTGATGCGGATGAAACGCTTGGCCGCAGCCTGTTCGACCACGCCGGCTGACTGCAGCAGGAATACGAACGGGCCGGCGGAACCATCCATGATCGGCAGCTCCGCCGAAGACAGTTCCACATAGGCATTGTCGACGCCCAGGCCGGCCATTGCCGACATAAGGTGTTCGACGGTCATGACCTTGGCGCCATCGCGGCTCAGACCGGTGCACAGGGTGGTTTCGCTGACCAGTTCGGCACTGGCCGGGATTTCCACTACCGGATCCAGGTCGACGCGGCGGAACACGATGCCGCTGTCTACCGGTGCCGGACGCAAGGTCAGGTAGACCTTTTCCCCGCTATGCAAACCCACGCCCGTGGCGCGGATCACATTCTTGAGGGTGCGCTGCTGGGTCATTCGATAGGAAAGCCGGAGGTCGCTAAGCGAACAGTTCGCGAGGTTAGCACGCAGGTGCCTGAATCTTAACGGAAGAATCGGTCTGTCTCAGGCCTGAAACAATGGCATGGGCCGGCTGGTGGGCACAAAACCCTGCCGGGCCGAAAGGGCCCGGCAGCAAAAGGACAGGACAATATTTCTTCACGGAGGCCAGCGGTCTCCGCGATTGTTTCATCGGCTGCCACCGCCTTCCGGAGAAGGGCAGCGGCTCCGGGTCAATCGGCCTGGCGGCGCAGGAACGCCGGGATATCCAGGTAATCGCCCGGCAAGTCGGCCACGGCCGGCGTCGAGGACGGAGCCGGCGACGACTCCGCGCTGCCACGGCGAAGCCCCATGCCCATGCCCAGTCCGCCGACCGCAGTGGCGACCGCGTCAGTGGCATTGGCATCGTACAGCGGCATGCCGGTGGTGGCATCGCGGACCAGCTTGATCGGCGCGCGCATCGGTTCGCGCATGCTGCCGCCGATCTCGCTGCCACGACCGACCGGTTGGCGCACGACGACGCGATTGAGACCGGTGGCGACCACGGTCACCCGGACTTCGTCCTGCATGTCCGGATCCAGCACGGTGCCGATAACGACTGTCGCATCCTCGGAGGCGAACTGCTCGACCGTGCGGCCGACTTCGTCGAACTCGGCCATGGTGAAGTCCGGGCCGGCGGTGATGTTGACCAGGATGCC
>JBDTPP010000162.1:0-6201 GCA_039932615.1 Pseudoxanthomonas sp.
AACAGGCCGATGCCGTAGCGCACGCTGGAATTGCCGAGGTGCTCGACGCGCAGGCCGGCGTCGATGGTTTCGGGGAACACCAGTTCGCCAAGGAATTTGCAGTGCGACTCGGCGCACAGGCCGATCACCGGTCCCTGGTGGATGTCCAGCCCGCCTTCTCGGATCAGGTAGGTGTTGATGACCGTGTCGAAGTAACTGTAGTACTCGACGTTGTTGACGTGGCCATAGATGTCGTTGTCCTTCCAGCGCGTGGTCAGCGGCAGGAAATAGCGGTACTGGTCGCGGCTGCTCATGCGTACTCCGTATAGGGGTTCATCAGGTATCGAAGCCGGTCAATGCAGCGTCCGGGTCGTCCGGATGCTCAGGGTCGGGATCGCGTTCCCAGCCGACCAGCAACAGGGTCGCGGCGATGCCGACCAGCAGGCCCAGCCATGGCTCGAACATCGCCAGCGCTGCACCGACCAGCAATGCCGTGCCGCGCGCGGTCGCGGTGCGCGGGATGGCCATGGCGATGAAGGCGCAAGCGAAGCCAGACAGGACCAGGGTCAACGACAGGGCGATGCCCAGTAGCGGCTTGAGCCCGGTCAGCAGCGGCAGCAGGAAATAGATGATCGGCAGGCCCATCAGGTAGTACGACATCATCCCGCTGTGCAGGTCCGGCACCACCCGCGGGCCCTGTTTCCAGCGCTGCACCACGATCACGTGCACGCCGGTCCACAACGTGCCCTGGGTGGGGAAGAACGGGGCCACCAGCGCCGACAGGAAGTTGCGGATGGCCAGGGCCAGGTGCGAGCGGGTCGGGTTGATGTCGACCGGGTCGTCCTTGCGCGCGGCCATGCCGTCGCGCAGCACCGCATCGCCGGTCACCCAGTCGCCGAACTGGATGATGTAGGTGATCAGCACCAGCGGGATGCTGGCCACGAACATCTGCGCGGTCGGCCAGCCGATGCTGAAGGGCGACATGCGCGCGATGGTCTCGCCGACCGGCGGCAGCAGCCAGCCCCATTCGACCTGGTAACTGACTTCACCCACCAGTGGGCCGATGATCGCGGCGGCGGCGAAACCCGGCAATAGCCCCAGGCTGACCAGCAGCAGCAGGCCGCGGTTGCCGTCCTTGAGTTTCTGCAACGGGATCGAAAACAGGCAGACCAGGCAGACGGTGCAGGCGACCGTGGTCGAGATGGGCTGCTGCCACAGGAATTTGTCGGCATCGTCGATGAACACCTGCTTGAACGAGGCGATGGCCGCGCCGAGGATGATGCCGGCCTTGAGCGTGCCCGGCAGCCACTGCATCAGCTTGCGGCCCAGCCCGGTGATGCCCAGCACAAACACCAGCAGGGCGAAGTTCAAGGACAACGCGGTCATGGCCTGGAAGCGCTGCACGGGTTCCGGATAGCTGGTGAACACGAATGCCATCACCAGCGGCAGGGCGGCGGTGTTCCAGCCGGGTGCGTAGGGTTCACCGAATACATACAGCGCGAAGACCAGCAGGGTGCTGTGCAGCAGCGTGCAGGTGACCGCTTGTTCGAAATTCAAGCCGAAGTAGCCGACCAGGATCGGCACCAGCGCCAGCCCCGTGGCAGTTGACACCAACAGCCCCTGCAGGAACTCCGGCCACACCAGGCGCGTGTGGTAGAACGGCAGGCGGAAGGTGAAAGGACCCCATTGCCAGCCGTTGCGCTTGTGCGGTGTCATCGATGCCTGCTCCGCCTGCGAGTGGGATTGCCGCTTGCGCGCGGCGATGTGGTTGTGACGGCCTGCTTGAGGAAGCTCTGCATAATTCCTTCTTTCGCGGTCATCTGGTTGTTGAAAATCCTGTGAGAGGCGGTATCCGTGAGCCGGTGGACGGCAGCCGGTAGCCGGAAATCAAGAGCTGCTCTCCGGCTACCCGCTACCCGCTATGGGCTACCGGCTGACGGATCTCGCAGCGAGGACGGAAATTGCCAAGCCCTTTCACAAAACGATTCATTGCGAACTACGGTGACGACTTTGCGAATTCCTTTTCCTGCAGCGCGCGCCACTGGACCTTGCCGGTCGCGCTCTTGGGCAGGGATTCAACGAACTCGACCCGGTGCGGCACCTTGTAGGCGGCCATGTGCTGGCGCGACCACGCGATCAGTTCTTCCGCGCTGGTCGATTGGCCCGCGCGCAACACCGCCACGACCTTGACGCTTTCGCCGCGTTGCGGGTCGCGGAATCCGATCACGCAGGCTTCCTGGATGGCCGGATGCGCATACAGCATGTTTTCGACTTCGGCGGGCCACACCTTGTAGCCCGACGCATTGATCATTCGCTTGAGCCGGTCGACGATGAAGAAGTAACCTTCGTCATCGACGTAGGCCAGGTCGCCAGTACGGAAGTACTGCATGCCATCGATCTGTACGAAAGCCGAAGCGGTGGCGTCGGGCCGTCCCCAGTAACCCTTGAATACCTGCGGTCCATTCAACAGGATTTCGCCGACTTCGCCGCTGGGAAGGATCTCCAGCGTGGCCGGGTCAACCACGATCGCGCTGGTGTCCTGGATCGGTATGCCCAGGCATTGCGGTTTGGGACGATGGGTGGGATTGTTGTGCGTGGTCGCCATGGTTTCCGACAGGCCATAGCCTTCGATGTAGGGCAGGCCCCACAACGACTGGATTTTTTCGGCCACTGCCTTTGGCATCGCGGCGCCCCCGCCGGTCAGCAGCTTCATCGAGCTCAAGTCGAACTGGTCGAGCTCGGGTTGTGCCAGGAAATCGATCAGCATGGTCGGGATGGCGGTCCACGAGGTCACCCCATGGCGCTGGATGAGCAGGGCGGCGCAACGCCGGTCCCAACGGGTCATCACCACCATGGTGCCGCCGCGGAACACCACCGCGTTGATGCCCAGCTGCAGGCCGGTGACGTGGAACATGGGCAGCGCTGCCAGCGCCACCTGGTCCTTCGCTACCCGGCAGAACTCCGAGCCACCAAGGGTCGTGTGCATCACGCTGCGGTGCGTGTGCATGCAACCCTTCGGGGCGCCGGTGGTGCCGGAGGTGTAGGGAATCACCGCAAGATCGTCGGCGCCGGTGGCGACGTCGGTGGCGATCGCGCCACTGTGCAGGGCCTGCTTCCAGCCGACCAGTGCGGTCATGCCTTTGGAATCGATGGCCATGGAAGCCGTGCCTGTGGAAGCCATGCCTTTGGGAGCCCTGCCTTTGGGAGCCATGTCGATGCAGGCTGCGGCCACCACTTCGGGGATGGGCAGATCGGTATCCGCGCACAGATAGTCGGAATAGCAGGCACTCAACGCATGATCCAGCTCGTGCCCGAGCAGGGGAGTGATATTCGCGGCGAGTTCCTGGCCGAAGATCGCCACCTTGCTGCCGCTGTCGGCGACCACGTGGCGCACTTCCTCCAGCAGGTTCATGGTGTTGACCGGCACGACTACGGCGCCGACGCGCAGGATGGCGTAGAAGGCGATGATGAATTGCGGACTGTTCTGCAGGTACAGGGCGACCCGGTCGCCCTCGCAGACAGCAAGATTCTGCTGCAGGAAGCCGGCAAGCGCATCGACCTGCCGCTTCAGCTCTGCGTAGCTGAGCACGCTGTCGTAGTAGATGATCGCGGCGCTATCGGGATAGCGTTTCGCCGATACCTCCAGGTTGTAATACAACGAGGTTTGCGGCAGTTCCAGGTGTTGTGGCAGGCCCGGTGGCCAGTGTTGCAGGTTCTTCATCGGCGTTCCCCTCCCAAGGCTGCGCGCGGTTTCCGGAGTTGGAGCGGTTCAGTCGACCTGTTGCGGCAACACGACCAGCTTGCCGATGGCCTGGCGGGCCAGCAGCGCGTCCAGCGCCTGTGGCGCCTGCGACAACGGGTAGCGCCTGGAAATAAGCGGATGGATCTTGCGTTCGTGCAGCCACGAGAACAGCAGCTTCATGTTTTCGGCGTTCAATGCCGGTTCGCGGCGCAGGAACTCGCCCCAGAACACCCCGACCAGCGAACTGCCCTTGAGCAGCAGCAGATTGGTGGCGATCTTCGGGATATCCCCCGCCGCGAATCCCACCACCAGGTAGCGGCCGCGCCAGCCGACGCTGCGCAGCGCAGGTTCGGCAAAGTCGCCGCCAACCGGGTCGTAGACCACGTCGACGCCGCGGCCTTCGGTCAGCGCCTTGATCCGTTCGCGCAGGTCTTCACTGGCGTAATCGATGGTTTCGTCGGCGCCCAGCGAGCGAGCCGCCGCGAGTTTTTCCGCGGACGAGGCCGCGGCGATCACGCGCATGCCCAGCAGCTTGCCGATTTCCACCGCCGCAAGGCCCACGCCACCACCGGCGCCGAGCACCAGAAGGGTTTCGCCGGCCTGCGCCCGCGCACGATCCTTCAAGGCATGCAGCGAAGTGCCGTAGGTCAGCACGAAGCTGCCGGCCAGTTCCAGGTCGTCGTCGCCGATGTCGCGCGGCAACGGGATCACGTTGGCTGCATCGATCACCACTTCCTGTGCATAGGCACCATGGCTGGTGATGCCGACCACCTTGTCGCCCAACGCAAGGCGCTCCACGTCCGCGCCCACCGCGATGATCTCGCCGGATAATTCGCCGCCGGGGGAGAACGGAAACTCCGGCTTGAACTGGTACTTGCCGGCGACGATCAATGCATCGGGAAAATTTACCGCGGCCACGCGGGTACGGACCAGCACCTGCTTGGGACCGGGTACCGGCGATGGCAGCTCGCGCAGTTGCAGTGAGGAGGGCGCGCCCCAGGATTCGCAGAGGATGGCTTTCATCGGGTTCCTTGGTTGTGGTCGTCCTCGCCCATGCGGGGACCCAGCGACTTCAATCGGTCAGAAGCAAAGGCACGGGGTCCGCGCGTACGCGGGGACGACGATTCATTTGTGTCGGCTTCCGGATACGTGCGGACTTGCGCATTCCGAAATATCGTTCGAAGACAATCAAAAACGTCCCTCGGTCATCTCGAAGACCCGGTCCTTCAATGCCACCAGGCGCGGGCCGAAATCATTGACCAGCTTCTCGCGGGTCATCATCGACACGCGCCCGCTGCAGTTGAAGGCCAGCACGCGGCTGCGGTCGGCCGAGACCATGGGCACGCCGATGGCGAACACTTCCGGGTTCCAGTCGCCCAGCGAGAAACAGAATCCGTAGTGCTCGTAGTCCTGGCGCGCGCGGACGATGCCGGAGCGGATCTTCGGCCAGTAGCCCGGCTCGCATTCCATCTCGAACTCGGCCATGCGCTTCTCGAACACATCCAGCGGCCGTGCAGCCAGGTCGGCGCGGCCCAGCGCGGTGGATCCGTGCGGCACGCGTGCGCCGGCCTCGAGTTTCATGTGGAAGGTGGGATCGCCCTGGCAGACCTCCAGCAGGACCATGCGTACCCCGTCAGGGGCGGCAAGCATCACCGCCGACTGGGTGTGTTCGGCAAGTTCGCGCATCAGCGGGCGCGCAACGGCGACCACATCGTTGCCCTTCATGAACGCATGGCCCAGCGACAGCACGGCCATGCCCAGCGAGTATTTTTCCAGCGGCGCGGAGTAGCTCAGGTAGCCCAGGGAAGCCAGGGTGAAGGTCAGCCGCGACACGGTCGGCTTGGGCAGCCCGGTCTGCCGCGCGATGTCCTGGTTGCCCAGGTGCTGGGCGCCGAACTCGAAACAGCGCAGGATCGAGAACGCACGCGCCACCGAGTTGACGAACTGCGGATGGTCCTCGTCGATGGACTGGTTGAAGGTGTCGATGTTGCGCCTGGGATTGCCCATGTCTGTTGCCTCTTCGTTCGCGGCCGGAGTCAGCCGCCGGCCACTGCGTGCCGGGCCAGTTCCAGCCGGGCGATGGTGCCGCGATGCACTTCGTCGGGGCCGTCGGCCAGGCGCAGCGTGCGGATGCCCGCATAGGCGCTGGCCAGGGGGAAATCCGCGGTGACACCGGCCCCGCCATGCGCCTGGATGGCCCAGTCGATGATCTGGCAGGCCATGTTCGGCGCCACCACCTTGATCATCGCGATCTCCGCGCGCGCGACCTTGTTGCCGACGGTGTCCATCATGTAGGCGGCCTTGAGCGTGAGCAGGCGCGCCTGTTCGATCATGCAGCGCGCCTCGGCGATGCGCTCGTGCCAGACCGATTGTTCGCTGATGCGCTTGCCGAAGGCCACCCGCGACTGCACGCGGATGCACAGCAGTTCCAGTGCGCGTTCGGCGATGCCGATCGTGCGCATGCAGTGATGGATGCGTCC
>JBDTPP010000163.1:0-6160 GCA_039932615.1 Pseudoxanthomonas sp.
TGGTGGATCCGCCAGGCGATCACCCGTTCGATCGCCGACCAGGCGCGCACCATCCGCATCCCGGTGCACATGATCGAGACGATCAACAAGTTGAACCGCATTTCCCGGCAGATGCTCCAGCAGTACGGCCGCGAGGCCACGCCGGAGGAACTGGCGAAAGAAATGGACATGCCCGAGGACAAGATCCGCAAGGTGATGAAGATCGCGAAGGAACCGATCTCCATGGAGACGCCGATTGGCGACGACGAGGATTCGCACTTGGGTGATTTCATCGAGGACACCAACGTCGAGTCCCCGATCGAGAACACGGTCAACATCAACCTGTCGGAAACCGTGCGCGACGTGCTTGCCGGCCTGACCCCGCGCGAGGCCAAGGTCCTGCGCATGCGCTTCGGCATCGACATGAATACCGACCACACCCTCGAGGAAGTCGGCAAGCAGTTCGATGTCACCCGCGAGCGCATCCGCCAGATAGAGGCCAAGGCGTTGCGCAAGCTGCGTCATCCCTCGCGCTCGGAACAATTACGCAGCTTCCTCGACATCGAGTAAGCCTGCCGGTCGATCTGCCATCGAGAAAAGCCCCGCCTACGCGGGGCTTTTTTTTGTTCTTCGCGGATTACCGGAAAAAAATCCTCATCGCCGCAGAAGCGCCACGTCGGAGCGGCTTCCAGCCGCGAGCCCTGCTCTTTACTGCCCCAACAGGAAGAGCTCGCGCCCATCGGGCGCTCCTACCCGCACCCTTCATGCTCGCGCCTATTGCGCCAGTCCGGTCACAGCCCGCACGCCGTGGCCTGACCCTAACGAATCGATGTCTACAATGTGCCGATTCCCCCGAATCGCGACCCCCAGGAATCCCGGTGCGCAGAAGAGAAGTGCTACTCGGCGGCCTGTCGTTGCCGCTTGCCATGCTCGGCGGTGGTGGCCTGCTGGCCCCGCGCCTGCTGGCCGCCGCGCGCAGCGACGACGCCTTCGATGCCGACACCGTACCGGCGCTGGCGCGGCAACTGGCCGCAGCTCCGTACCGCAAACCCGCGGCGGAATTGCCGCCATGGCTGCGCGACATCGGTTACGACGCGTACCGCGACATCCGCTTCAATCCCGCGCGCGCGCTATGGCGCGAGCAAGGCCTGCCGTTCCGGGCCCAGTTCTTCCATCCCGGCTTCCTGTTCAAGGACCGGGTGCAGGTGTTCAACGTTGCGGGCGGCCTGGCCAGCGAGGTGCTGTATTCGCCGGACCTTTTCAGCTTCCCCGCTGGCACGGTGCCGGGCCGGGCGGCCAATGACCTGGGCTTTGCCGGCTTCCGCCTGCATGGCCGCCTCAACCGGCCCGACTACTTCGACGAGATCTGCGCGTTCCTCGGCGCCAGCTATTTCCGCGCCGTGGCCAAGGGCCAGAACTACGGACTGTCCGCGCGCGGGCTGGCCTTGAACACGTTGCAGCCACAGGGCGAGGAATTCCCGGTGTTCCGCTCTTTCTGGCTGGAAACCCCCGCGGCCGACGCCGACGCCCTCGTCGTGCATGCATTGATGGACAGCCCCAGCGTGGCCGGCGCGTTCCGTTTCCGGATCCAGCCCGGCATCGAGACCGTGTTCGACGTGCAGGCGCGGCTGTACCCGCGGGTGGAACTGGCCCACGCCGGCATCGCCGCGTTGACCAGCATGTATTCGTTTGGCGCCAGCGACCGCGTCGGCGTGGACGACTACCGACCCGCGGTGCACGACTCCGATGGCCTGGCGCTGTGGACCGGCAGCGGCGAACAGATCTGGCGGCCGCTGCAGAATCCGTCGACCGTGCAGGACAGCGGCTTCGAGGATTCCAATCCGCGCGGTTTCGGCCTGATGCAGCGGCAGCGCGATTTCGCCGACTACGCTGATGACGAGGCCCACTACGAGCGGCGCCCCAGCCTGTGGGTGGAACCGGTGGGAGACTGGGGCAAGGGCAGCGTGCAGCTGATCGAGCTGCCGACTGCAGATGAATACCACGACAACATCGTTGCCTTCTGGCGTCCGGCCGCGCCGCTGGCCGCCGGCACCGAACACCGTTTCGACTATCGCCTGCACTGGTGCAATGCGCATGCCTGGAATCCTGCGATTGCCAGGGTGGCCGATACCCGGATCGGCGCCGTGCCCAAGACCGGCGCGCGCCGCGTGGTCATCGATTTCCAGGGCGACGCATTGAATGGCGTGCGGCCGGACCCAGGCATCCACGCCGACGTCTGGTCCAATACCGGCAAGGTGCTCAACGTGGTGGCCCATCCGCTGGCGGCGACCGGCGGCTGGCGGATCGGATTTGAACTGGAGCCCGACGGTGCCAGCGCAATCGAGTTGCATGCACGCCTGTTGCAAGGCACGCAGCTACTGTCTGAGACCTGGTTGTACCGATGGACCGCTTAGCCGAAGCGCCGGTGGCAATGCCCGCGGCGGGCGCCTACGAACGGTTGCCGCCGCCGGCGCCGATCGCCATGCCGCTGCAATCCCTGCACGAGGGCCACCTGGACCCGCGCCTGCTGCCCAGCGCGCCGTCGGGCATGGTCTGGCGCCGCCTGTACATGATCGGCGGCACCGCCGTGCTGACTGTGTTGGCGGCGTGGCAGATGTGGCGGGTGTTGCGCGTGGATGGGCTGGAGATCCTGGAGGGCGTGCTGCTGGCCTTGTTCGTGGCCCTGTTTGCCTGGGTCGCGCAATCGCTGCTGGGCGCGCTGGCCGGCTTCGTGCTGTTGCTTGCGCGCCGGCCGGGCCGGCTCGGCATCGATCCGGCGCAACCGCTGCCACAGCTCGGCGCGCGCACCGCCCTGCTGATGCCGACCTACAACGAGGACCCCCACCGTTTGCTGGCCGGCCTGCAGGCGATCTACGAATCGGTCCGCGACACCGGCCAGCTGCCATGCTTCGATTTCTTCATCCTCAGCGACACCACCCGCGCCGACATCGCCGCCGCTGAAATCACCGAGTTCCATGCCCTGCTCGAGCGCACCGGCGGCCAGTCGCGGATCTACTACCGGCGCCGCGCCGACAACAGCGAACGCAAGGCCGGCAACATCGCCGAATGGGTGCGTCGTTTCGGCGGCGCCTATCCGCACATGCTGATCCTGGACGCGGACAGCCTGATGACCGGCGACACCATCGTGCGCCTGGCCGCGGCCATCGAAGCGCATGCCGATGTAGGCCTGATCCAGTCGCTACCAGTGATCGTCGGCGGCACCAGCCTGTTCGCGCGCATGCAGCAGTTTTCCGGCCGCGTCTATGGCCCGGTGATCGCGCATGGCGTGGCCTGGTGGCACGGCGCCGAAAGCAACTACTGGGGCCACAACGCGATCATCCGCACCCGCGCCTTTGCCGAACACGCGGGGCTGCCGCGATTGCCGGGCAAAAAGCCCTTCGGCGGCCATGTCCTCAGCCATGACTTCGTCGAGGCCGCACTGATCCGCCGCGGCGGCTGGGCCCTGCACATGGTGCCGACCCTGCGTGGCAGCTACGAGGAAGGCCCGCCTTCGATGACCGACCTGCTGGTGCGCGACCGCCGCTGGTGCCAGGGCAACCTGCAACACACCGCGGTGTTGCCGGCGCGCGGCCTGCACTGGGTCAGCCGCTGGCATTTCATGATCGGCATCGGCCATTACTTCACCGCGCCCATGTGGGCCATGTTGATGCTGGTCGGCATCGGCATCCCGCTGACCCAGTCGGGCCTGGATCTGGATGGTGGGCTGGCGGCCTTTTCGCCGGTCACCTACTGGAAGTCGATGGACCCCGAGCGCATCGTCTGGCTGTTCGTGGCCACGATGGGCGCGCTGTTCGCGCCCAAGATCCTCGGTTACCTGGCAATGCTGCTGGACCCGGTGCAGCGCCGTGGTTGCGGCGGCGCGTTTCGCGCTTTCATCAGCATGCTGCTGGAAAGCGTGCTGGCTGCGCTGATGGCGCCCATCGTGATGTACGTGCAGTCGCGCGGCGTGGCCGAAGTACTGGCCGGCCGCGATTCGGGCTGGGAATCGCAGCGCCGCGACGATGGCACCCTGCCGTTTTCCGCGTTGCTGAAAAGTTATGGCGGCCTGAGCCTGTTTGGCCTCTTCATCGGCGCGGTCGCGCTGTTTGTGTCGGCATCGCTGGCGGCATGGATGGCGCCGGTGATCCTGGGCATGGTCCTGGCCATCCCGATGGTGGCGCTGACCTCGGGACGCGGGCCGGGGCAATGGCTGCGTCGCCAGCGGCTGTTGTGCATTCCCGAAGAACTGCAGCCGCCACCGATCCTGCGTCGCGCGCGTGAGTTGCGGTTGCCAGCAGTAAACGCGACAGGGTAGAAACCCCGCGCTTGCCAACAAGGTCACTGGCTTCCGATGAGCGTCGCGCTTTCGGCTGCGGGATACCTGGGTTCCGGGGTGTGCTCAGCTAAAGCATTGGTGGTGGCAGTCCAAGCTTGGTACGATCCACCGGCAGGGCCCATAGCTCAATGGTTAGAGCAGAGGACTCATCGAAAGGTGACGCCAGCACCGGAAGGGCTGGATGAAAACGGGATGAATTCAGGGAAACCTCAGCGGTTCGGCCGGTGGCGATCCTGAGCCAAGCCGGCGGTACACCGCCGGAAGGTGCAGAGACTACCTGGGGGCTAAAGTGCCCTTGATAACAGGCTAGAGCGTCCCGCACCCCACCAGCGCAAGCTGCGGGTGAAGAGATAGTCCGCGCCGGGGGAAACCTTCGGAACAAGCGAATCCTTTGGTTCCAGGTTCGAGTCCTGGTGGGCCCACCACGCAGTCAAGCAAGACTCGACCCACAGACCAAATCCTCCAATTTCCCGGGGATTTGGCTGCGGTTCGAGTCCTGGCTTTCTTTTCTCCCGGCCATGGTGTCGTTTCCCGGGATGGTTTCCCATCCGTATTTGGGGCGGACCAAGGGCGACTTGACCATTGGTTGAGAGTTCGAGGTCCAGGCTGCCAGGCCGCCAGTCCTTCTCCACTCTTTAAAAATAGAGAACCGACGCCGTTTGTCGGCGCCGAAGGAAGTTTCTAATGGGCCATGGTTGGCCGAGCTCTACCCAGGTCGAACGATGCTTCGGAGCCGGCGCCCGGCGGGCCCGCAGATTTGCCACGCCCGTACCGCAACGATTTCGCGTACAGCAGCAGGACGAACGGGCGCAGCGACGGGATCGGTCGCCTGGATCGCTCCAGCTCCAGGAGGGAGGGAGCGATGCATCGGGAACTCGCATCGTCCGGGATACGACGTCCGCAGGCGGCCTCCGTGTCGTGTCAATTGGCGCGTGTGAGCCGGGCTGCCAGGCTCATGGCCGTGTCTCGCTCGTCGCCGATGTTTTTGGCCTCAAGCGCGACGATGTGCTCGCTGGCTGAAGGTTAGGCGTGGACAGCGGCTTGCCGCCCACGATGATGATTCCGGTGGCCGAATGGTCGCCCTGCGGCGGTGCCGCGATGACCTCGCCGGTCGCAGCCGGCGCCTCGACGGGCGGCAACGGCTGCGGGTTGAGCATGACGGCTTCATCCTGGCGCGGAGGCACGGCCACGCCGGGTGTAATCGTCGTACCTGTGATCGTTGTGCCCTGGAGTTCGGCCGCATGCGGCTGGATGCGGACATCGGCGCGATCGCCGATCACCAGCTTGCGGTTGGCGCGACGGTATTCGTCGAGAAGCGCGACGCGCTGATCGGGCAACAGGCCGCGGCCTGACGTGGGTGTATCGCCGGCCGCCAGCTGGTCCCAGAACTGCTCGATGTCAGCGGGCAGGTTTTCGCCGACGCGCACGCAGTCGACGTCGTTCAACCAGGGATCTGCCGGACAGCGGAAACCGACGATACCGATGTATGACCGCGAAGGTCCGGAAACGCGATCGACATGATAGATCTCCGACGCGTTGGCATTGGCCGGATCACCGGGCAGGCCCGTCCATGTCCCTTCCACGCGATAGGCGAGCGAACTGCCGTCGCGCGTGGTGCAGGCACCGGAGAACCGGTACTCGGCACGTCCCGGCGGCGATTGCGTGAACGCATGCCCGACCATGCCGCCGCTGGTGCAGCGCGCGGAGGGACCCTGTGGAGGATCGGCGAACGCAGCCCCTGTACAGATCAAAAGTGCGCACGCGGTGGCGATGCGATGCAAGGTTGTGGAAGGCATGGTGCGAGTCCTTGTGGAGGATGGACGGAATGGCTGGCGGTGGCCGTGA
>JBDTPP010000164.1:0-6102 GCA_039932615.1 Pseudoxanthomonas sp.
AGCGGCGTAAGCCGCGAACGGGAGTCCCCTGTCGCCGGGTAGAAGGAGGCTTCAGCCTTCAGGCTTCACGCCTTCGCGGCTTGCGCCGCTCCTACAACAGCATCCGGGCTTCGCCGCTAGGTCGCCGCAACCAGGCCGCGGCGCTTGGCCAGCAGGCGCAACACGTGGCGGAGGCCGTCAGCTTGTGGCGTGGGGCCTTCGATGCGCCGCTCGCGCTGCTGCTGAACACCGTGGTGCCGTGGCTGTCATATGCGACCACGGGGTCGCCCTGCTCGGCATGCGCGAGCGCAGCCAGAGCTCGCTGGGCGGTTCGCCGCCGCGCTTGTTCGCCTGTGGCACGTTTGCGGCCGTGGTCAATGCCACCCTGCTTGTCGCGGCCGACCGGATCGAAGCTGGCCCGCAGGCCTATCCGGGCATGGCCTTGTTCCACTACGCCCTGGGCGACCTGGCCGGCGCGGTAATTGTCGCGCCCGCTTCTGAGGGCTATGTACGAACAACTGCGCCAGCGCGAACGGTCAGGGTCCGAACTGCTTGCCCATGGACTGGTCCTGGGGCCGGCGTTGACCGTGCTGCTGGTCGCGCAACTGCCGGTGCTGCAACCGCTGGTGTACGCGCTGGTGATTGGTCTGCTACCCCTGTCCTGGGTCGGTTTCCGCTATGGCTGGCGTGCGGCGGCGCTGGCGCTTGTGTTCATGACGATGGTGACGCGCTCACGGGAGGGATTGCTGACCATCTGGACTCCGCAGCAACTGCAATTGCTGGTGGTCGCCAGTGGCATCGCCGCGTTACTGCTCGGCGCCTCCACCGACGCCTTGGGCGCGCAGGGCAAGGCTTTGATGCTGAACCTGGAGCAACTTAGACGGCGCAGCTCCGACCCGAGCAATGTCGCCAACCGGGTGACCTCGGTGCAGGAGCAGGAGCGGCGCAGGATTGGCGGTGAACCGCACGAAGTGCCTGGCCAGGACATCACCGCCATTGCCACTCGACTGCGCGTGGTCGAACGCAGCTCCGACGACCAACGCCTGCGTGCAGGCCTGAATTCAATCAGCCTGCTGGTCAACCAGTCCCCCCCATCACCTGCGCGAAATCATCGAGAACCTGTACCCCGCGGTCCTGGACCGCTTCGGCCTGCAGCGCACGTTGATCGAGGGACCCTTGGCACAACTGGCCCGGGACAGCGGCATGGACTACCACTGCGAGGTGAGCGGTGACCTGATCCTGTTGTCGAATGAGGCGACGACCGCGCCGTACCGGATCTGCCAGGAAACGACCAGAAACTGCGCCCGCCACGCCGACTGCCGCCTGCTTCACTTTAGATCTGGCGGTCGAGGCGTCGGCGACCCAGCCACGCCTGCTGCTGCGCATCCACGACGACACTGGCCCGATCCGGCTGGACCCGGAGCAATCCGGGATGGGCCGGCAGCACATCCGCGACCGTGCCAACGCGTTGGGCGCGCTGTACCAGTTCGAGCCCCGGCAGGGTCGACCGCGGCACTGGTTGAGCATGCCGTTGGAGCAGCGCACGCCGACGTAGCAGTTCCCGTGGGAGCGACGTGAGTCGCGAACCGGAGCCCATCGAAGTGGGGCGAATCGATCGTTTGGGCTTGTCGCTTTCGCGACTGACGTCGCTCCCACAACCGCTTGCGGCTTGCGCGGCGAAGGAAGCCGCGTTGCGGCGTGCTGCTCATGCACCATTTCGAAAGCTCGCGACTGACGTCGCTCCCACACAAGGGTGAGGGCTCGGTGGACGCGCCGCACTCCTCAACCGCGGCCGTACACGTCTTCGAAACGGACGATGTCGTCTTCGCCGAGGTAGCTGCCGGACTGCACCTCGATCAATTCCAGCGGCACCACGCCCGGGTTCTCCAGGCGGTGCTTGACCCCCAGCGGGATGTAGGTGCTCTGGTTCTCGGACAGGATCAGGGTCTCTTCGCCGCGGGTGATGCGGCCGGTGCCGCTGACCACGATCCAGTGTTCGGCGCGGTGGTGGTGCATCTGCAGGCTGAGCTGGGCACCGGGCTTGACGGTGATGCGCTTGACCTGGAAACGCTCGCCCACGTCGATCGAGTCGTAACTGCCCCACGGCCGGTAGACCTTGCGGTGCCAGGTCGGCTCGGGCCGGCCGGCGGCCTTGAGCTCGGACACGATGCGCTTGACGTCCTGGACATGGTCGCGATGGGCCACCAGCAGCGCGTCGGCGGTGTCCACCACCACCACGTCCTGCAATCCCAGCAGCGCGACCAGGCGGCCGTCGCCCCAGGCCAGGGTGTTGTGACAGCCCTCCGCGATCACGTCGCCGTGGTGGGCATTGCCGTTGCCGTCCTGTTCGGCGATGTCCCACAGCGCGGCCCAGCTGCCGACATCGTTCCAGCCGACCGAGATCGGCAACACCGAGGCCTGCGCGGTCTTTTCCATCACTGCATAGTCGATCGAATCCGAGGGACAGGCCGCAAACGCGTCCTTGTCCAGGCGCACGAAATCCACGTCTCGGCGCGCTGCGGCCAGGGCGGCGCGACACGCTGCCAGCATCGCCGGCTGCTGGCGTTCCAGTTCGGCCAGATAGGCACCGGCGCGGAACAGGAACATGCCGCTGTTCCAGAAATATTCGCCGCTGGCCAGGTATTTCGCGGCGGTGTCGGCATCGGGTTTCTCGACGAATTCAGCGACCGCACGCACGCCCTTGCCTGCCTCTGCGCGAATGTAGCCATAGCCGGTTTCCGGGCCGGTGGGGACGATGCCGAAAGTGACCAGGCGTCCCTCGCGCGCCGCCGGTTCGGCGGCGCGGACCGCGGCCTGGAACGCGGCCACGTCGCTGATCACATGGTCCGACGGCAGCACCAGCAGCAAGGGGTCACTGCCGTCGGCAATGGCCTGCAGCGCGGCGACTGCAATCGCCGGGGCGGTGTTGCGGCCGACCGGTTCCAGCAGGATCGCCGCCGGGCTGCAGTCCACCTGGCGCAATTGCTCGGCCACCATGAAGCGGTGTTCTTCATTCGCAACAATCAGCGGCGCGGCCGACGCCAGCGCCTGGACCCGCAACCAGGTCGCCTGGAGCATGGTGTCGTCGCCGGCCAAGGCCAGGAACTGCTTGGGATACGCCTCGCGCGACAGCGGCCACAGGCGCGTGCCGGAGCCGCCGGAAAGAATCACTGGAATCATGGGAATCCCGTTTTCCCTGCCACGAGGGCGGCTCAGCCGCCCACCTTGCCCTTCAACGCTGCGATCAGTTTCGGGGCTGAGCCTGCCGCGGGAAGGCCGCGCGGATCGATCGCCGAGACATAGGTGCCTGCTTCCACCGCGACCGCGCGGACCAGGAAGTTGGTGCCTTCGTAGCTGACGTCATAGGTGCCCAGCAACTGAGACTTGTTGGCGATGGCGACGCCGTCGATCCCGGCCAGGGCGACACCGATCCTGGCGAAGACGTCATCGCGTGGGCCAGCGACGTTGAACCCGGTCGCCGACGTCACCGCGCCTGCCTGCGCGGAAACCTGGCCGGCGGGCGGTGGCAGTTTCATGGCGCCGGCGGTGTTTGGCATATTGAGATCGGGTGGCACTTCCAGCGGCCTGGCTTCGGCGCTGAGCGCATAGTCCGGATTGCCCTTGTGGAACCATTTGCAACCGGAGACGCCAAGCACGGCGATGGCCAGCGCGGCGAAAGCCAGCGGGCGCAGGAACGGGGATGTGGAACGCATGGGAAATCTCCTGGGGGTACTGTAATTAAGCCACGATTGGATCGTAGCTGGCTGGAATTAGGCAGCGATGGTTTCGCGGCCGGATAGTTCTTCTAGTACAAGTGCAGCGGCATGCAGGCGATCCGCCTCGGCGACATGGGTGGCCGAAAGCGGCAGCAGCGGCAGGCGCAGGCCGGCACCGTAACCCATGCGCTGCAATAGCGCCTTCACCGGGATCGGATTGGATTCGATGCCGAAGAACGGATAGAACGCCTGCAGCGCCGCATCCTGGGCTTCGGCCGCTGCGCGGTTCTGGCCGCAGGCCAGGTCGCAAAGCTTGCGGAAGGCGCGGGGCAAGACATTGGAGCCGACCGAGATCAGGCCATCGGCCCCGGCCAGCATGGCCCGACAGGCAGTCGGATCATCGCCACTGAGCACCGCGAAGCCCTCGCTGCGGAAAGCAAGCAAGGCGGCCATGCGCTCGGGTTCCGCGCGCGCCTCCTTGATGCCGACGATCTGCGGGTGCGACACCAGCTCGGCCACCGTTTCCGGCAACAGGTCGCATCCTGTGCGGCCCGGCACGTTGTACAGCACCACCGGCAAGCCACCCTGGTCGGCCACGGCGCGGAAATGGGCAATCAGTCCGGCCTGGGTCGGACGCACGTACGCAGGGGTGACCACCAGCGCCAAACCCGCCCCGGCCGCGGCGGCGCGGCGGGTCTGGGCGATGGTCCTGGCGGTATTCATCTGTCCGGTCCCCGCCAGGATCGGAATGCGGCTACCCACTGTTTCGACCGCGATCGCCAGCAGGTTGTCGTATTCGGCATCGTCCAGCGCGGCGGCCTCACCGGTTGATCCAGCGACCACGATGCCCTGGGTGCCGCCATCAAGCTGTTGCTTGAGCAAACGACGCCATGCGTCGAGATCCAGTTCGCCCATGGCCGTGAATGGGGTCGCAAGTGCGGTGATACTGCCGGAAAGTGACAAGTCTTATGCCTTCACATGGGGATATACGCGGATCGTCGCGCACCCTGCGATGTTACTTGCGGCTTGAAAGCGCGGGCAAGTATGCTGGGCCATGCACCAGGCACCTGCCCGGTCGCCATTCAGACTTGAAGTGATGCTGGAAACCCCTCCGACCGACTCCACCGCCCGGCCCTCGCCGAACGAAAACCACCTCCTGATCAACGCCTATACGACGCATCCGGAGTCGCCGCTCTTGTCGGTGACGCGCCGGATTGCCGACAGCGGGTGCAACCTGGTCGATGCGCGCCTGTCCACGGTAGGCCGCGATGTTTCGGTAACCGCGCTGGCCACCGGTTCGTGGGACGCAGTGGCCAAGCTGGAAGCCATGCTGACCCGGCTGGAGCGCGAGGAAAGCATGAAACTGGTCTGGTACCGCACGGGGGCCAAGGTGGTGCAGTCCAACCTGCTGCCGTACATCGTGGAAGTGGTGGCCGCGGACAAGCCCGGGATCCTGTTCCAGCTGGCCGATTTCTTCGACCGACAGGGCATCACCATCGAGAACCTGCAGAGCACCCGCTACCGGGCCATGCAGACCGGCGCGGAGATGTTCTCGGCACAGGTGACGATAGGCGTACCGGCCAACATGCACATCGCCGCGTTGCGCGACGATTTCCTCGAATTCTGCGACCACCTGAACCTGGACGCGATCATGGACCCTATGAAATTCTGAACCTATGACCACAACCGGCACGGCCCTGGGCAAGACCACGCTGAAGCTGCCACTGGCGCTTTCCGGCGGCGAAACCGCGAAACTCTCCGACTATGCCGGCCAATGGCTGGTGCTGTATTTCTATCCCAGGGACAGCACGCCCGGCTGCACCACCGAAGGTATCGATTTCAACGCGCTGCTGCCGAAGTTCCGCAAGCTCAACGCGGTGGTCCTGGGTGTTTCCCGCGACTCGGTGAAATCGCACGACTACTTCTGCGCCAAACAGGGATTCAAGTTCCCGCTGGTCAGCGATGCCGACGAAGCCCTGTGCAAGGCCTTCGACGTGATCCACGAGAAGAACATGTACGGACGCAAGGTACTGGGCGTGGTCCGCAGTACTTTCCTGATTTCACCTGACGGCCGAATCGTGCAGGAATGGCGCGGGGTCAAGGTCGCCGGCCATGCCGAAGCCGTGCTGGATGCACTCAAGGTCGCCAGCAAGCAGTGACCTCCCATTTCCCTCAGCACGCCATCGCCCCGCGCCGCGGGCCGCGATGGCCCGTCGCCGTCCCACCTACTTACTACTTCCCCCAGCCTCCTTTTCTCGTTCCTCGTTCCTCGTTCCTCTTTCCTCACTCCTCACCCCCCGCACCCTACCCTCAACGAGGCTGACTTGATGACCCGAAGCAAGCGCATCTACGTGTTGGATACCAATGTGCTGATGCACGACCCGACCGCGCTGTTCAAGTTCGAGGA
>JBDTPP010000165.1:0-6039 GCA_039932615.1 Pseudoxanthomonas sp.
GGTAGCGCGATTCCTGCTCGCGCTGGCGGCTGCGGTACAGGCTCCAGAGCAAGCCGACGATCGAGACCAGCGCGAGGATGCCGGAGAGGATGCCGAGCCAGAAATTGGGGAACGGGCGCGTATCGCGCACCGAACCGAACGAAGAGAACGCGTCGAACAGCTTCTTGCTGTCGTCCAGCATCTGCGCAGAACCGCTGGTGATGGCGGCGGTGGCGGACTGCGCGGCGAACAGGTTCTTGGAACTGCCGGTGATCGCGTCCAGATCCTTCTTCATCGTCGCCCACAGCGCCTGCGACTGGGTCAGCGCTGACAGCGCGTCGCCGTTGCGCAACGGGGCGATGCCCAGCTCGGAGTTGCCATTGCGCAGGCCTTCCAGCACCTGGCCGAATACCGTCGCGTCGCGGGTAAGCGCGTCGCCGGCCATGGCCGCGCCGTTGCCGCCGGCACGCATTTCAGTCACGCGTCGGGCCATGGTGCCCGCGACCACGACCTGTTGCAGGGCGTTGTAGATTTGCGACGACTGCGCGCCGCTTGCAGACATGGCGCGCACCACTTCATTCAATTGCGCCTGCAGCTGCGGCACCTGGTTACTGAAACGATCCGCATTACCGGCCAGGGCCAGCACCGCCGGTTCGCTGCTGACCAGCTGGTCCGCGCTCTTGCCCAGCGGCACCCAGGTGGCCACCAGCTTGCTCAACGGGCCGGATACGGCTCCCTCGGAGCCATAGCGGTTGGTCGTGGTTTCGATGGTGGAGTCGATCTGCGACTTGGTGGCCTTGAACGCCTTGAACGCCTCGGCATTGCCTCCCACCGCCTCACGGCCCTGGTTGGCCAACTGCTGGGACAGCACCTGCAAGTCGGCCGCGCCGGTGGCGGCGCCCGACAGACGACTGCCGGTGTAAGTGGCGACGCCCGTGTTGGCGCCGAACACGATTACCGACAGTGCCAGCAGGATCAGCCAGAAGTTGCTCCCCAAACTGCCCAGCTTGCTGGCTTTGGGAGAATCCGGTGCAGTGCTCATCGTTCAACCCCTGGAATTAGACAAAATGCAGCAGTAGTTCAAATCAAACCCGGGTGACGCGCGGTGCGCATCATCCAGATACCTGGGCCAGCCAAAGGCCGACTCTCGCCACGGAACCGCGCGTCTATGCGCCGGATCCCGTTGCCCCTTCCTGGTGGCCTTGCAGGCGCCGCTCCTGCGGCCCTTCGACTCCCGCAAAACGACCCTACAGGGCGGCCTGGCGGAATTCCGGCGTACGCGCCAGCAACGACAATGCAAAGACTCCCCAGTCATGCTCGTCGCCGTGGAACGCGCGCTCCACGAAATGCTTGTAACGCCCATCGGCCAGGGAACCCGGTTCGATGCCCTGTTCTTCGGTGAAGCTGCGCTGGCCGTAGAGTTCGTCGATGGTCAACGCCACGTCGCCGCCCGCCTGACGCACCACCAGCACGCGCTGGCCTTCATGCAGCACGGTGCGCTCGCCCTCGAGGAAATGCTTGAGGTCGATCACCGGGAACAGGTTGCCGCGCAGGTTGCCGATACCCAGCAGCCAGGGCTGTGCGCCCGGCACGGGCGTGGTCGGCGGCAGCGGCACGATTTCCACCACGTCTTCGAAACCGGACACCAGGCGGCGCTGGCCGACCCGGTAACCGACTCCGCGCCACTGCTCGGCAGCGGCTTCGCGCGCGGGCAGGGTCACCACGTGATCCAGGCTGCGGCGCTCGTACTCCGCCAGGATGTCGAATGGAGTGCGGCTCATGGCGTCGTCCCCTTCCCGTCAGCCGACATGGGTGCGGATCGCGTCGAGCAGCTCTTCGCGGGTAAAGGGCTTGGTCAGGTACTGCTCGGAGCCGACGATGCGGCCGCGCGCCTTGTCGAACAGGCCGTCCTTGGAGGACAGCATGATCACTGGCGTGCTCTTGAATACCTGGTTGTTCTTGATCAGCGCGCAAGTCTGGTAGCCATCCAGGCGCGGCATCATGATGTCGACGAAGATGATCTGCGGCTGCTGGTCGGCGATCTTGGCGAGCGCCTCGAAACCGTCCGTTGCCGTGACCACTTCGCAGCCTTCCCGCTTGAGCAGGGTTTCAGCAGTGCGACGAATGGTTTTCGAGTCGTCAATCACCATCACCCGGAGGCCGCTGAATCCCCCGGCCGGGTTGTCATGCTCTGTCATTACCGTTCATTCCCCAGGCGCGGCGCTTCTAATTCGGCGTCGCTGCGATCAATCTTATATCCCAACACAGGCACACGCTGTCAAGTTGGGCTGCATGTCGGGTCGAGACTGAACGCCGTCATGCGAACCCGGTCACATTTTACGCCTGCTAACATCCGATGCCTGAAATCCCCGGAAAAGCCCTGCCATGCCTTTCGATGTCGTCGTGGTGATGGATCCCATCGGGTCCATCAAGATCGCCAAGGACACCACGTTCGCCATGCTGCTGGAGGCGCAGCGTCGTGGCCACCGTCTGCACTACGTCCAGCCCGGCGGCCTGTCGCTGCGCGACGGCAAGGCGATCGCCCGCGCCGCGCCGCTGGCGGTGAAGGACATCGAGCCGGGTCAAAAGCCGGGCGAAGCGGCCCGCTGGTTCACCCTGGGCGAGATGGCGGAACTTGAATTCGGTCCCGGCCAGGTGGTGCTGATGCGCAAGGACCCCCCTTTCGACGACCAGTTCCTCTACGACACCCAGATCCTCAGCGTTGCCCAGGCAGCGGGGGCCCTGGTGGTCAATGATCCGCAGGGCCTGCGTGACTACAACGAGAAACTGGCCGCTCTGCTGTTCCCGCAATGTTGTCCGCCGACCCTGGTCAGCCGCGATGCCGCGCAACTGAAGGCGTTCATCGCCGAACATGGCGAGGCAGTACTGAAGCCGCTGGACGGCATGGGCGGGCGTTCGATCTTCCGTGCCAAGGCCGGCGATTCCAATCTCAACGTGATCCTGGAAACGCTGATCGGCGACGGCAACCTTACCCTGGCCCAGCGCTTCATTCCCGACATCAAGCAAGGCGACAAACGCGTGCTGCTGGTCGATGGGGTGCCGGTGGACTACGTGCTGGCGAGAATCCCGCAGGGCGACGAATTCCGCGGCAACCTGGCCGCAGGCGGGCGCGGCGAAGGCCGCCCGATTTCCGACCGCGACCGCTGGATCGCCGCGCAGGTGGCACCGGAAATGAAGCGACGCGGCATGCTCTTCGTCGGCCTGGACGTGATCGGCGACTACCTGACCGAGGTCAACGTCACCAGTCCCACCTGCGTGCGCGAGCTGGATGCGCAATTCGGGTTGAATATCGCGGGGATGCTGTTTGATGCGATTGAAAGCCGCATGCAGGCTTGAAGCGGTGACCAGCACTCCAGTGCCCTATTCCTTCAATCGTCATTCCCGCGAAGACGGGAACCCAGCGACTTTGCTTTCCATGACCAATCCGGAAGCAAGTCACTGGATCCCCGCCTTCGCGGGGACGACGATGGTCTCTCTACTCGCTCGCTAGCCATGTCCGCAGTCGTCGCCCCACCCAAGATAGGCTCCAACGAGCGCCTGACCGCAACCCTGGCGCTGTCACTGATCGTGCACGGCATCCTCGTGCTGGGCCTGGGTTTCGCCCTGGACGATGCGGCGCCAGTGGTACCGACCCTGGACGTGATCCTCAGCCAGACCTCGACTCCGCTGACTCCCAGGCAGGCCGATTTCCTGGCCGCGGCCAACCAGCAGGGTGGCGGCGACAGCGACAAGTCCAAGCGGCCCCGCGACAACCAGGCGGGCTGGGTACCGCAGGCCCAGGCCGGAGTCGCCCCGCAGCCGTTGCGAGCGCAGTCGCCCGATGTCGCGCCGCCGCCGGAAACGCGGGTGGTCACGACCAGGAACAGCGACACCACCGTGCCACCGGCGCAGACACGGCCCGAACCCGACCAGCCCGAACTGCCGCGTGGCGACCTGAAGATTTCGCGCGATGCGGAAATGGCCCGGCTCGCCGCCGAGATCCACCTGCGTTCGGAGCTTTACGCCAAACGCCCGAAGCGCAAGTTCGTCTCCGCCAGTACCAGGGAATACGTCTACGCCAACTACTTGCGCGCCTGGGTTGACCGGGCCGAACGCGTCGGCAACCTCAATTATCCGGATGAGGCCCGGCGCAAGCGCCTGTCCGGGCAGCTGGTGATCAGCGTGGCCGTGCGCCGCGATGGCTCGGTTGAAGGTAGCCGCATCATCCAGTCCAGCGGCATTCCCCTGCTCGACTCCACCGCGCTGCGCATCGTGCAGCTGTCGGTGCCGTTCCCGCCACTGCCGAAGACCGACGAGAACATCGACATCCTCCACGTCACCCGCACCTGGCAGTTCCTGGCGGGTGGTGAAGTGCGCGACGACGAGTGAGCGTGGATCGGTCGAGTCCAAGTCCAAAAGCGCACGGCCAGCGCTTTGATCGAGCCAATATGCGCAACGGGTTCGGCTTGAACTACCAACCCTGCCAAAACCAGCTACGCAAAAGCTAAGGCCCAGTTCAATGGGGGTGTTTGACCCGTGGTGCCTTGTAAAACCCGGCTATCGCAGGAATGAAATTCTGTGGGTTCGCTCCCACGAGGTTGGTCAACACAATGACGGCCAGCCGATCATCGGGATAAACCATGAAAGCGGCGCGGGCACCACCCAGGCCTGCCACTTGCCGATGGGGAGAAGTTTCCCACACGGACCATCCAGCTGCCCAACTCCCGTCAGCGCCATTGTTCAGTTTTTCTGGCGTCCACATCTTGCGGACATTGTCCACACTGATCAGCCGACCACTCGATAGCGTGATCATCCAATGCGCCACTTCATCAGCCGTGGTTTGGATTCCACCGCCCGCCCAAAGACCATGAGGCATGTCATAGAACCAATGGGACAACCGCTCGTTATCGCCCTCGACGTCGGTTTTTCGCGGGAAGTAGCTATACATCGTAGCTGCGTTGGCAAGCAGGTCATAGCTGTCGCCGAATGTTGACGAGCGCATGTCGGCTACTGCGAATTGACGCTCTGCCAGGTATTTCTCATAAGGCATCTTGGTTTGTTTGACTATGATCTGTGCCAGCAACGCATAGTTGGTCTGGTTGTAGGCGAACCTCTCGCCAACAGGCGCATCCATGGGTAACAGCTTCACTGCCTTCCACGCATCTTGCTCGGAGCCACCTCCAATAAGGCCCTGCTGATCTAGGATATCCGGGAGCCCGGAGGTATGCGCCAGAAGCTGACGGACACGGACACTTTTCCAAGCCTCAGGCAATCCATCCAGATAGGCGGAGACGGGAGCATCGAGATCGACAAGCCCGGCCTCGACCAACTGCATCATGGCGACACCCGTAAATGACTTTGTTGCAGAGTTGATGGGAAACAAGGTTGTTCTTGTGGCAGGCACGCGGTTCTCCACGTTGGCCAAACCATAGCTTTCGGACAACACAATTTTATCGCCCTTGATGATTGCTATCTGCAAACCCGGTATGCGTTGTTCCTTCATAGTCTGCTGCATGAACTTCCTGGCCAGTTCGTTCGCCTCATTCAAGGTGCTTGCAGCAGTCCCGAAGGAAGGAAGCGACAATAGGGCGGCGGCGATTATTGCGATGACACGATACTTTCCAAAGACCATGAATCTCCCCAGGCGAATCCGCCGATGATGTGATGGTTGACAACCCATGGTTCTCGACTTGGTGTCCAGCAGGCCTGATGCTGGGATGCTTCGAATGGCTGCATGGTTTAGATAAGCCACCGGACGCGCGCGTATGACCCTGAAAAAAAAGGTTCGCAGCGGGTCACAGAAAAGACATTGATGTTCAGCCCCTCAGGCTTATGGCAAACAAGCCTGCGCGCGACGGGCCTTGGATTTGTCCGCATCGCAACTCAGACAGCCGAGCCACGCCGACGTTCCTGCGCGATCGCGCTGCCAATCCGTTGCGCTTCCAGCGCGATCTCGCGCAGCATGCCGGTGGCGGCGACGTGGTAGCCGCAGAAGTACAGGCCGGGTAACGGTGCCGCCTCTCCACTGTAGAGCGGCGTGCCGGCTTCGTCGCAGGCGCC
>JBDTPP010000166.1:0-6035 GCA_039932615.1 Pseudoxanthomonas sp.
GCGATGATCGCGGTGATGGAGAACTACCAGAACGCGGATGGCTCGATCACCGTGCCGGAAGTGTTGCGTGCGTACATGGGTGGCGCTGAAAACATTTCGTAGGAGCGCCCCATGGGCGTGCGCTCTCCGATCTGATCGTGAAACAGACAAAGAGCTGGCGCCCATGGGGCGCTCCTGCGGGAAAGGCTCCAAAAAAAAGGCCCGCGTGGCGGGCCCCAATGGAGAGCGAGCTATCTTTTGCATGTTGTCATGCAGCTAAACGCAACGGCTCCGGAATGGAGGCCAAGGCGCCGGCGATGGCATCGCTACGATGCTGCGGCGAATAGGCCACCCCTTCGGCGCGGATGACCTCGATATCGGTCACGCCCAGAAAACCAAACACCTGGCGCAGGTAGGCTTCCTGGAAATCGGTCGGCGAGTCCGTGTGGATGCCACCACGGCCGCTGGCGATGATGACCTTCTTGCCGCCAGCCAGGCCTTCGGAACCCTTTTCCGTGTAGCGGAAGGTCTTGCCAGCCACGGCCACGCGATCAATCCAGGCTTTCAGCGTCGAGGGAATGGAGAAGTTGTACATGGGTGCGCCGATCACCAGCACGTCGGCGGCCAGGAACTGCTCCATGGTGCGCGCCGCGTCGGCGACTTCTGCGGGGTTGGCCTGGGCCAGCGACTGGCCTGTCAGGTGGGGCAGGGGGTTGGCGTCCAGGTCGCGGTACTCGACCCGCAACTGCGGTAGCTTGTCCTGCCAACGGGCTACGATGGCAGCGGTGAGTTCGCGGGTCACCGAACCGGTGCCCAGTGCGCTGGAGTCGAGGTGCAGGAGTTTCATGTTGGCTATCCACTTCGGGAGGCGGCAACGCCGCGTTGGATGCCAAGGTAGATCGTTGCTGAAATAGAATAAATATGGTCCTATATCACTAATTGTTCTGAATATGGAATTATAATCATGCAGGATCTGAATGACCTTTATTACTTCGCCATGGTCGTGGACCACGGTGGATTCGCCGCGGCCGAGCGTGCGCTGGGTATTCCCAAGTCGCGCCTGAGCCGTCGTATCAGCCAACTGGAAACCGACATGGGCGTGCGCCTGCTGCAGCGTTCCACGCGCAGGTTTGCGGTCACCGACGTGGGCATGAGCGTGCATCGCCACGCGCAGACCATGCTCGCCGAGGCCCAGGCTGCCCGTGAGGTCGTGGACCGGCTCAGCGCCGAGCCGCGCGGCGTGGTACGGGTCAGTGTTCCGGTGGAAGTGGCGCAGACCCAACTGCCGAAGATCCTGCCGGCTTTTCTGGACAAATATCCGAAAGTCCGCCTGCAACTGCATGTCAGCAACCGTCGCGTGGACCTGATCAATGAAGGGTACGACGTGGCCCTGCGCGTGCGCGCCAAGCTGGACGACGACGGCAGCCTGGTGATGCGCAGTTTCGGCCAGATCCGCCAGTTGATGGTGGCCAGTCCGAAATACCTGAACCGTGCCGGCCGGCCAAAGGACCCTGAGGACCTGGCGCAGCACGTGACCCTCAGCACCAGCGAGGACGACGCCCGCCAGCGCTGGGAATTGCATGGCCCGGACGGCGATGTCCGCCGCGTGGATATCCAGCCGCGACTGTCCGGCTTCGATTTCCCGTTGTTGCAGGCAATGGCGAAGGATGGATTCGGCATCACCCTGTTGCCTGAAACCGTATGCGCCGATGCGGTACGCAAGGGCGAGCTGGAGGTGGTCCTGCGCGAATGGACCCTGCCGCAGGGCATCTGCCACGCCGTATTTGCCTCGCGCCGCGGCATGTTGCCGGCAGTGCGCGTGTTCATAGATTTCCTGGCCGAACACCTGCCCAAGGAGATCGAGTCGTCGCGACTGGATTGCGGTGGCAAGTGCGACGAATCCAAACAGGTCAAGGACCTCCCGGAAATCATGGTCAACACGGCGTCGTAGGCAAAAGCGCGTACTTCATGGGAAAATGCTGCGCGGTCCGCAACGGCCCGCGTGCAGCAACAGTTCTGGAGAGATGGCCGAGCGGTTTAAGGCACCGGTCTTGAAAACCGGCGATGGGTCAAACCATCCGTGGGTTCGAATCCCACTCTCTCCGCCACCGCCGCGGACATCCATAGTCTCCTGGATACCAGTCCCTTGGCGCCTTCGGACCCCCTTCGGGTCGAAGCCCTGGCCCGCCTTGAATTGAGGCGACTTGCCTTGCCTACCCGGCGCAGTTAGTCTCGTGGTTGGAGTTGCATGGGGGAAACAAGGATGACGATTCGCGTATACCTGATTGACGACCATGCGCTCGTGCGTACCGGCATGAAGATGATTCTTGCCAACGAGGTCGATATCGAGGTCGTCGGTGAAGCAGAAAACGGCGAGGACGCACTTCCACAGATCCGCAAGCTGACGCCCGACGTGGTTCTCTGCGACCTGCACCTGCCGGGACTGAGCGGCTTGGAAATCACGGAACGGATCACACGTAGCGACCTTGCTGCGAAGGTCATCATCGTGTCGGTACTGGAAGACGGGCCCTTGCCCAAGCGCTTGCTTGAAGCCGGTGCGTCCGGCTACATAGGCAAGGCAGGCGACGCCAGTGAGTTGTTGCGTGCGGTGCGCGAGGTATCGCGTGGCAGACGCTACCTGGGCAACAACGTCGCCCAGAACCTGGCCTTGTCAAACGTGGGCGGCGGCAATGGCTCGCCCTTCGATGATCTATCGCCGCGCGAGCTTGAAGTAGCGATGCTGCTGAGCCAGGGGCTGCGCCAGGAAGACATCGCCAAGCGCCTCAGCCTGAGCGCAAAGACGGTGAACACGCACAAGACGCGGCTGTTCCAGAAAGTCGGTATCCAGGACAGCATCTCGCTGGCCCGGCTGGCCGCTCAATACGGTTTGCTGGATCCCGCGCGCTCGTTGTAGCGAACGCGCGGGAGCAGCTGTCTGATCAGGCGCTGCGCTCGCTGTCCTGGTTCTTGTCTGCGTCGTTCGCTACGTCGTTGTCGGCCAGCAGCGAGAGGTCATGCTCCTCGCTTTTCTCCGTAACTGCCGCAGGTTGCGCGGCAGGCATCGGTTCGAACAGGTGGCGGGTCACCGAAGATGGTGTATCGGCATCAGCGGTGAAGAACAACGAACCGGTATTTCCAACTGCCGGGCGGGTCGACGGAGCAGGCTTCGGCGGCTCGACCACCGCTACGGGCATCACCGGCTCCGGTGTTGCAGACGCGACCGCGGGTGCCGACGGTTCGGAAGCCGCTTGCGTTACCGGAGCGGCAACCACGGCAGGCGCCGTGCTCTCAACCATCGAGTAGCTCTCCACCGTGTCGCTCTTCAGGATTTCCTGGGTCACGACAGTGGCTTCGACCGGAATAACAGCTGCGACGGGTGTTGCCTGCGGACTGACCACGAGCGCCGGTACGACCTGCGGTGGCGGTGCTACCGCCGCGATTGCGGGCGGGCTAACAGCTGAGTCGTTGACGGACGGGGCCGGTTCGATGGTCGCTGCAACGGAGGCGGTGGCCACGGGTGTGGGTGACGCCTGCTCCTGCTGCGACACCACTGCGGGACGTGCGGGTCTGGTTGCGGGCGCCTGGTCGTCGAAATCGAACTCCGGTTGCGAGCCGTTGGCGATGATCACCTGCGGCTGTCCGTCCTCGTTGAGATCCTCGACGCCACCGGCTTCGTTATCCGCACCGGCTTCACCGGCGCCACGGCGCCTGCGACGGCCGCCACGACGGCCGCGACGGCGACGCCCCGTGCCATCCCCGGTGTCGTTGGCTTCATTGGACTCGCCGTCGTGGAAATCGTTGGCTGCCACGCTGTCGGCAACTTCCATCGATGACGTGTCGATCACTTCACTGGCTGAGGTGGGCATGTCGCTTGCGGTTGCCGCGGAAACGAGGGGACTGGCAACGGCGGCCATGACTGCGGCAGACGCCGGCACTGCGGCTGTGCCGTTCAACTCGGCTGCTTCCGCCGCGCTTTCCTGGCGGGGTTGCTTTGCTGCTTCACTGGAGCGCGGCGTACGCGGCGGACGGCCACCATTCTGTCCGGCCTCGTTCGGCTGCTTTGGTTGCCGTGGCGGATTCTGCTGCTGCTTGGGCTGCTGCTTCGGCACTTGCTCGTTGCGCGCCTTCTGCTGCTGACCACCCTGTGTGGATTGCGCAGTCTGCGGCTTGGGGCCGCGTTGTTCGTCACGGCGCGGGCTGCCATTGCCGCGTCCCTGTCCCTGGGTACCACCACGACCGTCACGGCGCTGTGGGTTGTTGCTGCTGCGATCATTACGCTGGCGGTTGTCGCGCTGGCGCGTCTGCTCGGCCAGCGTTGCGCCGGAAGTTTCGCTGGAGCCACCACCGAAGACACGCTTCAACCAGCCAACCACGCCGCCACTGGCGGCAGGTGCCGGTGCCGCCGGGGCGGAATTAGCGAACGCAGGGGCAGGCGCGGCTATTTCCTCGCGCTCTTCGCGGATCGGCGCCGGCTGGCTGTGCTTGACGTGGGTGACGGCGGGCGCGGGAATGTTCAACTGCGCCTTGGTCAGCGCATGCACCGGCAACTTGCGCGGGGTGTTGCGCTGGTAGCTGGGCTTGGAAGTCTCTTCTCCCAGTTCGTTCTCGCGCACGCGGGTCACTTCGTAGTGCGGCGTTTGCAGCGCTTCATCGGCAACGATGATGATCGGCGCGTCGTGTCGTTTCTCGATCTCGCGCAGCGCACCGCGCTTCTCGTTGAGCAGGAAGTTGGCGATCTCGACCGGGGCCTGGACCAGCACCTGCCCGGTGTTTTCCTTCATCGCATGCTCTTCGGCTACGCGAATGATGGAAAGCGAGAGTGATTCGATGCTGCGCATGCGGCCATGGCCTTCGCATTGCGGGCACACGATCTGGCTGGATTCGCCGAGCGAGGGACGCAGGCGCTGCCGGCTCATTTCCATCAGGCCGAAACGCGAGATGCGGCCGATCTGGACGCGCGCGCGGTCGTATTTGAGCGCATTCTGCAGGCGATTTTCCACATCCCGCTGATGCTTGCTGCTGGACATGTCGATGAAGTCGATGACCACCAGGCCGCCCAGGTCGCGCAGGCGCAACTGGCGGGCCACTTCGTCGGCCGCTTCCATGTTGGTCTGGAACGCGGTGTCTTCGATGTCGCTGCCCTTGGTGGAGCGCGAGGAATTGACATCGACCGCGGTCAGGGCCTCGGTCTGGTCAACCACAATGGAGCCGCCCGATGGCAGGCGTACATTGCGCTCGTACACGCCTTCGATCTGCGATTCGATCTGGAAGCGGTTGAACAGGGGGATGTCGTCGGTGTAGTGCTTGAGCTTGCGCAGGTTGTGCGGCATCACCTGCTCCATGAACTCCTTGGCGGTTTCATAGAGCTCAGGGGTGTCGACCAGGATCTCGCCGACGTCGGAACGCAGGTAGTCGCGCAGCGCACGCACTATCAAGCGCGATTCCTGGTAGATCAGGAAGGGCGCGGGCTTGCTCAGTGCGGCTTCGGCGACGGAACGCCAGACCTGCAGCAGGTAGTCGAGGTCCCATTGCAATTCTTCGGCATCGCGGCCAACGCCGGCGGTGCGGATGATCACGCCCATGTCTTCGGGGATCGCCAGTGAATCCATTGCCTTTTTCAGTTCGGCACGATCATCGCCTTCGATCCGGCGCGAGACGCCGCCGGCGGTGGGCGAGTTGGGCATCAACACCATATAGCGGCCGGCTAGCGAGATGAACGTGGTCAGCGCCGCACCCTTGTTGCCGCGCTCGTCCTTGTCCACCTGTACGACGACTTCCTGGCCTTCGCGCAGGAGTTCCTTCAGGCCGGCCTTGTTGTGGTCGACGCCTGCCTGGAAATAGTCACGGGAGATTTCCTTCAGCGGCAGGAAGCCATGGCGTTCGCCACCGTATTCGACGAACGCAGCTTCCAGGGAAGGCTCGAGCCGGGTGATACGGCCCTTGTAGATATTGGATTTCTTCTGTTCTTTGGACGGTTGTTCGATATCGATGTCGTACAGGCTCTGTCCGTCAACGATGGCGACGCGCAGTTCTTCTTCCTGCGTCGCATTGATCAG
>JBDTPP010000167.1:0-5954 GCA_039932615.1 Pseudoxanthomonas sp.
GGTCGCTCCCCCAAGAACAAAGTCCGGTGCACAGTCCCGGTCTGCTAAAATTCCGGCACTTATGGCCGCGCTCCCCCGCTTCGCGGCCCTCCCCGAATAATCTGCAGTCCCCATTTGAAGTATTCAGGAGTTTCCATGTCCGCTGACCTGCTCAAGGCGCTTGCCCTTGGCCCGACCAATTCCGGCACCTACCTCGGCCGCAACGAGTGGTCGACGACCACCGGCGCAGGCGCGCTGCAGTCGGTCAACCCGACCACCGGCGACACCATCGCCACGGTAGAAGCCACCAGCGATCCTGATTACGAGCGCATCGTCGCCCGCGCCCAGGCCGCCTTCAAGATCTGGCGGACCACCCCGGCTCCGCGCCGCGGCGAAGCGGTGCGCCTGTGTGGCAATGCGTTGCGCAAGCACAAGGACGAACTTGGCTCGCTGGTCGCCCTGGAAATGGGCAAGTCCAAGCCCGAGGGCGATGGCGAAGTGCAGGAAATGATCGACATCGCCGACTTCGCTGTCGGCCAGTCGCGCATGCTCTACGGCTACACCATGCATTCCGAACGCCCCGGCCACCGCATGTACGAGCAGTACCAGCCGCTGGGCCTGGTCGGGATCATCAGCGCCTTCAACTTCCCGGTCGCGGTGTGGGCGTGGAATGCGTTCCTGGCCGCCATCTGCGGCGACATCTGCATCTGGAAGCCGTCCAACAAGACCCCGCTCACCGCCATCGCCAGCATGAAGATCTGCAACGAGGCACTGAAGGCCGGTGGTTTCCCCGACATCTTCTTCCTGATCAACGACGCCGGCACCGAGCTGGCCGAGAAGTTCGTCGACGACAAGCGCATACCGCTGATCAGCTTCACCGGCTCAACCGCGGTTGGCCGCCGGGTTGGTGAGCGCGTCGCCCATCGCATGGGTCGCAGCCTGCTGGAACTGGGCGGCAACAACGCCATCATCCTCGACGAAACCGCCGAACTGAAGCTGGCCATCCCCGGCATCGTGTTCGGCGCGGTCGGCACCGCCGGCCAGCGCTGCACCACCACTCGCCGCCTGATCGTGCATTCGTCCATCTACGACAACGTGCTTGCGACACTGGTCAAGGCTTACAAGCAGGTCGAGGGCAAGATCGGCGACCCGCTGGACCCGACCAACCTGATGGGCCCGCTCAACAGCAGGCATGCGGTGGAGCAGTTCCTGGCTTCGATCGCCAAGGCCAAGGCCAGTGGTGGCACCGTGGAGACCGGTGGCACCGCGATCGATCGTCCCGGCCACTTCGTGTTGCCGGCTATCGTCAGCGGATTGAAGAACACCGATGAAGTCGTGCAGCACGAAACCTTCGCCCCGATCCTGTACGTGATGAAGTACGAGACCCTGGACGAGGCCATCGACATGCAGAACGCGGTCCCGCAGGGGCTGTCGTCGTCGATCTTCACCCAGAACCTGAAGGCGGCCGAGCAGTTCCTGTCCGCCGCGGGCTCGGATTGCGGCATCGCCAACGTCAATATCGGCACCAGCGGCGCCGAGATTGGCGGCGCCTTCGGTGGAGAAAAGGAAACCGGCGGTGGCCGCGAATCAGGCTCGGATGCGTGGAAGGTCTACATGCGCCGCCAGACCAACACCATCAACTATTCCGATTCGCTGCCGCTGGCCCAGGGCATCAAGTTCGACCTCTGACCGCTGCAAGCCAAGGATCTTTTCGATGAATGTTCCCGTTCGACAGAACAGCACGCTGGCCGTCATCAGCCTGGTCGCAGGCATCCTGGGCTGGACCCTGCTGCCCTTCCTCGGCAGCATCGCCGCCATCGTCACCGGGCATATGGCACGCAAGGAAATCCGCCAGAATCCCGCGCTGGACGGCGATGTGATGGCGGTGATCGGACTAGTGCTGGGCTGGGCCGTGGTGATCCTGTCGATTCTCGGCATCCTCATGTTCGTGCTGTTCTTCGGCGGACTGGCGTGGCTGGGTACGCGCTGACGGATGTACAACCTGGCCCGCCCCTTCCTGTTCGGCCTGGATGCGGAACACGCCCATGCACTCGGGCTCAAGGCTCTGGAACTGGCCTACCGGACCGGCACCACTCCGCTGCTGGCGAGGCACATCGAACCGCTTCCCACCAAGGCCTTCGGCCTGACCTTCCCCAACCCGGTCGGCCTGGCCGCCGGACTGGACAAGAACGGCGCACATATCGACGCCTTGATGGCATTGGGTTTCGGTTTCGTCGAGATCGGCACGGTCACCCCGCGCGCGCAGGCAGGCAACCCCAAGCCGCGCATGTTCCGCCTGCCCCAGCACAAGGCGGTGATCAACCGCCTCGGCTTCAACAACGAAGGGGTGGACGCGCTGGTCCGCAACGTGGAACGCGCACGCCGCAAGGACGGGCTGCTGGGCATCAACATCGGCAGGAACAAGGACACTTCCAACGACCGCGCCGCATCGGATTACCTGTATTGCCTGGAACGCGTGTATCCGCTGGCCGATTACATCACCATCAATATCTCTTCGCCCAATACCGCCGGCCTGCGTGAACTGCAGGAAGAACAGGCGCTGCGCCAGTTGATCGGCAGCTTGCGCGAATCACAGGAGGAACTGGGCGCGCAACACGGCAAGCGTGTGCCGATGCTGGTCAAGATAGCCCCGGACCTGTCCGACGAGGACATCGACGCGGTCGCGCGAGTGCTGCGCGACCTGTCGGTCGACGGGGTCATTGCGACCAATACCACCGTGTCGCGCATGAGCGTGCAGGAACACCGGTTGGCGCATGAAACCGGCGGCCTGTCGGGCTCGCCACTGCTCGGCCAGTCGACCATGGTCCTGCGCAAACTGCGCACCCGCCTGCCAGACAGCATCCCGGTGATCGGCGTCGGCGGAATTCTCTCCGGCGCCGATGCCGTGGCCAAGATGGCCGCCGGCGCGACCATGGTGCAGTTCTATACGGGCATGGTCTATCGCGGTCCTGAACTGGTCCATGAGTGCGTGGAGGCGATTCGTCGCCGTCGCGAACACCGCAGCGGTGGCGTGGTTCCTACGGCATGAGTTCGTGGCGGTTGATCGCCAATGCGGACCTGCGGGCACGCAATACGTTTGGCGTAGCTGCTTGTGCGCCCTTGCTGGTGGAAGTGTCAGAGGCAAACTCACTGGGCGAAGTACTGGCGTTGCCTGAGCTGCACGGGTGCGCACCCGTGCTGCTGGGTAGTGGCAGCAACCTGCTGTTCGCAGGCGATCCGCAAACCGCGGTCATCGCCCTGGACTCTCATCGCATCGAAATCCTTGCAGACGATGGTGGTACGGCTGTGGTCCGTGTCGATGCCGGGGTGCAATGGCATGCATTGGTGTTGTGGTCGCTGGAACACGGCTTGATGGGACTGGAGAACCTGGCCCTGATTCCCGGCACGGTGGGCGCTGCACCGATCCAGAACATTGGCGCCTATGGCACCGAAGTCGGCGAGTTCGTGCGCACGGTCGAAGCCTGGGACCGCGATCGCGGCCACATGGTGCGGCTGGAGCGCGAAGCCTGCGCCTTTGCCTATCGCGACAGCGTGTTCAAGCAGGTGCCCGATCGCTACATCGTCGCTGCTGTTGAATTCGCATTGCCGCGGCAACGCGCACTGAAACTCGATTACGCGGGCATTCCTGAAGAACTCGCCGCGATGGGCGTCGTGGCGCCAACCTTCGCCGACGTGGCCGAAGCGGTGATCCGGATCCGCCGGCGCAAGCTGCCCGATCCCGCAGTCATCGGCAATGCCGGCAGCTTCTTCAAGAATCCCATCGTGCCTGCCGACCGGGCCGAAGACCTGCAACGGCAGCACCACGGCCTGCCGCTGTTCCGCGGCGACAGCGCCAGCAACCGCAAGATTTCCGCGGCATGGATGATCGAACATTGCGGATGGAAAGGGTTCCGTGAAGGCGATGCGGGTGTCGCCGCCAGCCACGCGCTGGTGCTGGTCAACCATGGCAACGCCAGCGGCGCGCAATTGCTGTCATTGGCGCGACGCATCGCCGCCTCGGTCGAGCAGCGCTTCGGCGTGGCGTTGCAGCCGGAGCCTCGGATCATCGGCGAGCAGTGGTGATCGCGCAGTGACACGCCTGTCCGCGCAACCCGCCCCGGTACGTGCCGCCCTGTTGATGCTCGGCAGCACCATGGCCTTCGGCATGATGGCAGTGGCCATCCGCCTGGCCACGGTGTACGTGCCTACCCCGGAAGTGGCGTTCTTCCGCAATGGCTTCGGCCTGCTGGCGTTGCTGCCGATCCTGCTGCGTCCCGGCCGCGCGCCGCTGCGCACCCGGCAGTTGCCGCGCTATTTCCTGCGCAGCGTGATCGGCCTGGGATCCATGTTGTGCGGCTTCTGGGCGCTGGGTCATTTGCCACTGACCCAGGCAGTTTCGCTGTCTTATTCCACACCCCTGTTCGCCACCATCGCCGCGGTGCTGTGGCTGGGCGAAACCGTGCGCATGCGCCGCTGGGGCGCGGTAATCGTCGGCTTCATCGGGGTGCTGGTGATCGTGCGTCCGGGCTCCGCCGATTTCAGTCCCGGCACCCTTATCGCCGTGCTTGCGGCCGTGCTCAGCGCACTGGTCGCGATCCAGATCAAACAGCTGACCCGGATCGACAGCGCCGACACCGTGGTGTTCTACACCTACGTGTTCTGGGTTCCGCTATCCCTGGTTCCGGCCTTGTTCGTATGGGTGTGGCCGTCCGGCATTGCCTGGCTGTGGCTGGCGGCTACCGGCGTATTCGGCACTCTGGGACAATTGCTGTGGACGCGCGCGCTACGATTGGGCGAAGTCTCCGCGCTGACCCCGATCAGTTTCATGCAGCTGCCGCTGGTGGCGCTGTTTGGATGGTGGCTGTTCGGCGAATCCCTGGATCGCTGGACGGTGGCAGGCGTTGGCATCATCCTCGGCGCCAATGCCTATATCGCGCACCGCGAGGCACTCCTGGCCCGGCGTGCGGCGACCCAGTCGCCTGTCGCTGCCGCGAAGCCTGGCGAATAGATGCTCCCGCCCAGCGCTTCACACGCTGCTCTTCAAGCCATCCCCAACGCAATCAAAAGAAATCAGGAAAACCGCCATGGCCATGTCCGAATCCGATATCCAGAAAGGCTGGATCTACCGCACCAGCCACAACCAGGAGCGCCTTGTGCTGGGCTGGGACCGCGATGGCCGCGTGGTCTATTGCTCGAAGGGCAAGGATAAGGATCGTCCGTTCCAGAACTGCCACGTGCGCATCACCGGGCAGAAATTTGCCCAGCGTGCGATCGGCAAGGTCAGCCAAATCGAAGACCTGAAGCCCTACCTGATCGCCAACAAGGCGACCACCGTGGTGGTGCGCTGATCGCCAGCAAGCAAGATCAGGAAGCGTTTCCCTTGTCCGACTGGCGGATGCGCTCCGCCAGTTTGGATTTCGCCGGATCAAGTTTTGCAGGATCCGCGCCCAGCAGCGGCGCGACGTAGCGCTTGCGCAGTGCAGCGCCTTCCTCGCGCTTGCCGTAGTAGTCGAGCGCTTGACCCAGTTGCCACGCAACCTCGATGGTCTTGGCGTCGTCCTCGCCCAGCTTCGCCCGCCGCATTTCCAGCAGTTCGCGATAGGCGCCGATCTCGTTGACCGAGTCGTCCAAGTCTTCTGATGCACGGGCAATGATCATCAGTGCCGCCTGCAATTGCGGATGCGCTGGTTCCAGCACCTCGCGCGCCAGCGGCAGCACGCGCTGCAGCTCCTCCAACGCAGCTGCGGGCTGCCCTGCCTGCTGCAGCGAGCCGGCATGGTTGATCATGATGAAGAGGGTGTCCGGATGCCTTGGGCCAAGCACGCGTATGCGCG
Organism: Pseudoxanthomonas sp.; assembly: GCA_039932615.1. Taxonomy (GTDB): domain Bacteria; phylum Pseudomonadota; class Gammaproteobacteria; order Xanthomonadales; family Xanthomonadaceae; genus Pseudoxanthomonas_A. The sequence goes on from JBDTPP010000167.1 coordinate 5,814, forward strand.
CATCGATGACTTTCTGTTGCAAGGCAAGGGCGGACTTGAAGTCCTGCAGCCGCGCGTACAAAGACGACAGGTTCAACATCCCGCGAAGGGTCTGCGGATTGTCCGGCCCCAGCAGGCGGGTACGCGTCTCCACCACCGCCA